>NZ_PTRF01000009.1:0-184303 GCF_002965705.1 Escherichia sp. MOD1-EC6842 | reverse complement strand
CAGAAGTGAAACGCCGTAGCGCCGATGGTAGTGTGGGGTCTCCCCATGCGAGAGTAGGGAACTGCCAGGCATCAAATTAAGCGAAAGGCCATCCGTAAGGATGGCCTTTTTGCGCTGGTGCAGAAAAATGCCGGATGCGACGCTGGTGCGTCTGATCCGTCCTACTCAGGGTTACGGTAGGGGGCAACAGTGCATTATTCCCCCACATACGCCAGATTCAGCAATGGATACGGTTTCATCAATTTCCCCACTTCCATGCGTTCTCCTTACCAGAAATCTCTTCTGAAGCGCCTTAATAACCGTTCTCATGCTAACTAAAGTCACTGTTAAGGTTGCATAACCTAACGCAACAAATGTATAACATTTACTTTACTAAAAAATAAACAACAGCAGCCGACAAAGCATCGGATTATGGCAGGAGAAATAGTGGCATGGCAGAAAGCACTGTAACGGCAGACGGCAAACTGACAAGTAGTGATACTCGTCGCCGCATTTGGGCAATTGTGGGGGCCTCTTCAGGTAATCTGGTCGAGTGGTTCGATTTCTATGTCTACTCGTTCTGTTCACTCTACTTCGCCCACATCTTCTTCCCTTCTGGGAACACGACTACTCAACTACTGCAAACAGCCGGTGTTTTTGCTGCGGGATTCCTGATGCGCCCAATAGGCGGTTGGCTATTTGGACGCATAGCCGATAAACATGGTCGTAAAAAATCGATGCTGTTATCGGTGTGTATGATGTGTTTCGGCTCACTGGTAATCGCCTGTTTGCCTGGTTATGAAACAATCGGTACCTGGGCTCCAGCATTATTGCTTCTCGCGCGTTTATTTCAGGGATTATCTGTAGGTGGAGAATATGGCACCAGCGCCACCTATATGAGTGAAGTCGCAGTAGAAGGTCGTAAAGGTTTTTATGCCTCATTTCAGTATGTCACGTTGATCGGCGGACAACTGCTAGCTCTACTGGTTGTCGTGGTTTTACAACACACCATGGAAGACGCTGCACTCAGAGAGTGGGGATGGCGTATTCCTTTTGCGTTAGGAGCTGTGTTAGCTGTTGTAGCGTTGTGGTTACGCCGTCAATTGGATGAAACTTCACAACAAGAAACACGCGCTTTAAAAGAAGCTGGATCTCTGAAAGGATTATGGCGCAATCGCCGAGCATTCATCATGGTTCTCGGTTTTACCGCTGCGGGCTCCCTTTGTTTCTATACCTTCACCACTTACATGCAGAAGTATCTGGTGAATACTGCGGGAATGCACGCAAACGTAGCAAGCGGCATTATGACAGCAGCACTGTTTGTATTTATGCTCATCCAGCCGCTCATTGGGGCACTGTCGGATAAGATTGGCCGCCGAACTTCAATGTTATGTTTCGGTTCTCTGGCAGCCATTTTTACCGTTCCGATTCTTTCAGCATTGCAGAACGTTTCCTCTCCTTATGCCGCTTTTGGTCTGGTGATGTGCGCCCTGCTGATAGTGAGTTTTTATACTTCAATCAGTGGAATACTGAAGGCTGAGATGTTCCCGGCACAGGTTCGCGCATTAGGCGTTGGTCTGTCATATGCAGTCGCCAATGCTATATTTGGTGGCTCCGCAGAGTATGTAGCGTTATCGTTGAAATCGGTAGGAATGGAAACAGCCTTCTTCTGGTATGTCACCTTTATGTCAGTTATTGCATTTCTGGTTTCACTAACATTGCATCGCAAAGGGAAGGGAATGCGTCTTTAGTGATGCGCCAGTTGCCAGATGGTATAGCCGGTGCTTGCACCGGCGATATCCCAGGCAAAATCTTTCCAGCTCCAGCCGCTCCCTTCAGGGCGGCTATCCCAAAGTTCTTTTGACGCGCCCAGCCCTACAGAGAACATCAGCCCGAACGTGGCGCTACGGTCAGAGCTCATTCCCTGATGCTGTGCGTATTCATTTCCGGCGGCAGAAAGCATCGCCGAGGCGATAAAGTGTTGAGCTTTATCCTGCCCGCTCCAGCTATCGTTAGCCATGTGGCTGCATCCAGAAAGTAACAATAGCGAACAGACAAAAAGAATACGCAAAACGTGGCCTCCAAAAAACAAACCCCGTACAGGACGGGGTTGTGATTACAGGATGCGGCTAATTAATCGGTCGATGCGGATACGGCGCAAACGGCGGATAAGTTTGCGAACCTTCACCGGATAATCGGCAATACTTTGCAGATCGCGGTAGTGCTTAACGATGGTAGTATGCTCGCGGATCAGCTCCAGTTCTTTCTCACGCTGTGGTGCAAGCTCCAGTTGCGGATCGTGGATCAAAATGGCGTTTTCCAGATCCAGACGCCAGGCGCGTGGGTTCAGGTTATTACCGGTTACCAGCATCCACTTATCATCAACCCACATCCCTTTCAGGTGATAGGTGTTGTCGTCATCTTTCCATAACCGAACCACTAACTGGTCAGTATTGACGTAATACTGCAAACGGCTCAGGAAGCGACGCAGATTGATCTCATAAAGATAAGGCAGTGCGCCAATTATCTTGAAAGGTTCATCTTCCGGAATGTAGAAGTCATTCGCGGTTTTATCACCAACAATAATTTCGACCTTTTTCCCTTCGCGCAGCAACTGGATGATATTGCGCACAAGGATTGCTGGCAGGTTGAAGTAGGGGGTGCAGATGGTTAGTTTCTGCTCGGCACAAGGCATAAGATGGAAAATGGTCTTGTTCAACAGACTCGATTTCCCCAGACCTACCAACGGCGTTACGGAAAGCTGATCGTTGTCGGCATCGCCCTGGAAATGATAAGCGGCATCACGCAGCTCCTGGCGGAACAGGCGAATGTCGTTCTTGATTTCCGGACTTTTTGGGCGATTAACATCATCCAGACGATTAACGCCGCGACCATTCATAATATTCTGTGTAACCCATTCAAACATAATGTCTGACATCTTACGGTTACGAATCAGATGATAACGGTCGTAGCGATATTTATCGTGCTGATGCAGGTAAACATCGTTCAGGCTGGCACCGCTATAAAGTACGCTATCGTCGATGATAAAGCCTTTAAAGTGCAGAACACCAAGGGCTTCACGGGTATTGATTGGAACGCCATAAACCGGAACATCTACGCCCGGATTTTCCTGCGCCATGCGGCAGTACCAGTCAGCGTTAGTGTTAGATGCCGCAGCGCCAATGCGTCCACGTTGTGCACGATGCCAGTCGACCAGCACCCGCACATCCAGTTCCGGACGCTGCCTTTTAGCCTCATACAACGCGTTCAGAATGCCTTTGCCACCGTCATCCTGTTCGAGATACAGGGCGACAATGCAAATGCGCTGCTTCGCGCTGGCTATTTTTTCCAGCAGCGTCTCCCGGAAGTCGGCGGGAGCGTAAAAGAAATCGACATCATCAACTGATTGAGAAATCTTGGGTAGTTGGGCAAGGTGTTGTTGATGTTTATTACGCTTAAATTTTGACAACATCACAGTGCATTTCTTCTCTGTTCATTGAAGGGTCCTCTGTGCAATGCAGACGACATAAGCGGGCAATAATAACACCAGTCCCGATTAAGTGGTCAACATTTCCAGTACCTTACTCATGATTCCTCGCGCTGGGCAAGATTTAGCGTAAGCCCAACGATCCCCTCTTCGAGCTGGATATCAACGTTAAACCCGAGCTTGCGGGCTAGCGCCACCATGCCACGATTGTTTGGCATCGTAATACCATTCAGACGTTGTAGTCCGTGATCTCGCGTATAGGTAATCAACTTTTCCATTAAGCGTCGACCTAAGCCTAACCCTTTGAGATCCGAGCGAACCAGTACAGCAAATTCGGCATCGATGTTATCAGGATCGGAAATCGCACGCGTGACGCCGAGGATCTCTTCCGTTTGATCAATACGTCGTACCGCTACAAACGCCATTTCCCGATCGTAGTCGATCTGTGTCATGTTGGCTAAATCTTCATGGGTAAATTCGTTGATCTCGCTAAAGTAGCGGTAATAAAGATCTTCTTTGGTGACTCGCGAAATGAATTGCTGAAGTTGTGGCTCATCTTCTGGCAAAATCGGGCGGAACAAGCAGCGTTCGCCATTTTTCAATTCTACCCACTCTTCCAGCTGATGCGGATAAGGGCGCACTGCCAGCCGACTCTCGTTATCGCCTTCAAAAGGCGCAATATCCAGCGTGACATCCAGCGCGGTAAATTCACTGCCGGAAGCCAGCAAAGGATGAATATCCAGACGCTGAATTTCCGGGCAATCGACAATCAGGTTGGAAACCTGCACCAGTAACTGGCTTAAGCCCGCGACGTCGAGTGGACGCAGTGCACTGCGAGCACGAATTTTTTTACTTTTGATTCCCTGAATGACCAGATAGCGAGCCAGGTTCATGTTCAGTGGCGGCAGCGCCACGACGGCTTGATCTTCAGGACGCCATTCCACACCGCCTTCACCCAGCATGATCAACGGCCCGAAAACCGGATCGTGCTCGACGACTACGCGCAACTCCTGAGCACCTGCACGGTTAGCCATACTTTGCACTAAAAGGCCGTGAATACGCGCCTGCGGCCAGGCCATTTTTACCCGATCGAAAATAGCGTTCGCGGCTTGCTGGACTTCACTAGCCGTACGCAAATAGAGCATCACGCCCTGAACTTCTGATTTATGCGGAATATCCGGCGAGCGCAACTTCAGCGCCACCGGATAACCAATCTGTTCGGCAATATGTACAGCTTCGGTGCTGTCAGTGGCAATCCAGGTGGGAAGCGTGTTCATGCCATACGCTTGCAGGATGGGCTGAACTTCATGGGTATCGAGTGATGTCGCTCCTTCAGCAATGGCTTGCTGTAGCAGAATATGCGCTTCTGCGGTATTAGAGGTCAGATTGCTGGGCAGCGCCGGCGTTTCGCGTAGTTGCTTCTGATTACGTCGGTACTCCACCATATGCATAAAAGCGGTAATAGTACCTTCCGGTGTTCGATAGGTCGGCAGCCCGGCTTCGCTGAATAAGCGTCGTGCCTCTTGCGAGGAGTGTTCTCCACACCAGTTCGTCAGCAGAGATACATACTTGCTGCGAGGGTGATGTTTTACCGCTTCAATTAATGCTTGCGCACTTTCTGTTGCGGGCGCTGCGGCGCTGGGCGAATGAATAACCATCAGCGCATCAAAATCCTGGCTGTGAAACAGAATATCCAGCGTTTTGACATAATGCTCGCTGCTGGCGTCATCGCGCAGATCGAGCGGGTTAGAGATAGCAACATGTTCTGGCAGCGCATCGCGCAGTTTCTGGCAAATCTCTTCACTTAGCGTTGCCAGCTTGCCATTGCGCGACCATAAGGCATCCAGCGCCAGCGCGGCAGGCGCGGCACCGTTGCTGATAATCATCAGCCGGTCGCCACGTAGCGGGCGCATATGGCTAAGGGTTTCTACCGCCGAAAACAGTTCGTGAGTGTCCTGCACTCGTAATAAACCTGCACGCTGAATAGCCGCATCCCACGCCGGATCCATTCCTGCCGTGGTGTTCAACAGACGTTGAGCCGCCGGGCTACGTCCGCTTTTAATCACCAGAATCGGTTTATTGCGCGAGGCACTACGGGCAGCCGAAACAAAGCGTCGCGCGTCGCTTAACTGTTCGAGATAGAGCAGGATGGCGCTGGTTTTACTGTCGCGCGCCAGATAGTCGAGCAATTCATCAACGTCGATATCCAGGCTGTCGCCGAGAGCAATAAAATACGAAAAGCCCATCTCACGCTGTTGCGCCCAGTCGAGGATGGTGTTGGAGACGGCAGCCGATTGCGAAATAAACGCCAGCTTGCCGCGTTTAATCGGCACAGGCGAAAAGCTGGCATTCAGACCTTGCCAGGGAGCCAGTAAGCCCAGACTGTTTGGTCCTAGCAAGCGCATGTTATGGCGCAAGGCGCAGGCGCGGAGATCTTCGTGTTGCGATGCCGGGGCGGAAAGAATAATGCAGGTTTTACAGCCTTTCTCGCCGAGCTCTTCCAGAAGAGCAAGATTACGGCTGGCATTAGTACACAAAACCGCAAGGTCGGGTGTAAAGGGTAAGCTGGCAATATCCGGCCAGGCCAACACACCCAACACCGCTTTCCAGGCTGGCGTCACCGGGAGTACCGGTCCGTTAAAGCCTCCCGCCAGCAGGTTACGCATCATCAGGTAACCTGCGCGATTGGGTTTCATCGATGCGCCAATTACCGCAATCGATTTTGGTCGCAGTAGTGCTTCCAGTCCTCGCTGACTCATACCGGTCTCCCGCAGAAGTGACCGAATGATTTTAAACGCTTTCTAACAGTTCTGCTGTGATGCTACCCAGATGTTGCGTTTTTCCTGCCAGATAGCGCGTTTTAAAACGAGTGAAATGCTCGCCTAAGCCCGTTGCTGCTTCGGTATCGCCTGCCATATCTAAAAGTGCGATGGCTACTTCGGCAGTACAATATTGGCCTTCGGCCTGGGCTTCACGCAGGCGATAGGCAGAAAGCCGGGAAAGATCGACGGAAATAACCGGGAAATTATCCAGATACGGACTTTTACGAAACATCTTGCGTGCTTCCGGCCAGGTGCCATCGAGCATAATAAACAGCGGCGGCTTACCGGAAGGCGGCGAGAAGATGACTTCCCGTTGCTCGCCGGCATACGAGGCAGGAAAAACCACCATTGGCTGATAATCCGGGTTTTGTACCAGATCCAGCAAATCTTGCGAGGGTTCGGTACGCGACCATTGAAACGCGACAGTATCCGGCAAGATATCAGCAATTAAACGTCCGGTATTGCTGGGCTTCATTGGCTCGGTATCGAACATCAGCAAACAAAAACGGCTTTTTGCTTCAGTTGGGGTGATTGTCGAACAGAGGCAAAGCTTCTCTGGCAAAAGACAGCGTTGGCAACGACGAACGCGATTACCACGGGCAAGAAAAGGACGCGTTGCGCGTGCAATACGTTCGGCGCGTAACTGGAGAACAGCGTTTTCGGTCATGAGAGAGAGCGTCGAAAAACCGCCATTGTCGCAGAGGAGAAAACGGGGCACAAGATGCGCCCCGGCAAGATTAAAGAGATTCGTTCAACCAGCTATCGAACGGCGCTTTCGGCACAGCGCCGTTAAGCATGTCAACAACCTGACCATTTTTGAAAATCATGATCGTCGGAATGCTACGAATACCAAAGCGGCTGCTTAATACACGTTCGGCTTCGGTATTCACTTTTACAAAACGCACTTTACCGCTACGCTCTTGCGCAACATCTTCAAAAATCGGCGCGAAGTTACGGCAAGGGCCGCACCACGGCGCCCAGAAGTCGATCACTACAGGCAGATCGTCTTTCAGCAATTTGTCGAGTGTTTCACCGGTCGCATTAATCACCTCTCCGTCAAACAGGTCGTGACCGCAGCGTCCGCATTTTGCCGCATCTTCGATCCGATCGTCGGGAATGCGATTGATGGCCTGACAATGGGTACAAACGGTATTCATAACTAACCTCGGGATGAGTAAGGAGACTTATCGGCAATGACGCCGGTATGTTTCTAATATGTTACATATTATCAAAGGCAATGTTCCAGACAACAATCTGTTTTATTCAATAGGTATGATAGTCGCAGGCTTTGGTACGAAATCATGGCGAACCGCGCGCACTTCGGGTAATCTGCGCGCTTCGCGCAGCGCTGGTGGAGAAAAGCATGAACGATGAAATGAAAGGTAAAAGCGGCAAGGTCAAAGTGATGTATGTCCGCAGTGATGATGATTCTGATAAACGTACCCACAACCCGCGCACCGGGAAAGGGGGCGGGCGTCCAGGAAAATCTCGTGCTGACGGTGGCCGTCGCCCCGCCCGCGATGACAAACAGAGTCAGCCCCGTGACCGCAAGTGGGAAGAGTCGCCGTGGCGCACCGTTTCCCGCGCGCCGGGTGATGAGGCACCAGAAAAGGCCGATCACGGTGGCATCAGTGGTAAAAGTTTTATTGATCCCGAAGTTTTGCGTCGTCAGCGTGCGGAAGAAACCCGCGTCTACGGCGAAAATGCATGTCAGGCACTGTTCCAGAGCCGTCCGGAAGCGATTGTTCGCGCCTGGTTTATCCAGAGCGTAACGCCACGTTTTAAAGAAGCATTGCGCTGGATGGCGGCAAACCGCAAAGCGTACCATGTAGTGGATGAAGCGGAACTGACAAAAGCATCAGGCACGGAACATCACGGTGGCGTTTGCTTCCTGATCAAAAAGCGTAACGGCACAACCGTACAGCAGTGGGTAAGCCAGGCTGGCGCGCAGGATTGCGTACTGGCGCTGGAAAACGAATCTAACCCGCATAACCTGGGTGGCATGATGCGTAGCTGCGCGCACTTTGGCGTGAAAGGCGTTGTGGTGCAGGATGCGGCGTTGCTGGAATCGGGTGCGGCAATCCGTACCGCAGAAGGCGGCGCAGAGCACGTTCAGCCGATTACCGGCGACAACATTGTTAATGTGCTGGATGATTTCCGTCAGGCGGGTTACACCGTGGTAACCACTTCCAGCGAACAGGGTAAACCGCTGTTCAAAACCAGTCTGCCAGCGAAAATGGTGCTGGTGCTGGGTCAGGAATATGAAGGGTTACCGGATGCCGCACGCGATCCGAACGATCTGCGCGTGAAGATTGACGGTACTGGCAACGTTGCCGGGCTGAATATCTCTGTCGCAACTGGTGTGCTGCTTGGCGAATGGTGGCGTCAGAATAAAGCCTGATAAATCAGCCGGATGGCAATTCTGCCATCCGGTATTTTTCCGTCAATTACTCACTCTCTGCCGGTAATACTGGCATCCAGTCAATCGGCGTCTCGCCACGTTGTACCAGCCACTGATTTGCCAGCACAAAATGGTTGCAGCCAAAGAATCCACGATGCGCCGAAAGCGGTGACGGATGTGGCGCTTTCAGCACGTGATGGCGTTGCTTATCTATAATCGCCCCTTTCTTTTGCGCATGTGATCCCCACAACAAAAACACCACGCCTTCACGATGCTGATTAATCAGGCTGATGACTTTATCAGTAAACGTTTCCCAGCCGAGGCTGGCGTGGGAATGTGCCTGGCCTGCGCGCACCGTCAATACGGTGTTGAGCAGGAGAACCCCTTGACGTGCCCAGCTTTCAAGATAGCCATGTGTCGGGCGAGTAAAGCCTGGAAGGGTATTTTCCAGCTCTTTGTACATATTCAGTAGAGAAGGCGGTATAGCAATGCCTGGGCGAACGGAAAATGCCAGACCGTGCGCTTGTCCGGGGCCGTGGTAAGGATCCTGACCGAGGATCACCACTTTGACATCGCCCAGTTCAGTAAAGCGAAAGGCGTTAAAGACATCTTTTTGTGGTGGGTAGATGGTTATCCCGGACTGCCGCTCGCTGGCAACGGTCTGGAGGGTGTTAAGAAAATAGGGTTGCTGCTTTTCTTCAGCCAGCACGTCATGCCAGGTTAATTGGTTAGTCATCTCGCTCTCCTGCGGATCTTCAATCCGCCTAGCTTAACTGCTTCTTTCTACAGAACAAAATCAAGCTCATTTTTTAGCCATAAACGAGTGCAAAAAAATGTAAATTGGTAAAATTCCACACTCGTATAAGTTGATGTAAAACAATAAAATCCATTTACGACCACATTTGATGTGTGGTTTTTATTGATTTAAATCAAAGAATCAAGGGTGTTTGAGGAGTATATATACACTCAAGCAACAATGGTTTTACCAATTGGCCGCGACAGGCTAATCAAATCAAATAATTTGCCGGGGAGGCATCACATGATTACAGGTATCCAGATTACTAAAGCCGCTAATGACGATCTGCTGAACTCTTTCTGGCTGCTGGACAGCGAAAAAGGCGAAGCGCGTTGCATCGTTGCGAAAGCAGGTTTTGCAGAAGACGAAGTGGTTGCAGTAAGCAAACTGGGTGACATTGAATACCGTGAAGTTCCAGTAGAAGTTAAACCAGAAGTTCGCGTTGAAGGTGGCCAGCACCTGAACGTAAACGTTCTGCGTCGTGAAACTCTGGAAGATGCAGTTAAGCATCCGGAAAAATATCCGCAGCTGACCATCCGTGTATCCGGTTATGCAGTTCGCTTCAACTCTCTGACTCCGGAACAGCAGCGCGACGTTATCGCTCGTACCTTTACTGAAAGCCTGTAAGGCTTAAGTAGCAAGTTATTAAGCGGAAGAGGGTGACCTCTTCCGCTTTTCTTTTGTCTTTCAATAGAAAATGCGTACCGCACAATAGACCAGCAACAGCGCCAGCACGATATTCAACTGACGGCCATAGCGGTTAAACAATCGCTGAAACAGATGTCCCGCCAGCGCCCAACACACATTGCCAAACGTCCCAATCATCGCCAGCAAAACGCTGACGCCAACTACCCAGCTTAACGCCTGTGTTTGCGGCAGAACAAACGTCGACAGTGCCGTAATGCCGTACAAAATAATTTTGACGTTCACAAACTGCAAAGCAAAGCTGGCCCAAAAACTGATCGGTTTTGCCTGAAGTCCGTCTTCTTTTGTTGGACTGGTAGCGATTTTCCACGCCAGCCAGACAATATATGCTGCCCCCGCCCAACTCAACAAATGCACTGCTGCCGGATCGATAACAGCCAGTGAAAACGAAATTCCCGCACACAGCAACATGACGATTAAAAATCCCAGACTCATCCCTGCCAGCACGCGGGAACTCTGACGAAACCCATGCGACGTGGCTGAACTCAGAGCGAGAATATTGTTCGGTCCTGGCGTGAGGGCCGTAATCAGAGTGTAGGTCCAAAAAGCACTTAAAAGGGTCGGTGTCACTTGTTATCTCCTCTGTTTTGGTAGACAGTACCCGACATGAAACATTTAAAAAAATGAATGTTTTTTCATTCTAAATTCGACAATCTCGATAGGTTTGGGTTTATGGATCTGCGCCGTTTTATTACGCTTAAAACCGTGGTGGAAGAGGGTTCCTTTTTGCGAGCTTCGCAAAAATTGTGCTGTACACAATCGACGGTGACTTTTCATATTCAGCAGCTTGAACAGGAGTTCTCGGTTCAGTTGTTTGAAAAAATTGGCCGACGGATGTGTCTCACTCGCGAAGGAAAAAAGTTGCTGCCGCACATTTATGAACTCACCAGAGTGATGGATACGCTACGCGAGGCTGCCAAAAAAGAGTCGGATCCGGACGGAGAGCTGCGCGTTGTTTCAGGTGAAACGCTACTCTCTTATCGAATGCCGCAGGTGTTGCAGCGTTTTCGGCAACGCGCACCCAAAGTACGTTTATCGTTGCAGTCGCTGAACTGCTACGTGATCCGTGATGCACTGCTGAATGATGAGGCCGATGTCGGTGTCTTTTATCGCGTAGGGAATGATGATGCTCTGAACCGACGAGAGTTAGGTGAACAATCGTTGGTGCTGGTGGCTTCGCCGCATATTGAAGATGTCGATTTTACTGAGCCGGGAAGACATAACGCCTGTAGCTTTATTATTAACGAACCGCAATGCGTCTTCCGCCAGATATTTGAAAGCACGCTGCGTCAGCAGCGGATTACGGTGGAACACACCATTGAGCTTATAAGCATTGAAAGTATCAAGCGATGTGTCGCAGCAAATATCGGAGTCAGCTACTTACCGCGCTTTGCGGTAGCAAAAGAGCTGGAGTGCGGAGAATTAATTGAATTACCCTTCGGCGAACCGTCGCAGACCATTACGGCAATGTGCGCTCACCATGCCGGAAAAGCGGTTAGCCCGGCGATGCATACTTTTATTCAGTGTGTTGAAGAGTGTTTTTTGCCGGGATAAAAATAATGCTGGGATTAAACCCTGCATTCAACTTGTCGACAAATGCGCTTTGTTCATGCCGGATGCGGCGTGAACGCCTTATCCGGCCTACAAAATTGTGCAAATTCAATACATTGCATGAGTTTCGTAGGCCTGATAAGCGTAGCGCATCAGGCAATTTTGCGTTTGCCTGCACTTTTAATACCGGGCTTAAACCCGGCATTATGATTACTCTTCTGTCGTTTGCGGCGGCACGCCCGTTCCGCTTGGTTTGCGGCGCTTACCAATATTTTTGGTATCGCGATGGCGTTTTTTCACCCGTGGCTTCTCTTTCTCTTTAGCCTTTTTCTTCTCGGCGCGTTTTGCCAACACTTTTTTCGATGGCTTGCCGGTCTGTTTCTCGCTTGGCGCACGCGTTTTCGGGCGTAACTCATCAATTACGCGAGCTTTAATTGGCTCTTCAATATAACGGCCAACTTTGCCCAGCAGCAGATGGTCATGAGCTTCAACCAGTGAAATTGCGGTGCCTTTACGGCCAGCGCGAGCGGTACGCCCGATACGGTGCAAATAAGTATCGCCACTGCGCGGCATATCGAAGTTAAAGACGTGGCTGACATCCGGAATGTCGATACCACGCGCGGCAACATCAGTTGCAACCAGTACGTTAACGCGGCCTTCGGTCAGGCGTTTGATCGCTTCGTTGCGTTTGCCTTGCACCATCTCACCTTCGAGATAGCAGTTGTTGATGCCCGCTTCGCGCAGCCAGTTTGCCAGTTCATGCACACGCTCACGCTTACGCACAAAGACAATTGAGCGAGTCGCTTCCGGCTGTTTTAACAGATGCACCAGCAACGCAGTTTTATGCTCAAGATCATCGGCGCGGTAATACCACTGATGAATCTTTTTGCGCTCACGGGTGGACGGATTCGCAGAAACTTCCACCGGATCTTCGAGCAGACGCTCAGCAAAATCCTGAATAGCATCGCCTTCCAGCGTTGCCGAGAAGAGCAGGGTTTGTTTACGCCAGCGAGTTTCGCCAGCAATATGTTCGATATCCTGGGCGAAACCCATATCCAGCATACGGTCTGCTTCATCGAGGATCAGCGTTTCAACCGCGCGGCAATCGAAGTTCTCTTCTTTTATATACTGCAGCAGACGACCAGTTGTGGCGACCACGATGTCCTGGTTTTCGCTGAACACTTCTGCGTGGTTCATATAAGCCACGCCACCGGTGATGGTGGCAATATCCAGATGCGTATGTTTCGCCAGTTCGCGGGCATGATCGGCCACCTGCATCGCCAGTTCGCGAGTTGGGGTGAGGATCAAAATACGCGGCGGACCGGATTTCTTACGCGGGAAATCGAGCAGGTGCTGCAACGCTGGCAGCAGATACGCCGCCGTTTTACCGGTGCCTGTCGGCGCAGAACCGAGTACATCACGGCCATCGAGCGCAGGCGGAATGGCGGCAGCCTGAATGGCGGTCGGGCGAGTGAAACCTTTATCCTGGAGTGCTTCCAGCAGGCTTTCGTCGAGTTCAAGTTCGGAAAAAGTCGTTACAGTCATGTTCTACCTCTGTGTGGGGCGCTGATTATAGACGTTACGGCTGCAATCTTCATCTGTTTGTATGGATATCGCTTCTCAGGTATTGTTCTTACCCGGCGCTATCGCCGTTTTTCCAGCAAGGTTTTATTTTCATGTCACAGTCTACATCCGTGCTTCGTCGTAATGGATTTACTTTTAAACAGTTTTTTGTCGCACACGATCGCTGTGCAATGAAAGTGGGAACGGATGGAATTTTGCTGGGCGCATGGGCTCCTGTGGCTGGGGTAAAACGCTGCCTTGATATCGGCAGCGGTAGCGGCTTATTGGCTTTGATGCTGGCGCAGCGCACCGATGATGGCGTGATAATCGATGCGGTTGAAATTGAAAATGAAGCGGCTGCCCAGGCGCAGGAAAATATCGCGCAGTCCCCGTGGGCAGAGCGGATTAACGTCCATACGGTGGATATTCAGCAGTGGATTACCCAGCAGTCTGGGCGTTTTGATTTAATTATCAGCAACCCGCCGTATTATCAGCAGGGAGTAGAGTGCGCAACACCACAGCGGGAGCAGGCGCGCTATACCACTACGCTTGATCACCAGACGTTGCTCACTTGCGCGGCAGAATGCATTACCGAAGAAGGATTTTTCTGCGTGGTGCTGCCAGAACAGGTCGGTAATGGTTTTACTGAACTGGCGTTAAATATGGGCTGGCATTTACGTTTACGGACGGATGTGGCGGAAAACGAAGCGCGACTGCCGCATCGGGTGCTGCTGGCATTCTCCCCACAGGCGGGGGAGTGTTTTAGCGATCGCTTAGTGATTCGTGGGCCAGACCAGAACTATTCCGAAGCGTATACGGCGCTGACCCAGGCTTTTTATCTGTTTATGTAATGATTGCCGGGGGTGAGAATCGACGGACCGGAATGCGCGAGTAGCTCCGGGTAATCCAGCGTGTAATGCAAGCCCCGACTCTCTTTGCGCATTATCGCGCAGCGAACAATCAACTCGGCAACCTGCACCAGATTACGCAGCTCCAGCAAATTATTCGACACACGGAAGTGAGCATAATATTCATCTATCTCCTGCTGCAACATATTGATCCGCCGCAGGGCGCGCTCCAGGCGCTTTGTTGTGCGTACAATGCCCACGTAATCCCACATAAACAGGCGTAACTCATGCCAGTTATGTTGAATCACCACCAGTTCATCAGGATTCTCAACGCGGCTTTCATCCCACGGCGGTAACGTACTGACGCCGCGCACATAGGGCATACGCTTTGCAATATCTTCCGCTGCCGACCAGCCGTAGACCAGACACTCCAGCAATGAGTTAGAGGCCATTCGGTTAGCGCCATGTAATCCTGTATAGCTGACTTCACCAATGGCATACAGGCCATCAACGTCGGTACGCCCATAATCATCTACCATCACGCCACCGCAGGTGTAGTGCGCAGCGGGCACTATTGGGACAGGCTCTTTCGTGAGATCAATACCCAGTCCCAATAACTTTTCATAAATCATCGGGAAATGCTGACGAATAAAATCCGCAGGTTTATGGCTGATATCGAGGAACATACAATCCGCGCCGAGGCGCTTCATTTCGTGATCAATAGCACGAGCAACAATATCGCGCGGTGCCAGTTCGCCGCGATCATCAAAATCGGGCATAAATCGTGTACCGTCCGGGCGTTTCAAATAAGCGCCTTCGCCACGTAAAGCTTCCGTTAACAGGAAATTTCGAGCCTGTGGATGATACAGTGCGGTAGGGTGGAACTGATTAAATTCAAGATTAGCAACCCGGCAACCCGCGCGCCAGGCCATGGCAATACCATCGCCGGAGGATATATCAGGATTGGTGGTATACTGATAAACTTTCGATGCGCCTCCGGTTGCCAGCACTACCGCTTTTGCGTGGCAGGTTTCTACCGCTTCTTTATTGCGATTCCATACCCACGCGCCAACAACCCGCCGCGTACCCGGCAGACCAATTTTGTCAGAAATAATCAGATCGACTGCGTTGCTGCGTTCCAGCACGCGAATATTCGGATGGTTCTGCGCCTTGCTCACCAGCGTGGTTTCTACTTCTTTACCAGTGGCGTCGGCGGCATGAAGAATACGACGGTGACTATGTCCACCTTCACGGGTCAGATGGTAGCTCTCTTCGCCATTTGGCCGAACGTGGGTATCAAACAACACCCCCTGGTCGATCAACCATTGCACGCAGGAACGCGCATTGCTGGCAACAAATTCAACTGCATGGCGATCGCAAATTCCGGCACCAGCAATTAAGGTATCTTCCACATGGGAATCGATGCTGTCAGTTTCATCAAACACGGCGGCAATTCCGCCCTGGGCGTAAAACGTCGAGCCTTCTGTAACTTGACCTTTACTTAGAACGATGACTTGATGCTTATCCGCCAGACGTAGCGCCAGTGAAAGCCCGGCGGCACCGCTACCAATAATCAACACATCACAAGAATGTTCAGGGAAAATATTCATTTTGATTGTTTAATTTACTAAACACCGTTCGGCCAGCATAGCATCATGTTGTACAATTAAACATCTGTTATTTTGATGTTTGTTACAAGGGCTAAACATGTTGATTCAGGAAGACGGGAAAAAGAGAAGTTGCTCGTCGGCGGAGGATTAGGTGGTGAAATAAAAAGGCCGTTGGGTTACTCTTCAGGCAGTTAAATGGGCATTTCTACACAGATAATGCGTTATTCAGATTCTGTAGACTTATAATGATAGATAATGATCCGTCTACAGCATGACAAACAAAAACAGATGCGTTACGGAACTTTACAAAAACGAGACACTCTAACCCTTTGCTTGCTCAAATTGCAGCTAATGGAGTGGCGTTTCGATAGCGCGTGGAAATTTGGTTTGGGGAGATTTTACCTCGGATGAGCGAGCAGTTAACGGACCAGGTCCTGGTTGAGCGGGTCCAGAAGGGAGATCAGAAAGCCTTTAACTTACTGGTAGTGCGCTATCAGCATAAGGTGGCGAGTCTGGTTTCCCGCTATGTGCCGTCGGGTGATGTTCCCGATGTGGTACAAGAAGCTTTTATTAAAGCCTATCGTGCGCTGGATTCGTTCCGGGGAGATAGTGCTTTTTATACATGGCTGTATCGGATTGCTGTTAATACGGCAAAAAATTACCTGGTTGCTCAGGGGCGTCGTCCACCTTCCAGTGATGTGGATGCCATTGAAGCTGAAAACTTCGAAAGTGGCGGCGCGCTGAAAGAAATTTCGAACCCTGAGAACTTAATGTTGTCAGAAGAACTGAGACAGATAGTTTTCCGAACTATTGAGTCCCTCCCGGAAGATTTACGCATGGCAATAACCTTGCGGGAGCTGGATGGCCTGAGCTATGAAGAGATAGCCGCTATCATGGATTGTCCGGTGGGTACGGTGCGTTCACGTATCTTCCGTGCGAGGGAAGCTATTGATAATAAAGTTCAACCGCTTATCAGGCGTTGACGATAGCGGGATACTGGATAAGGGTATTAGGCATGCAGAAAGAACAACTTTCCGCTTTAATGGATGGCGAAACGCTGGATAGTGAGCTGCTTAACGAACTGGCTCACAACCCGGAAATGCAGAAAACCTGGGAAAACTATCACTTAATCCGTGACTCTATGCGGGGTGATACTCCCGAGGTACTTCATTTCGATATCTCTTCCCGCGTGATGGCTGCCATTGAAGAAGAGCCAGTACGTCAACCGACGACATTGATCCCAGAGGCTCAGCCTGCACCGCATCAATGGCAGAAAATGCCATTCTGGCAGAAAGTCCGTCCGTGGGCGGCACAGCTTACCCAAATGGGCGTAGCGGCGTGTGTATCGCTTGCAGTTATCGTTGGCGTCCAGCACTATAATGGACAATCTGAAACGTCCCAGCAGCCCGAAACTCCGGTATTTAATACTCTGCCGATGATGGGTAAAGCCAGTCCGGTAAGTCTGGGAGTGCCTTCTGAAGCGACTACGAACAATGGTCAACAGCAGCAGGTACAGGAGCAGCGTCGTCGCATTAATGCCATGTTGCAGGATTACGAACTGCAACGTCGACTCCACTCCGAACAGCTTCAGTTTGAGCAGGCCCAGACACAGCAAGCCGCTGTACAGGTGCCAGGAATTCAAACTTTAGGAACGCAATCGCAGTAATGAAGCAACTTTGGTTTGCCATGTCATTAGTGACAGGTAGCCTGTTATTCTCTGCTAACGCCTCGGCCACCCCTGCGTCCGGGGCGTTATTACAGCAGATGAACCTGGCTAGCCAGTCACTGAATTACGAGCTGTCATTCATCAGCATCAATAAACAAGGTGTTGAGTCTCTGCGTTATCGACATGCACGCCTCGATAACCGTCCTCTTGCACAGTTGTTGCAAATGGATGGCCCGCGCCGGGAAGTGGTACAGCGCGGCAATGAAATCAGCTATTTTGAACCGGGTCTTGAACCGTTCACACTTAATGGCGATTACATTGTTGATTCTCTGCCATCGCTCATCTATACCGATTTCAAACGTCTTTCTCCATACTACGACTTTATCTCCGTGGGGCGTACGCGTATTGCCGACCGCTTATGTGAGGTAATCCGCGTAGTAGCTCGTGATGGCACACGCTACAGCTACATCGTATGGATGGACACCGAATCGAAATTACCGATGCGGGTAGATCTCCTTGATCGCGATGGTGAAACGCTGGAACAATTCCGTGTGATTGCTTTCAACGTCAATCAGGATATCAGCAGCAGTATGCAGACGCTGGCGAAAGCGAACTTGCCACCGCTGCTTTCTGTACCTGTGGGTGAAAAAGCCAAATTTAACTGGACTCCAACCTGGTTGCCGCAGGGCTTTAGTGAAGTCTCCAGCAGTCGGCGTCCGTTACCGACGATGGACAACATGCCTATCGAATCACGTCTCTATTCCGACGGATTATTCAGCTTCTCGGTAAACGTTAACCGCGCTACGCCATCGAGCACCGACCAGATGTTGCGCACCGGACGCAGAACCGTCAGTACCAGCGTACGTGATAACGCCGAAATCACCATTGTTGGTGAACTGCCACCGCAAACGGCGAAGCGCATTGCCGAGAATATTAAGTTTGGGGCAGGGCAATGATTAAAGAGTGGGCCACTGTCGTCTCCTGGAAAAACGGGCAGGCGCTGGTCAGTTGTGATGTCAAAGCCTCATGTAGCAGCTGTGCTTCCCGTGCTGGTTGCGGTAGCCGCGTGTTAAATAAACTTGGCCCGCAAACCACGCATACCATCGTCGTACCCTGTGATGAACCGTTAGTGCCGGGGCAAAAAGTGGAATTAGGAATCGCCGAAGGCAGCCTGCTCAGCTCCGCATTACTGGTTTATATGTCGCCGTTGGTGGGATTATTCTTCATCGCTTCGTTATTTCAGCTACTCTTTGCTTCAGATATTGCAGCATTATGTGGTGCGATTCTCGGCGGCGTTGGCGGATTCCTCATTGCGCGTGGATTCTCACGTAAGTTTGCTGCCCGGGCAGAGTGGCAACCTGTCATTTTAAGTGTGGCATTGCCGCCTGGCCTTGTGCGATTTGAAACATCTTCGGAAGACGCGAGCCAGTGATTTCACTGGCTTTGTTGTATTTTGCATAACAAATGCGAGGACGTTTCCAGATACCACAATCCATACGGTATGAACATTTCCTCGCCTCAATGTTGTAGTGTAGAATGCGGCGTTTCTATTAATACAGACGTTAAGCTCAGAACAGCGACTTCTAAAAGCCTGGTTAACCGGGCATTAAGGCACAATAATCATACTTTATGAAGAATATACGTAACTTTTCGATCATAGCTCACATTGACCACGGTAAATCGACGCTGTCTGACCGTATTATCCAGATCTGCGGTGGCCTGTCTGACCGTGAAATGGAGGCACAGGTTCTCGATTCCATGGATCTTGAGCGTGAGCGTGGCATAACTATCAAAGCGCAGAGCGTGACGCTGGACTATAAAGCGTCCGATGGCGAAACCTATCAACTTAACTTTATCGACACCCCGGGTCATGTGGACTTCTCTTATGAAGTATCGCGTTCGCTGGCCGCTTGTGAAGGTGCATTGCTGGTGGTTGACGCCGGGCAGGGCGTAGAAGCGCAAACCCTGGCAAACTGCTACACCGCAATGGAAATGGATCTTGAAGTGGTGCCGGTACTGAATAAGATTGACTTACCGGCAGCCGATCCGGAACGCGTGGCGGAAGAAATTGAAGATATCGTTGGTATCGACGCCACCGACGCAGTGCGTTGCTCGGCGAAAACCGGCGTTGGTGTGCAGGACGTTCTTGAACGCCTGGTGCGCGACATCCCACCGCCGGAAGGCGATCCGGAAGGCCCGTTGCAGGCTCTGATTATCGACTCCTGGTTCGACAACTACCTGGGCGTTGTCTCACTTATCCGTATTAAAAACGGCACCCTGCGTAAGGGCGACAAAGTGAAAGTCATGAGTACCGGGCAGACTTATAACGCCGACCGTCTGGGTATTTTCACGCCGAAGCAAGTTGATCGTACAGAACTGAAATGTGGCGAAGTAGGCTGGTTGGTATGTGCTATTAAAGATATCCACGGCGCACCAGTCGGTGACACCTTAACGCTGGCACGTAATCCGGCAGAAAAGGCGCTGCCAGGATTTAAAAAAGTCAAACCGCAGGTTTACGCCGGTTTGTTCCCGGTAAGTTCTGACGACTATGAAGCCTTCCGCGATGCGCTGGGCAAACTTAGCCTGAACGATGCCTCATTGTTCTATGAGCCAGAAAGCTCCACGGCGCTGGGCTTTGGTTTCCGCTGCGGCTTCCTCGGCCTGCTGCACATGGAGATCATTCAGGAACGGCTGGAACGCGAGTACGACCTTGACCTGATTACTACCGCTCCGACAGTAGTGTATGAAGTAGAAACTACGGCGAAAGAAGTTATCTACGTCGACAGCCCATCCAAGCTGCCAGCGGTGAATAACATCTATGAATTGCGCGAACCGATAGCAGAGTGTCACATGCTGCTGCCGCAGGCGTATCTTGGTAACGTCATTACGCTATGCGTAGAAAAACGCGGCGTACAGACCAACATGGTTTATCACGGTAACCAGGTGGCACTGACGTATGAGATCCCTATGGCGGAAGTGGTACTCGACTTCTTCGATCGCCTGAAATCTACCTCGCGTGGTTATGCGTCTTTGGATTACAACTTCAAACGCTTCCAGGCGTCCGACATGGTGCGTGTTGACGTTTTAATCAACGGTGAACGTGTTGATGCGCTGGCGTTGATCACCCACCGTGATAATTCGCAAAACCGTGGTCGCGAGCTGGTGGAGAAGATGAAAGATCTGATCCCCCGCCAGCAGTTTGATATCGCCATTCAGGCTGCGATTGGAACGCACATCATTGCGCGTTCCACCGTGAAACAGCTGCGTAAAAACGTACTGGCTAAATGTTATGGCGGCGATATCAGCCGTAAGAAAAAGCTGCTGCAGAAGCAGAAAGAAGGTAAGAAACGCATGAAGCAGATCGGTAACGTCGAACTGCCGCAGGAAGCGTTCCTCGCCATTCTGCACGTCGGCAAAGACAACAAATAACCATTAGGAGTTGGCATGGCGAATATGTTTGCCCTGATTCTGGTGATTGCCACACTGGTGACGGGCATTTTGTGGTGCGTGGATAAATTCTTTTTCGCACCTAAACGGCGGGAACGTCAGGCAGCAGCGCAAGCAGCTGCCGGGGACTCACTGGATAAAGCAACGCTGAAAAAAGTTGCGCCGAAGCCAGGTTGGCTCGAAACCGGCGCTTCTGTATTTCCGGTGCTGGCTATCGTATTGATTGTGCGTTCGTTTATTTATGAACCGTTCCAGATCCCGTCAGGTTCGATGATGCCGACTCTGTTAATCGGTGACTTTATTCTGGTAGAGAAGTTTGCTTACGGCATTAAAGATCCTATCTACCAGAAAACGCTGATCGAAACCGGTCATCCGAAACGTGGCGATATCGTGGTCTTTAAATACCCGGAAGATCCAAAGCTTGATTACATCAAGCGTGCGGTGGGTTTACCGGGCGATAAAGTCACTTACGATCCGGTTGCGAAAGAGTTGACTATTCAACCGGGATGCAGTTCCGGTCAGGCGTGTGAAAACGCGCTGCCGGTCACCTACTCAAACGTGGAACCGAGCGATTTCGTTCAGACCTTCTCGCGTCGTAACGGCGGAGAAGCAACCAGCGGATTCTTTGAGGTGCCGAAAAACGAAACCAAAGAAAATGGAATTCGTCTTTCTGAACGTAAAGAGACACTGGGCGATGTAACGCATCGTATCCTGACCGTGCCGATTGCGCAGGATCAGGTGGGGATGTATTACCAGCAGCCAGGACAACAACTGGCAACCTGGATTGTTCCGCCGGGCCAATACTTCATGATGGGTGACAACCGCGACAACAGCGCGGACAGCCGTTACTGGGGCTTTGTGCCGGAAGCGAATCTGGTCGGTCGGGCAACGGCTATCTGGATGAGTTTCGATAAGCAAGAAGGCGAATGGCCGACTGGTGTGCGCTTAAGTCGTATTGGCGGCATCCATTAATAGCTTATCTTCGTTCACGTTGTCGCCGTTATGGCGACAACGTGAATTATTTATGAGATAAATCTCCCGTGACTAACGACATCCCCCGTCGTTGTGTATAGAATATTCCCCCGAAGTTTAAGGTTGGCACCTCCAGGTCGCCACGGCACACGAAACAGCGTTGGTCCCCATGTACAGGTCAACTGAAACTGCTGCAAAGCTGTTAGCAGAACCCTGCATATCAGGTCTGTTTCGTGTGCTGAATTGTTGACGCATTTATTTATTGGTATCGCATGAACCCCATCGTAATTAATCGGCTTCAACGGAAGCTGGGCTACACTTTTAATCATCAGGAGCTGTTGCAGCAGGCATTAACCCATCGTAGTGCCAGCAGCAAACATAACGAGCGTTTAGAATTTTTAGGCGACTCTATTTTGAGCTACGTTATCGCCAATGCGCTGTATCACCGTTTCCCTCGTGTGGATGAAGGCGATATGAGCCGGATGCGCGCCACGCTGGTTCGTGGCAATACGCTGGCAGAACTGGCGCGTGAATTTGAGTTAGGTGAGTGCTTGCGTTTAGGGCCAGGTGAACTTAAAAGCGGTGGATTTCGTCGTGAGTCGATTCTTGCTGACACCGTTGAAGCATTAATTGGCGGCGTATTCCTCGACAGCGATATTCAGACCGTCGAGAAATTAATCCTTAACTGGTATCAAACCCGTCTGGACGAAATTAGCCCAGGCGATAAACAAAAAGATCCGAAAACGCGCTTGCAAGAATATTTGCAGGGGCGCCATCTGCCTCTGCCAACTTATCTGGTAGTTCAGGTACGTGGCGAAGCGCACGATCAGGAATTTACTATCCACTGCCAGGTTAGCGGCCTGAGCGAACCGGTGGTTGGCACAGGTTCAAGCCGTCGTAAGGCTGAGCAGGCTGCCGCCGAACAGGCGTTGAAAAAACTGGAGCTGGAATGAGCATCGATAAAAGTTACTGCGGATTTATTGCTATCGTCGGACGTCCGAACGTTGGCAAATCCACATTGCTGAACAAACTGTTGGGGCAGAAAATCTCCATCACTTCCCGCAAAGCGCAGACAACCCGTCACCGCATTGTGGGTATCCATACTGAAGGCGCGTATCAGGCGATCTACGTCGATACTCCGGGTCTGCATATGGAAGAAAAACGCGCCATTAACCGCCTGATGAACAAAGCGGCGAGCAGCTCCATTGGCGACGTTGAGCTGGTGATTTTTGTCGTTGAAGGCACCCGCTGGACGCCGGACGATGAAATGGTGCTCAATAAGCTGCGTGACGGTAAAGCGCCGGTGATCCTCGCGGTGAACAAAGTGGACAACGTGCAGGAGAAAGCCGATCTGCTGCCGCATCTGCAGTTCCTGGCAAGCCAGATGAATTTTCTCGATATCGTACCGATCTCTGCCGAAACCGGGCTGAATGTCGACACTATCGCAGCAATCGTGCGTAAGCATTTGCCGGAAGCGACCCATCACTTCCCGGAAGATTACATCACTGATCGCTCGCAGCGGTTTATGGCGTCTGAAATCATCCGTGAAAAACTGATGCGTTTCCTCGGTGCTGAACTGCCGTACTCCGTGACCGTGGAGATCGAACGTTTCGTCTCTAACGAACGCGGCGGTTATGACATCAATGGTTTGATTCTCGTTGAGCGTGAAGGGCAGAAGAAGATGGTGATTGGCAACAAAGGGGCCAAGATCAAAACCATCGGGATTGAAGCGCGTAAAGACATGCAGGAAATGTTCGAAGCGCCTGTCCACCTTGAGCTGTGGGTGAAAGTGAAATCCGGCTGGGCCGATGACGAACGTGCGCTGCGTAGTCTCGGTTACGTTGACGATCTCTAAGAGTTACTCCGATGGAAGGCTGGCAGCGCGCATTTGTCCTGCATAGTCGCCCGTGGAGCGAAACCAGCCTGATGCTGGATGTCTTCACGGAGGAATCGGGTCGCGTGCGTCTGGTTGCTAAAGGCGCACGTTCAAAACGTTCTACCCTGAAAGGCGCATTGCAGCCTTTCACGCCTCTCTTGCTTCGTTTTGGCGGGCGCGGTGAAGTCAAAACGCTGCGCAGTGCCGAAGCCGTCTCGCTGGCGCTGCCATTAAGTGGTATTACGCTTTACAGCGGTCTGTACATCAACGAACTTCTCTCTCGCGTACTGGAATACGAGACGCGCTTCTCTGAACTCTTTTTCGATTACTTGCACTGCATTCAGTCTCTGGCTGGTGCCACTGGTACGCCAGAACCGGCGTTGCGTCGCTTTGAGCTGGCGTTGTTGGGGCATCTGGGTTATGGCGTCAACTTTACCCATTGTGCGGGTAGCGGTGAGCCGGTAGATGACACCATGACGTATCGTTATCGCGAAGAAAAAGGATTTATCGCCAGCGTAGTTATCGACAATAAAACTTTCACCGGGAGGCAGTTGAAAGCGTTATACGAGCGGGAGTTTCCTGACGCCGACACATTGCGTGCCGCGAAACGCTTTACCCGCATGGCGCTTAAGCCTTATCTTGGCGGTAAACCTTTAAAAAGCAGGGAACTGTTCCGGCAGTTTATGCCTAAGCGAACAGTGAAAACACATAATGACTGATGAGGATTGTCATGGCTGAATTACTGTTAGGCGTCAACATTGACCATATCGCAACGTTGCGTAATGCGCGTGGTACTGCTTACCCGGATCCGGTGCAGGCGGCGTTTATTGCCGAGCAGGCGGGTGCGGATGGCATTACCGTGCATTTGCGCGAAGATCGTCGCCACATTACCGACCGCGATGTGCGAATCCTGCGTCAGACGCTGGATACCCGCATGAATCTGGAAATGGCGGTGACCGAAGAGATGCTGGCGATTGCCGTTGAGACGAAGCCGCATTTTTGCTGCCTGGTGCCGGAAAAGCGTCAGGAAGTGACAACCGAAGGCGGCCTGGACGTTGCAGGTCAGCGTGACAAAATGCGCGATGCTTGCAAACGTCTGGCAGATGCCGGGATTCAGGTTTCTCTGTTTATCGACGCCGATGAAGAACAAATTAAAGCTGCCGCTGAGGTTGGCGCACCGTTTATTGAGATTCACACCGGTTGTTACGCTGATGCCAAAACTGATGCTGAACAGGCGCAAGAACTGGCGCGTATTGCCAAAGCTGCGACCTTTGCCGCAAGCCTCGGTCTGAAAGTTAATGCCGGTCACGGCCTGACCTATCACAACGTGAAAGCCATTGCTGCCATCCCTGAAATGCACGAACTGAATATTGGACATGCCATTATCGGTCGTGCGGTGATGACCGGACTGAAAGATGCGGTGGCAGAAATGAAGCGTCTGATGCTGGAAGCGCGTGGCTAATGGCAATATTAGGTTTAGGCACGGATATCGTGGAGATTGCCCGTATTGAAGCGGTGATCGCCCGATCCGGCGATCGCCTGGCACGACGCGTATTAAGCGATAATGAATGGGAGATCTGGAAAACGCACCATCAGCCGGTGCGTTTTCTGGCGAAGCGTTTTGCCGTGAAAGAAGCGGCGGCAAAAGCGTTTGGTACAGGGATCCGCAATGGCCTGGCATTTAATCAGTTTGAAGTGTTCAACGATGAACTCGGCAAGCCACGGCTGCGGTTATGGGGCGAGGCGTTAAAACTGGCAGAAAAGCTGGGTGTCGCACATATGCATGTGACGCTGGCTGATGAACGCCACTATGCTTGTGCCACGGTAATAATTGAAAGTTAAAACCCTTTCTCGAACACCTAAATAATACCGTTCTTTTAAAAAGTAAAACCCCCGAACTGGTAAGGAACGGGGGGTTTGCTTTACAACTTTAAAATTTTGCAGCACACGATTCCAACGAAAATGATTATGGATCAATTTATCTGACCTGTACAAGCAACTTGCAATCTCTGACATAAAAAATTCGAGCCGGGACGAAGAATTTAATATTGATGAGAAGATTAACGTGACCGCTTTTTCATAAGTACATTAGAATCGACATCGTTATTGGCGATTTTGCTGTGTTCTACACCATACCACTGAATTCCCCCATTGAAACGAGTGGTGTCGTCAAAGCTCTGGTGTGGAGTGCAGCACTCGATTCCAATAACTCGCACGTTCAGTTTTGGGGAGATGTAAGGGCTAATCTGAACGGCTGCATTCCTTGTTTAAGGAAAAACGAATGACTGATTGTCGATACCTTATTAAACGGGTAATTAAAGTCGTCATTGCTGTTTTACAGCTGATCCTTCTGTTCTTATAACATCAGGAAACGTACTTAAGGCGCGTCGGCTTAACCAGTCTGACGCGCCTTTAATAATGATAATTAAGTGTCTGCGCAGATATTATAGAAATTCATTCAACGAATGTTTTTATTAATGACATCATGAAAATAAATATAATAATTTCGTTTTTACACGAGTGAATAAGTAATATCCTGCTCCAGAGGCAAAATACTAAATCTTATCCGCATGATGCATCAGCACAAATTTGTCCCACAACTGTTCTTCTGTTTCAACATGCGCCGGATCTTTCACAATAGTATTGGGGATCGGGCACACTTTCTGGCAGGTTGGCGTCTCGTAGTGACCTACGCATTCGGTACACTTATCGCTGTTAATCTCGTAGATATGTTCACCCATCGAAATCGCCTCATTCGGGCATTCGGGTTCACACATATCACAATTGATGCATTTTTTAGTGATTAACAGCGCCATAAGGAAACTCTCAAAACAACACAAACCGGGCGGGCATTATACGCGCATTCTTTACTCAAACCAGTTTTTTCACCAGCGCCTCACTATGACGAATACGTTCAGGTGCTAGTTCCAGATCCTGCTGGATCAGCGCAATGAACAGCAAATCCGTTAACATTCCCTGAGCATGACATGCGGAGATCGAAGCACTGTTTGTCGCTTGTTCTTCGGCAATGGTATACAGGCAATGAGAAGCGCGCTGTTGCAGGGCGTTGGGGGTAAAACCGGTGATTGCCAGCACTTTTCCACCCACTCGTAGCATTTCATCTGCTGCCAGGTTTAACTCGCGCCGTACACCTGTGTATGAGATGGCTAATAACAAATCGTCCGGTGACGAAGCTTGCACTGTAGCAAGCAACGCGTGCATATCACGCTCAGCGGCAGCATTAAAACCAATCTTCATCAGCTTCCAGGCAAAATTCTGCGCCACCAGACCGGAAGCGCCGATACCAGTCAGAATAACCCGTCGCGCAGAACGAAGCATCGACACGCATTCATGTAGCTTCTCCTCACTATTGACGTTCAGTGTTGCGTACATGGCAGCCGTGTTTTCTTTAATCAGTTTTTCGCCAACCAGTCGTAACGGATCATTACCGCGAATTTGGTTATGAATGGGTACGGAAGGTGATTCCGGTTGGCTTGCCAGAGCTTCGCTTAACGCCAATTTAAGTGCCGGAAAACCTTTATAGCCAAGTTTTTGCGCGAACTTCACTACGCTTGACTGACTGACTCCGGCTTCGTTGGCCAGTTGTTGGGAACTAAGGTGGCGGGCAGTGTCCGGTTGTAGCAGGAGATAATCCGCCAGCTTTTTATCACTCTGGGCAAGCCCCTGGTAACGCTGACGGATACGAAGTAGGCCGTTCATATCTTTCCTCGCGATGAATTAATGGCGACAACAGGCAATATGAGACACAAGCGAGAGAATATTATATTCCATCAAAGTTAATTGCCATGAATTAAAAATTCCAGTCAACCATTATGCGATAGATTGTTGCCGGAAAAGTGATGATCTATCTGTTAGGCTATCTGGTAGTGAAAATTAATCAGGATGTATCAGTCCAGAGGGGTGTGGTTTGGCAACTCACGAGCGTCGTGTGGTGTTTTTTGACTTAGATGGAACATTGCATCAACAGGATATGTTTGGCAGTTTTCTGCGCTACTTACTGCGCCGACAGCCGCTGAATGCGTTACTTGTTCTGCCGCTGTTGCCGGTCATTGTCATTGCATTATTAATCAAGGGGCGAGCGGCACGTTGGCCGATGAGTCTGCTGCTATGGGGTTGTACCGTTGGTCATAGCGAAGCACGTTTACAGGCGTTACAAGCCGATTTCGTGCATTGGTTTCGCGACAATGTCACTGCTTTCCCGCTAGTGCAGGAACGTCTGACCAGCTATCTGCTAAGCTCCGATGCTGATATTTGGTTGATTACCGGTTCCCCTCAGGCTTTGGTCGAAGCGGTTTATTTCGATACGCCGTGGCTGCCACGCGTTAATCTTATCGCCAGTCAGATCCAGCGCGGCTATGGTGGCTGGGTGCTGACCATGCGCTGTCTCGGTTATGAAAAAGTCGCGCAACTGGAACGCAAAATCGGCACACCGCTGCGGCTGTACAGTGGCTATAGCGACAGTAATCAGGACAATCCGCTACTCTATTTTTGTCAGCATCGCTGGCGGGTAACGCCTCGCGGTGAACTCCAGCAACTGGAATAGAGTAAAGCATAGCGTCCGTGTATAATGCGCCGCGCTTTTATAACCGGAGTTTTCTTTTTGTCTGAAGTCGAATTTAGCCACGAATACTGGATGCGTCATGCGCTGACGCTGGCGAAACGTGCCTGGGACGAGCGAGAAGTGCCGGTCGGCGCGGTATTAGTGCATAACAATCGCGTAATCGGCGAAGGATGGAATCGTCCGATTGGCCGTCATGATCCTACTGCACATGCAGAAATCATGGCGCTGCGGCAAGGAGGGCTGGTGTTGCAGAATTATCGCCTGATCGACGCCACGTTGTATGTCACGCTGGAGCCATGCGTGATGTGCGCCGGAGCGATGATTCACAGCCGCATTGGTCGCGTAGTCTTTGGCGCTCGTGATGCGAAAACTGGTGCCGCCGGATCATTAATGGATGTGCTGCACCATCCTGGTATGAATCATCGAGTGGAAATTACGGAAGGAATACTGGCAGATGAGTGCGCGGCGCTACTCAGCGATTTTTTCCGAATGCGCCGCCAGGAAATCAAAGCGCAGAAAAAAGCGCAACCTGCTACAGATTAATTTCGTTTCTCTTCACTTCCCTTCCTGGAAAACAGTAGAGAAGGGGAGTGCGTCAGATAATTAGATGACGACTGCGAAAGAAACGAGAGAAAGGGAAATTTTCCCTTTCCTAATTCAGCAGGTGATACCGCCGGATAATCCTGCGCCAGTTGCATCGCCGCTTCTGTAGCCTGCTTCTCTTTCTCTTGCAGATAACCCACCAGGCTAATCTGATACTTACGAATATTTTCGACATAAGCATAGGCTTCATGCCCACGCGCGTAGCCGTAAGTCAGCTTGCTGTAATAGGGTTTCTGGCTAAGTAAAGGCAGACGCTGTTTTACGTCGGCCCAACTGTCAGGATTGCCTTTGGTTTTTGCCGTCAGGGCGCGGGCGTCCAGCATATGTGCATAGCCCATATTATAGGCGGCGAGCGCAAACCAGATCCGCTCATTTTCTGGCACGCTCTCTGGCACTTTACTCATCATATTCTGTAAGTAACGTGCGCCGCCGCTGATGCTTTGTTCGGCATCAGTGCGGTCGGTAATGCCCAGGCTTTGCGCGGTATTTTTGGTTAACATCATCATGCCGCGTACACCGGTCGGCGAAGTGGCCTGTGCATCCCAGTGCGATTCCTGATAAGCAATCGCGGCCAGCAAACGCCAGTCAATTTCTTCGGCGTATTTCTCAAACAGCGGCTTTAACTGCGGCAGTACTGCATCAACGGCGCGTAAAAATGTGCGCGTATCAACGTAATCAAAATCATCGCCATGTCCGAGATATTTCTCTTCAATACGCGCCAGTGTGCCGTCCTCATTCATTTCATTGAAGAAGTCGAGCAGAGCCGCAGAAAGCGTATTATCGTTATCTAATTGACTAAACCAGGTTACCGGTTGTTCATCGGTGATATCCAGTGCCACAGCAAGTTCCGGGTGAACGCGCTGAAACAGGCTGATAGCGACAGAATCGGCAATGGTGTAATCCAGCTTACCTTCGATAACATCTTCCATTAACTCCACAGAACCTTTTCTGTCGTCCACTTTCCAGCTTAATTCCGGGAACTTAGTCTCTTTCAGTTTTTGCAGATCGTTAATGACAACATGCCCGGGAGCGACGGACAACTGTTCCGCCGTCAGATTGCCCAGCGTCCGTGGTCGATACTGACCTACTTTATAGACCAGTTGTTGTGAAACGGAATAATAGGTTGGGCCTGGTTGATAATTTTTAACCCTTGCGCTGTTATAGACCAGTCCCGCCGCCAGCAGATCGGCATCACCGTTATCGAGATCGTCAAACAACTGGCTGATGTTCTGCCGTACAGTGACTTTCAGTTTTACGCCGAGGTAATCGGCAAACTGTTTTGCCAGTTCGTAATCCAGACCAAAAGGTTTACCGTTGATTTCGTTATATGTCAGGGGAGTATGAATGGTGCTCACGCGCAACTCTCCCCGCGCTTGAATGGCGGCGATACGATTGTCGGCTTTACCAAACCAGGGAATGGATGGCCAGAGAGCGACCGCGAGAAGCAGTGCCAGAATGCCGATGAACAGATAATTAATCTTTAATTTTTTCAATTAGTTAATTCTCTGTGTCGTGCGCGTCCCAGCCTGAAAGATCGTAATGCTATTGAAAGGTTTACTCATAAATGAGCGGCATTTTGCGTAAACTTGCGCCAGTTGGCAACTTATTACAGAGATTGGCGGCACGCGTTGCTAATTCATGAGGGCGATTTTATTTCCACGCAAACGGTTTCGTCAGCGCATCAGATTCTTTATAATGACGCCCGTTTCCCCCCCTTGGGTACACCGAAAGCTTAGAAGACGAGAGACTTATGATGGAAATTCTGCGTGGTTCGCCTGCATTGTCGGCATTCCGAATCAACAAACTGCTGGCACGTTTTCAGGCTGCCAGGCTCCCGGTTCACAACATTTACGCCGAGTATGTCCATTTTGCTGACCTCAATGCGCCGTTAAACGATGATGAGCACGCACAACTTGAACGCCTGCTGAAATATGGCCCGGCACTCGCCAGCCACGCCCCGCAAGGTAAACTCCTGCTGGTGACCCCGCGTCCAGGCACCATCTCTCCCTGGTCTTCGAAAGCGACCGATATCGCCCATAACTGCGGGCTGCAACAGGTAAACCGCCTTGAGCGCGGCGTTGCTTACTATGTAGAAGCCGGTACGCTGACCAATGAACAATGGCAGCAGGTCACCGCTGAACTGCATGACCGCATGATGGAAACGGTCTTTTTTGCTTTAGATGATGCAGAGCAACTGTTTGCTCATCATCAACCGACTCCGGTTACCAGCGTTGATTTGCTGGGGCAGGGGCGTCAGGCGCTAATCGACGCTAACCTGCGTCTTGGCCTGGCACTGGCGGAAGATGAAATTGACTATCTGCAGGATGCTTTCACGAAGCTTGGTCGTAACCCGAACGACATAGAGCTTTATATGTTCGCCCAGGCGAACTCTGAGCACTGCCGTCATAAGATTTTTAACGCCGACTGGATTATCGACGGTGAACAGCAACCGAAATCGCTGTTCAAGATGATCAAAAACACCTTCGAAACCACACCGGATCACGTTCTCTCTGCTTATAAAGATAACGCCGCCGTAATGGAAGGTTCTGAAGTGGGCCGCTACTTTGCTGACCACGAAACAGGTCGCTACGACTATCATCAGGAACCGGCGCACATCCTGATGAAAGTAGAAACCCACAACCACCCGACGGCGATTTCTCCGTGGCCGGGCGCGGCGACTGGTTCCGGCGGCGAAATCCGTGATGAAGGCGCAACCGGACGCGGCGCGAAGCCGAAAGCCGGCCTGGTCGGTTTCTCCGTATCCAACCTGCGTATCCCTGGCTTTGAACAGCCGTGGGAAGAAGATTTCGGTAAGCCTGAACGTATTGTTACTGCACTGGATATCATGACCGAAGGCCCGCTGGGCGGCGCGGCGTTTAACAATGAATTTGGTCGTCCGGCACTGAACGGCTATTTCCGTACGTATGAAGAAAAAGTGAACAGCCACAACGGCGAAGAGCTGCGCGGTTATCACAAACCGATCATGCTGGCGGGCGGGATCGGCAATATTCGCGCCGATCACGTACAAAAAGGTGAGATCAACGTCGGCGCGAAGCTGGTCGTTCTCGGCGGCCCGGCAATGAACATCGGCCTTGGCGGCGGCGCGGCGTCTTCCATGGCGTCTGGTCAGTCTGATGCCGACCTCGATTTTGCTTCCGTACAGCGCGATAACCCGGAGATGGAGCGTCGTTGCCAGGAAGTGATCGACCGTTGCTGGCAGTTGGGTGATGCCAACCCAATTCTGTTTATCCATGACGTTGGCGCGGGCGGTCTTTCTAACGCCATGCCGGAACTGGTGAGCGACGGCGGACGCGGCGGTAAATTCGAACTGCGCGATATTCTGAGCGATGAACCGGGCATGAGCCCGCTGGAAATCTGGTGTAACGAATCCCAGGAACGCTACGTGCTGGCGGTTGCAGCCGATCAGTTACCGCTGTTTGACGAATTGTGTAAACGTGAACGTGCGCCATACGCGGTGATTGGTGAAGCGACCGAAGAACTGCATCTTTCTCTGCACGATCGTCATTTTGATAATCAGCCAATCGATCTGCCGCTGGACGTGCTGCTTGGCAAAACGCCGAAGATGACCCGCGATGTACAAACGCTGAAAGCGAAGGGCGATGCGCTGGCTCGTGAAGGGATCACCATTGCTGACGCGGTGAAACGCGTGCTGCATCTGCCGACTGTGGCAGAGAAAACCTTCCTTGTGACCATTGGCGACCGCAGCGTAACCGGCATGGTGGCGCGCGATCAGATGGTGGGTCCGTGGCAGGTGCCGGTCGCTAACTGCGCGGTCACTACCGCCAGCCTCGACAGCTATTACGGTGAAGCGATGGCAATTGGCGAACGTGCGCCGGTTGCGCTGCTGGATTTCGCCGCCTCTGCCCGTCTGGCAGTTGGTGAAGCGTTAACCAACATCGCCGCTACGCAGATTGGCGATATCAAACGCATCAAACTTTCCGCCAACTGGATGGCGGCTGCAGGTCATCCTGGCGAAGATGCGGGTCTGTATGAAGCCGTAAAAGCGGTGGGTGAAGAGCTTTGCCCGGCGCTCGGCCTGACTATTCCGGTGGGTAAAGACTCCATGTCGATGAAAACCCGCTGGCAGGAAGGTAACGAAGAGCGCGAAATGACGTCGCCGCTGTCACTGGTCATTTCTGCATTTGCCCGCGTGGAAGATGTGCGTCACACCATCACGCCGCAGCTTTCTACCGAAGATAACGCACTATTGTTGATTGATTTGGGCAAAGGCAATAACGCGCTGGGCGCAACGGCGCTGGCGCAGGTTTATCGTCAGCTTGGCGACAAACCGGCAGATGTACGTGACGTCGCGCAACTGAAAGGCTTCTATGACGCGATTCAGGCGCTGGTTGCACAGCGTAAACTGCTTGCGTACCACGACCGCTCTGACGGTGGCCTGCTGGTGACGCTGGCGGAAATGGCGTTTGCTGGTCATTGCGGTATTGAAGCGGATATCGCCACTCTGGGTGACGATCGCCTGGCGGCGTTGTTTAACGAAGAGCTGGGGGCAGTGATTCAGGTACGTGCCGCTGACCGTGAAGCGGTCGAAGCCGTACTGGCACAGTATGGCCTTGCTGATTGCGTCCATTATGTCGGCCAGGCGGTATCTGGCGACCGTTTTGTGATTACCGCCAACGGGCAGGCTGTATTCAGCGAAAGCCGTACTACGTTGCGTGTCTGGTGGGCAGAAACCACCTGGCAGATGCAGCGCCTGCGTGACAACCCGGAGTGTGCCGATCAGGAGCATCAGGCGAAATCTAATGACGCCGATCCGGGTCTGAATGTGAAATTGTCGTTCGATATCAACGAAGATGTGGCGGCACCGTTTATTGCTACTGGCGCGCGCCCGAAAGTTGCCGTACTGCGTGAGCAGGGCGTGAACTCGCATGTTGAAATGGCGGCAGCGTTCCACCGTGCAGGCTTCGATGCTATCGACGTGCATATGAGTGACCTGCTGACTGGACGCACGGGCCTGGAGGATTTCCACGCCCTGGTCGCGTGCGGTGGTTTCTCCTACGGTGATGTGCTGGGTGCCGGTGAAGGTTGGGCGAAGTCTATCCTGTTCAATAATCGTGTACGCGATGAGTTTGCAACCTTCTTCCACCGTCCGCAAACGCTGGCGCTGGGGGTATGTAACGGTTGCCAAATGATGTCTAATCTGCGTGAACTGATCCCGGGTAGCGAGTTGTGGCCACGTTTTGTGCGTAACACCTCCGATCGCTTTGAAGCGCGTTTCAGCCTGGTAGAAGTAACCCAAAGCCCGTCGCTGCTGTTGCAGGGGATGGTGGGTTCACAGATGCCGATTGCCGTTTCTCACGGTGAAGGGCGTGTTGAAGTACGCGATGCGGCGCATCTGGCAGCACTGGAAAGCAAAGGGCTGGTGGCGCTGCGTTATGTCGATAACTTCGGCAAGGTCACCGAAACTTACCCGGCTAACCCGAACGGTTCCCCGAACGGTATTACGGCGGTCACGACTGAAAGCGGGCGTGTCACCATTATGATGCCGCACCCGGAGCGTGTTTTCCGTACTGTCAGCAACTCCTGGCATCCGGAAAACTGGGGCGAGGATGGTCCGTGGATGCGTATTTTCCGCAATGCGCGTAAGCAGCTGGGTTAAGGTATCGGGCAATATGCGCATCGCCTGATGCGCTATGCTTACCTGGTTGGCTCGGTTAGTTTTGCAATATATTGAATTCGCAAGATTTTGTAGGCCGGATAAAGCGTTTACGCCGCATCCGGCATTACACAACCACTTAGCTAACAGTTATAAGCTCCCAGCTCCGGGAGCTTTTTTGTGTCTGTAAATCACGACAATGTGTGAGTTATCGTGTCGCTTATAGGTGACACTTAACTTATTGATTTAATTTAAAACGAATAATTTTAGCTTCAGATGTCTCTTTTAAGCGACACAGTGGCTGATTTATAGCCAAACAGTGGGGCAGCCATTAATCCATCAAACTCACGCTTTATCAGTACGTTATCAAACCATTTTATTTATTGGCACAGTTACTGCATAATAATAACCAGTGGCTCATTCATCCGCTTATGTCAGCCCCTTCGGGACGTGCTACATAAAATTAGAATGACGCACAACAAGGTGCCTGCCGTCCAACTTCTGATATCAGCTTAGCTATATCAACCATCGGGCGAAACGTCGAGTTAGGCACCGCCTTATTCCACAACAAAGCCGGGTAATTCCCGGCTTTGTTGTATCTGAACGTCCCCTCGGTTAGCATCACTCTATTCGCGTCTGACGAGAGTAACACCTTGAAACGCTGGCCCGTTTTTCCCCGCTCATTACGACAACTGGTAATGCTGGCATTCTTGCTCATTTTGCTCCCTCTGTTGGTACTGGCATGGCAAGCCTGGCAAAGCCTGAATGCGCTTAGCGATCAGGCGGCGCTGGTTAACCGCACTACGCTTATCGATGCCCGGCGCAGTGAAGCGATGACCAACGCGGCGCTGGAGATGGAGCGTAGCTACCGTCAGTATTGCGTGCTGGACGACCCTACGCTTGCGAAGGTTTATCAAAGCCAGCGCAAGCGTTACAGCGAAATGCTCGATGCCCACGCAGGCGTACTGCCAGACGATAAACTTTACCAGGCATTGCGTCAGGATTTGAACAATCTGGCTCAACTTCAGTGTAACAACAGTGGTCCCGATGCTGCCGCCGCCGCGCGTCTTGAAGCCTTTGCCAGTGCCAATACCGAAATGGTGCAGGCCACGCGCACAGTGGTGTTCTCTCGTGGACAGCAACTTCAGCGTGAAATTGCCGAACGTGGGCAATATTTTGGTTGGCAATCGCTGGTGCTATTTCTGGTGAGTCTGGTGATGGTACTGCTTTTCACGCGGATGATTATCGGGCCGGTGAAAAATATCGAGCGCATGATCAATCGGCTGGGGGAGGGGCGTTCCTTGGGCAATAGCGTCTCGTTCAGTGGACCGAGCGAGTTACGCTCGGTTGGGCAACGTATTCTTTGGTTAAGTGAGCGCCTGTCATGGCTGGAATCCCAACGCCATCAATTTTTAAGACATTTATCTCATGAATTAAAAACGCCGCTGGCGAGTATGCGCGAGGGCACGGAATTACTGGCTGACCAGGTTGTCGGGCCGCTTACGCCAGAGCAAAAAGAGGTGGTGAGCATTCTTGATAGCAGTAGCCGCAATTTGCAAAAACTGATCGAACAACTGCTTGATTACAACCGTAAACAGGCGGACGGCGCGGTGGAGCTGGAGAACGTAGAGCTGGCACCGCTGGTAGAGATGGTGGTTTCCGCTCACAGCTTGCCAGCACGGGCTAAAATGATGCATACCGACGTCGATCTCAAAGCAACAACTTGCCTGGCGGCGCCAATGCTGCTGATGAGCGTACTGGATAATCTTTACTCCAATGCGGTGCACTACGGGGCTGAATCCGGTAACATTTGCCTTCGCAGTAGTTTACATGGTGCGCGGGTTTATATTGATGTCATCAATACAGGCACGCCCATTCCGCAAGAGGAGCGCGCCATGATCTTCGAACCCTTTTTTCAGGGAAGCCACCAGCGAAAAGGGGCGGTGAAGGGCAGCGGTCTGGGATTAAGCATTGCCAGGGATTGTATTCGCCGTATGCAGGGGGAACTGTATCTGGTCGACGAGAGCGGGCAAGATGTTTGTTTCCGCATTGAATTACCGTCGTCGAAAAACACGAAATAATGTTAAGAGCCTATCCCATTAGGCTATTTTATTTGCCAGTTTGGCTCCGGGCGGTGCTCGAAATCCTCACGTACTACGTGTACGCTCCGGTTTCTCCGCGCTGTCCGTGTCCAAACTGCCTGCAACGATTACGCCTACTGGGAAAGGCTCTAAGTCTGGTGAATATGCGACACATTTTTCAACGATTATTGCCCCGACGGCTGTGGCTGGCGGGGTTGCCTTGTCTGGCGTTGCTGGGTTGTGTGCAGAGTCACGATAAGCCAGCCATAGATACGTCAGCACAAGAAAAAATTCCGGTTTATCAACTGGCTGATTATCTTTCTACCGAATGTAGCGACATCTGGGCGTTGCAAGGTAAATCAACCGAAACTAATCCTCTTTACTGGCTACGGGCGATGGATTGCGCCAACCGTTTAATGCCAGCGCAGTCGCGCCAGCAAGCCCGTAAGTATGGCGATGGCAGCTGGCAAAATACCTTTAAACAGGGGATTTTGCTCGCCGACGCTAAAATTACGCCGTATGAGCGTCGCCAGATGGTCGCGCGCATAGACGCGTTAAGTACTGAGATCCCGGCGCAGGTTCGCCCGCTGTATCAACTCTGGCGCGACGATCAGGCGTTACAATTGCAACTGGCACAAGAGCGTCAACGCTACAGTAAACTCCAGCAGTCCAGCGACAGCGAACTGGATACCTTGCGCCAGCAGCATCACTTTCTACAGCAACAACTGGAACTCACCACTCGCAAGCTGGAAAACCTGACCGATATTGAACGTCAGCTCTCGACCCGCAAACCGGCCGGAAATTTCGCGCCGGACACACCGCACGAGAGCGAAACGCCCGCACCATCTACCAGTGAGGTCACCCCTGATGAGCCATAAACCTGCGCATTTATTATTGGTCGATGACGATCCGGGATTGCTGAAACTGCTTGGCCTGCGCCTGACCAGCGAAGGCTACAGCGTGGTCACGGCGGAGAGTGGCGCTGAAGGATTACGGGTACTGAATCGCGAAAAAGTAGATTTAGTCATCAGCGACTTGCGGATGGATGAAATGGACGGTATGCAACTGTTTGCTGAAATCCAGAAAGTGCAGCCGGGAATGCCAGTAATTATTCTTACCGCGCATGGTTCCATTCCCGATGCCGTTGCCGCGACACAGCAGGGCGTGTTCAGTTTCCTCACCAAACCTGTTGATAAAGACGCGTTGTATCAGGCAATTGACGATGCACTGGAACAATCCGCGCCAGCCACAGACGAACGCTGGAGTGAGGCGATTGTTACCCGCAGTCCACTGATGTTGCGTTTGCTGGAACAGGCGCGGCTGGTGGCGCAATCAGATGTTAGCGTTTTGATTAACGGTCAGAGCGGCACCGGGAAAGAGATTTTCGCCCAGGCTATCCACAACGCAAGCCCGCGCAACAGCAAACCATTTATTGCTATTAACTGTGGCGCATTGCCCGAGCAGTTGCTGGAGTCGGAGCTGTTTGGTCATGCACGCGGCGCGTTTACCGGCGCTGTCAGCAATCGCGAGGGCTTATTCCAGGCGGCGGAAGGCGGTACGTTATTTCTCGATGAGATTGGCGATATGCCCGCGCCTTTGCAGGTCAAACTGCTGCGCGTGTTGCAGGAGCGCAAAGTACGCCCGCTGGGCAGCAACCGCGATATTGATATCGACGTGCGGATTATTTCCGCCACTCACCGCGACCTGCCAAAAGCGATGGCGCGCGGGGAGTTCCGCGAAGATCTCTATTACCGCCTCAACGTTGTCAGCCTGAAAATACCGGCACTGGCGGAGCGCACGGAAGATATTCCGCTACTGGCAAATCACTTGTTGCGCCAGGCGGCAGAGCGACATAAACCGTTTGTCCGCGCGTTCTCCACTGATGCAATGAAACGCCTGATGACCGCGAGCTGGCCAGGCAATGTGCGTCAGTTGGTCAACGTGATTGAACAGTGCGTGGCGCTGACCTCATCCCCGGTAATTAGTGATGCGCTGGTGGAACAGGCGCTGGAGGGCGAAAACACGGCGCTGCCCACCTTTGTTGAGGCGCGTAATCAGTTTGAACTCAACTATTTGCGTAAGCTGCTGCAAATCACTAAAGGCAACGTCACCCACGCGGCGAGAATGGCGGGGCGCAACCGGACAGAATTTTATAAACTGCTTTCCCGACACGAGCTGGATGCAAACGATTTCAAGGAATGAGTCGGCGTAATGTGTTACGTTTAGCAGATCAGAAGACAGGCGACCTTTTCAAGGAATAGCATGAAAAAGATTGATGCGATTATTAAACCCTTCAAGCTGGACGATGTCCGCGAGGCACTGGCTGAAGTCGGCATTACCGGCATGACGGTCACCGAGGTGAAAGGTTTTGGCCGCCAGAAAGGCCATACCGAGCTGTATCGCGGCGCGGAATATATGGTGGATTTTCTGCCGAAGGTGAAAATTGAGATTGTCGTACCAGACGACATTGTCGATACCTGTGTAGATACCATTATTCGCACTGCGCAAACCGGCAAAATCGGTGACGGTAAAATTTTCGTCTTTGACGTGGCACGGGTTATTCGTATCCGTACCGGTGAAGAGGACGACGCGGCGATTTAAACCGCGTCAGGGTTGCCGGATGTTTCCATCCGGCAATATCAAATCACAGCACCTTATGCGGGCCAAAGCATTCGTAATGAATGTTTTCCTGCTTCACGCCCAGATCCACTAACTGTTTCGCGGCAAACTGCATGAAGCCAACCGGGCCGCAGAGATAGAACTGCATTGTCGGATCGCTGAACGCACCTTCCAGTTTGCTCAAATCCATCAGACCTTCGCTATCAAACTGACCTTTCGCGCGATCGGCCTCACTCGGCTGACGATACCAGGTGTGTGCGGTAAAGCGCGGCAGTGATTGCCCCAGCTCCTTAACTTCATCAGCAAAGGCGTGAACATCGCCATTTTCTGCCGCATGGAACCAGTTCACTTGTGCTGTGTGGCCTGCTTTTGCCAGCGTATCGAGCATAGCCAGCATTGGCGTTTGACCGACACCGGCAGAGATTAAGGTTACCGGTGTGTCATTTGTCACATCCATAAAGAAATCACCCGCCGGAGCCACCAGCTTCACGACATCGCCAACATTGGCGTGATTGTGCAGCCAGTTGGATACCTGCCCACCCTCTTCGCGTTTCACCGCAATACGATAGCCTTTGCCATCCGGCTTGCGGGTCAAAGAGTATTGGCGAATTTCCTGATGCGGGAAACCTTCCGGTTTCAGCCAGACACCGAGATATTGCCCCGGACGATACTCTGCCACTGCGCCACCGTCGACCGGCTCCAGTTCGAAGCTGGTGATAAGCGCGCTGCGCGGTGTTTTAGCCACAATGCGGAAATCGCGAGTACCTTCCCAGCCACCGGCTTTGCTGGCGTTTTCGTTATAGATTTCCGCCTCGCGATTGATAAATACATTAGCCAGTACGCCATAGGCTTTCCCCCACGCGTCCAGCACTTCCTGCCCCGGGCTGAACATTTCGTCCAGGGTCGCCAACAGGTGTTCACCGACGATGTTGTACTGTTCCGGTTTGATCTGGAAGCTGGTGTGCTTCTGAGCGATTTTTTCTACGGCTGGCAGCAGCGCAGGCAGGTTTTCAATATTACTGGCGTAGGCGGCAATGGCGTTAAACAGGGCTTCACGTTGATCGCCATTACGCTGGTTACTCATGTTAAAAATTTCTTTGAGTTCTGGGTTATGAGTAAACATACGGTCGTAGAAATGGGCGGTTAACTTTGGCCCCGTTTCCACCAGTAAAGGGATGGTGGCTTTTACTGTAGCGATGGTTTGAGCGTCAAGCATATGGTCTTCCTTTTTTTGCATCTTAATTGATGTATCTCAAATGCATCTTATAAAAAATAGCCCTGCAATGTAAATGGTTCTTTGGGGTTTTTCATTAAGAATGTGATGAAGTGAAAAATTTGCATCACAAACCTGAAAAGAAATCCGTTTCCGGTTGCAAGCTCTTTATTCTCCAAAGCCTTGCACAGCCTGAAGGTAATCGTTTGCGTAAATTCCTTTGTCAAGACCTGTTATCGCACAATGATTCGGTTATACTGTTCGCCGTTGTCCATCAGGACCGCCTATAAAGGCCAAAAATTTTATTGTTAGCTGAGTCAGGAGATGCGGATGTTAAAGCGTGAAATGAACATTGCCGATTATGATGCCGAACTGTGGCAGGCTATGGAGCAGGAAAAAGTACGTCAGGAAGAGCACATCGAACTGATCGCCTCCGAAAACTACACCAGCCCGCGCGTAATGCAGGCGCAGGGTTCTCAGCTGACCAACAAATATGCTGAAGGTTATCCGGGCAAACGCTACTACGGCGGTTGCGAGTATGTTGATATCGTTGAACAACTGGCGATCGATCGTGCGAAAGAACTGTTCGGCGCTGACTACGCTAACGTCCAGCCGCACTCCGGCTCCCAGGCTAACTTTGCGGTCTACACCGCGCTGCTGGAACCAGGTGATACCGTTCTGGGTATGAACCTGGCGCATGGCGGTCACCTGACTCACGGTTCTCCGGTTAACTTCTCCGGTAAACTGTACAACATCGTTCCTTACGGTATCGATGCTACCGGTCATATCGACTACGCCGATCTGGAAAAACAAGCCAAAGAACACAAACCGAAAATGATTATCGGTGGCTTCTCTGCATATTCCGGCGTGGTGGACTGGGCGAAAATGCGTGAAATCGCTGACAGCATCGGTGCTTACCTGTTCGTTGATATGGCGCACGTTGCGGGCCTGGTTGCTGCTGGCGTCTACCCGAACCCGGTTCCTCATGCGCACGTAGTGACTACAACCACTCACAAAACCCTGGCGGGTCCGCGCGGCGGCCTGATCCTGGCGAAAGGTGGTAGCGAAGAGCTGTACAAAAAACTGAACTCTGCCGTTTTCCCTGGTGGTCAGGGTGGTCCGTTGATGCACGTAATCGCCGGTAAAGCGGTTGCTCTGAAAGAAGCGATGGAGCCTGAGTTCAAAACTTACCAGCAGCAGGTCGCGAAAAACGCTAAAGCGATGGTAGAAGTGTTCCTGGAACGCGGCTACAAAGTGGTTTCCGGCGGTACTGATAACCACCTGTTCCTGGTTGATCTGGTTGATAAAAACCTGACCGGTAAAGAAGCTGACGCCGCTCTGGGTCGTGCTAACATCACCGTGAACAAAAACAGCGTACCGAACGATCCGAAGAGCCCGTTTGTCACTTCCGGTATTCGTGTAGGTACTCCGGCGATTACCCGTCGTGGCTTTAAAGAAGCAGAAGCGAAAGAACTGGCTGGCTGGATGTGTGACGTACTGGACAGCATCAATGATGAAGCGGTTATCGAGCGTATCAAAGGTAAAGTTCTCGACATCTGCGCACGTTACCCGGTTTACGCATAAGCGAAACGGTTAATCTGTTGAAAAAAGGCTTCCTCCGGGAAGCCTTTTTACGTTATCACACCATCAAATCTGTCGTAACTGCGCCTCAACATACAAATAGCCAATCCCCAGCACCTGTTGTGCGCGGCTTAATTGCCCGAAGCCAATCTGTGTCGCTTTTACGCTCGGCCCTTCGTCGCGGTCGAACGGGTTAAATCCCGTCTGGCGAATTATGGTATTAAGCCAGTTCTCGCCAAAGGCGCAACTGCGACCATACAACCAAATCTGATTAATATTGAGGATGTTGAGGAAGTTATACAGACTCAATCCTATAGCGTTGGCAGAGCGGTCAACCCAACTGGTGACCCACGGTTCTCCGCTCTGCCAGGCAGCGATTAATTGCGCGGTAGTCAGTTTTTCGGGATCAAGCTGAGTATTAACCGGTTGTGATTTTAGCCATACCCGCGCCTGCTTTTTTAAGGCGCTTAACGAGGCAACGGTTTCCAGACAGCCATAACGCCCGCAGTCGCAGGCGACGCCATCCGGGTTAACGATGGTGTGACCAATCTGTCCGCTGCCATACAGACTGCCGCGATAAATTTGCTCGTTAATCACGAACGACGAGCCAATGCCGTAATCAACGTTGATTACGCAGAAATCCCGTCCCTGCGAATTATTTTGCCATTTCTCCGCCAGCGCCAGCATCACACAGTCATTATCGACCATCACCCGAATGCCGAGCTTCTCTTCCAGCAGATACTTTACCTCAACAGGCGTTGTCCACGGCGCTTGCGGCATGGTTTGCGACACACCGGTCACTGGATCAACCTGACCGTGGATTGCCAGCGCCAGATTGATGGTACGACCCGGCCACAATTTACGGTGGCGATGCCAGCATTTTTCGATTTCGGACAGCAGAGCCTGCGGCGTCGGTGCATCAATCTGTAAATATTCAAATACACCTTTCGGACTTAAACAGGCATTAGCGACCTGGCACTCAATGCTGGTGGGCGTAACGTTCAGGCACAGCGTCCAGTCGCCATCCGGCGCAATCAGCCATGTGCCGCTACTATGCCCGCGCGTCTGGCTTTCATCGTCGATATTCACCACCCGCTTTTCGTTTTCCAGCTCCTGCAAAATGTTACTGACCGCCGGAATCGAAATTTGCGCCAGCCGGGCGAGCGTCGATTTATTGGCGCGTTTTTGCCGGTACAGCAGTTCCAGAATCACGCATTTGTTATGGTGGCGGATCTGTTGATTGTTAATGCAGGCTCTCATCTTCACTAAACCTTGTTTAGTTAATTGCGTGATTATTCCGCGAAAACATTGCCAGATTGTTCAATACACTGCCACAAATCTTTTAATTCAGTATGTCTTGTTAATATTGAGGGCACCATGACTCCAGTAAAAGTGTGGCAAGAGCGCGTTGAGATCCCGACCTATGAAACCGGGCCGCAGGATATACATCCCATGTTCCTGGAAAATCGCGTTTATCAGGGATCGTCCGGCGCGGTTTATCCCTACGGCGTGACCGATACGTTGAATGAGCAGAAAACCCTGAAATCCTGGCAGGCAGTGTGGCTGGAAAACGACTACATCAAAGTGATGATTCTGCCGGAACTGGGCGGTCGTGTGCATCGCGCGTGGGATAAAGTGAAACAGCGCGATTTTGTCTATCACAATGAAGTCATTAAACCTGCGCTGGTGGGGCTGCTGGGGCCGTGGATTTCCGGCGGGATTGAGTTTAACTGGCCGCAACACCATCGCCCGACGACCTTTATGCCCGTCGATTTCACCCTCGAAGCCCATGAAGACGGCGCACAGACTGTATGGGTTGGCGAAACGGAGCCGATGCACGGTCTACAGGTGATGACCGGCTTCACGCTGCGCCCTGACCGTGCGGCGCTGGAAATCGCCAGCCGCGTCTATAACGGCAACGCCACGCCGCGTCATTTCTTGTGGTGGGCCAACCCGGCAGTGAAAGGGGGGGAAGGGCATCAGAGCGTTTTCCCGCCCGATGTGACAGCGGTGTTTGATCACGGCAAACGCGCAGTTTCCGCTTTCCCCATCGCCACTGGCACCTACTACAAAGTGGACTACTCCGCCGGCGTGGACATTTCGCGTTATAAAAACGTGCCTGTTCCTACCTCATATATGGCTGAAAAATCGCAGTACGATTTTGTTGGCGCGTGGTGTCACGATGAAGATGGCGGTTTATTACACATTGCCAACCACCACATTGCGCCGGGTAAAAAACAGTGGAGCTGGGGACACAGTGAATTTGGTCAGGCGTGGGATAAGAGTCTGACCGACAATAACGGCCCGTATATCGAGCTGATGACCGGCATTTTTGCCGATAACCAGCCCGATTTTACCTGGCTTGATGCTTACGAAGAGAAGCGTTTTGAGCAGTATTTCCTGCCTTACCATTCTTTAGGCATGGTGCAAAACGCCTCCCGCGATGCGGTAATTAAATTACAGCGTAGCGAGCGGGGGATTGAGTGGGGGCTGTATGCCATCTCCCCGTTGAACGGATACCGACTGGCGATCCGTGAAATAGGCAAGCGCGAAGCGTTACTTGATGATGCCGTTGCCCTGACGCCAGCGACCGCCATCCAGGGGGGGTTGCACGGTATTGATCCGGACAGAATGACCATCGAGCTTTCCGATGCGGATGGCAATATTGTACTGAGTTATCAGGAACATCAGCCACAAGAGTTGCCGCTGCCGGACGTCGCCAAAGCACCACTGGCAGCACAAGACATTACCAGTACAGATGAAGCCTGGTTTATCGGTCAGCATCTGGAACAATATCATCACGCCAGCCGTTCACCGTTCGATTACTATCTGCGCGGCGTGGCGCTGGACCCGCTGGATTATCGCTGTAACCTGGCGCTGGCGATGCTGGAATATAACCGTGCCGATTTCCTGCAAGCGGTGGCGTATGCCACTCAGGCGCTGAAACGCGCACATGCGCTGAACAAAAACCCGCAGTGTGGGCAAGCCAGTTTGATCCGCGCCAGTGCGTATGAGCGTCAGGCACAATATCAACAAGCCGAAGAGGATTTCTGGCGAGCGGTCTGGAGCGGCAACAGTAAAGCGGGGGGCTATTACGGTCTGGCACGGCTGGCGGCGCGTAATGGCAACTTCGATGCAGGGCTGGATTTTTGCCAACAAAGTCTGCGCGTCTGCCCAACCAATCAGCAAGTGCTGTGCCTGCATAACCTGCTGCTGGTATTAAGCGGTCGTCAGGACAATGCGCGTTTACAGCGTGAGAAACTGCTGCGCGATTACCCGCTGAACGCCACCTTGTGGTGGCTGAACTGGTTCGATGGTCGTACCGAGTCTGCCCTCACGCAGTGGCGTGGTCTGTGTCAGGGGCGTGACGTTAACGCCCTGATGACCGCCGGGCAACTGATTAACTGGGGAATGCCCGCTCTGGCGGCAGAGATGCTGAACGCTCTGGACTGCCAGCGAACGCTGCCGCTTTATCTGCAAGCCAGTTTGTTGCCGAAAGCTGAGCGCGGCGAATTGATTGCGAAAGCCATTGACGTGTTCCCGAAGTTTGTTCGTTTCCCTAATACGCTGGAAGAAGTCGCGGCGCTGGAGAGTATTGAAGAGTGCTGGTTCGCCCGTCATTTACTGGCCTGTTTCCACTACAACAAGTGCAGTTATGGCAAAGCGATAGCGTTATGGCAACGTTGCGTAGAGATGTCGCCGGAGTTTGCCGACGGCTGGCGCGGGTTGGCGATCCATGCGTGGAATAAGCAGCATGATTATGAACAGGCCGCCCGTTATCTTGATAATGCTTATCAACTTGCGCCGCAGGATGCACGTCTGCTTTTCGAACGGGATTTGCTGGATAAGTTAATCGGAGCCGCACCGGAGAAACGGCTGGCGCGTCTGGAAAATAATCTGGCAATTGCCCTGAAACGCGACGACATGACCGCAGAACTGCTCAATTTGTGGCATCTCACCGGTCAGGCAAACAAAGCGGCGGACATTCTCGCCACGCGCAAATTCCACCCGTGGGAAGGCGGGGAAGGGAAGGTGACCAGTCAGTTTATCCTCAACCAGTTGTTACGCGCCTGGCAACATCTTGATGCCAGAGAGCCGCAGCAGGCCAGCGAACTGCTTCATGCCGCGCTGCATTACCCGGAGAATTTGAGCGAAGGCCGACTACCGGGGCAGACTGATAACGACATCTGGTTCTGGCAGGCAGTATGCGCCAAAGCACAGGGTGATGAAGTTGAGGCGACGTGTTGTTTACGCCTGGCGGCGACCGGCGATCGCACCATCAATATCCACAGTTATTACAACGATCAGCCAGTTGATTATCTCTTCTGGCAAGGGATGGCGCTGCGACTGCTGGGTGAAAAGCAAACTGCACAGCAACTGTTTACTGAAATGAAACAGTGGGCGCAAGAGATGGCGAAAACCAGTATCGAAGCGGATTTCTTCGCTGTTTCACAACCTGATTTATTGTCGCTGTATGGCGATTTACAACAGCAGCATAAAGAAAAATGCCTGATGGTGGCGATGCTGGCGGCAGCGGGATTAGGGGAGATTGCGCAATATGAATCTGTTCGCGCTGAATTGACGGCGATTAATCCGGCCTGGCCGAAAGCAGCATTATTCACTACCGTGATGCCTTTTATTTTTAACTACGTTCACTAAACCCTATTAACTGTAATCTTTGAGCGGCACGCGCTGCCGCTCATCACTAAATAATTAAAATAAGCTGTTGTAAATAAAAACCCTACAGGAGGCTCTATGCCTAAAAAAATGAGAACAACCCGTAATATAATTTTAATGGCTACGCTATTAGGTAGCGCCCTATTTGCCAGGGCTGCGGAAAAAGAAATGACCATTGGCGCAATATATCTTGATACTCAGGGATATTATGCCGGTGTGCGTCAGGGTGTTCAGGATGCAGCAAAAGATTCTTCAGTACAGGTTCAGTTAATAGAAACTAACGCCCAGGGCGATATTTCGAAAGAAAGTACATTTGTTGATACGCTTGTGGCGCGTAATGTCGATGCCATTATTTTGTCTGCTGTTTCTGAAAATGGCAGCAGTCGCACCGTTCGTCGCGCCAGTGAGGCGGGTATTCCGGTGATTTGCTACAACACCTGTATTAATCAAAAAGGTGTCGATAAATATGTCTCGGCGTATCTGGTCGGTGATCCGCTGGAATTTGGTAAAAAACTGGGTAACGCTGCCGCCGATTATTTTATTGCCAATAAAATTGACCAGCCAAAAATTGCCGTCATCAATTGCGAAGCCTTTGAAGTTTGTGTGCAACGTCGTAAAGGATTTGAAGAAGTATTAAAAGCCCGGGTTCCCGGCGCACAAATTGTCGCTAATCAGGAAGGGACTGTTTTAGATAAAGCGATTTCCGTTGGTGAAAAACTGATTATCTCCACGCCGGATCTGAACGCCATTATGGGGGAATCGGGCGGTGCGACACTCGGTGCGGTAAAAGCGGTGCGTAATCAAAATCAGACCGGAAAAATTGCTGTTTTCGGTTCGGATATGACCACTGAAATTGCTCAGGAACTGGAAAACAACCAGGTGCTGAAAGCGGTGGTGGATATTTCCGGTAAGAAAATGGGCAATGCTGTTTTCGCGCAAACATTGAAAGTTATCAATAAACAAGCCGACGGTGAAAAAGTGATTCAGGTGCCTATCGACCTCTATACCAAAACGGAAGACGGTAAACAGTGGCTGGCAACGCACGTTGATGGTCTGCCCTAATAGCTGATTCGCAGAGGTTCCTATGTTCACGGCAACAGAGGCAGTTCCGGTAGCAAAAATGGTGGCAGGAAATAAGCGTTATCCCGGCGTCGTTGCGTTGGATAACGTTAACTTCACGCTCAATAAAGGCGAAGTTCGCGCGCTGTTAGGTAAAAACGGCGCGGGCAAATCGACCCTCATTCGAATGCTTACCGGCAGCGAACGTCCGGACAGCGGTGATATCTGGATTGGCGAGACGCGACTGGAAGGTGACGAAGCTACGCTGACTCGCCGTGCCGCTGAACTGGGGGTACGTGCGGTTTATCAGGAATTAAGTCTGGTTGAAGGGCTGACGGTGGCGGAAAACCTCTGCCTCGGTCAGTGGCCTCGCCGCAACGGCATGATTGATTACCTGCAAATGGCGCGGGATGCCCAACGTTGCTTACAGGCGCTGGGTGTTGATGTTAGCCCTGAACAACTTGTTTCAACGCTAAGCCCGGCGCAAAAGCAACTGGTGGAAATTGCGCGGGTGATGAAGGGTGAGCCGCGCGTGGTCATTCTTGATGAACCTACCAGTTCACTTGCCAGTGCGGAAGTTGAACTGGTGATCAGCGCCGTGAAAAAGATGTCGGCACTGGGCGTGGCGGTGATTTATGTCAGCCACCGGATGGAAGAAATTCGCCGCATCGCTTCCTGTGCCATAGTCATGCGCGATGGTCAGGTGGCGGGCGATGTAATGCTCGAAAATACCTCCACGCGTCATATTGTGTCGCTGATGCTCGGGCGCGATCACGTTGATATTGCGCCGGTTGTCGCTCAGGACATTGCAGAGCAGGCCGTGCTGGAAGTCCGCGCGTTACGCCACAGACCCAAACTTACGGAGATCAGTTTTTCCCTGCGTCGTGGCGAAGTGCTTGGCATTGCTGGCCTGCTGGGGGCTGGGCGCAGTGAGTTGCTGAAAGCGATTGTTGGGCTGGAAGCGTATGAGCAGGGCGAAATTGTTATCAACGGCGAGAAAATCACGCGCCCCGATTACGGTGACATGCTGAAACGCGGCATTGGCTATACCCCAGAAAATCGCAAAGAAGCGGGGATCATTCCCTGGCTGGGCGTTGATGAAAATACGGTGCTGACCAATCGGCAAAAAATCAGCGCGAACGGCGTGCTGCAATGGTCCACCATCCGTCGCCTGACCGAAGAGGTGATGCAGCGGATGACGGTCAAGGCTGCCAGTAGCGAAACGCCTATTGGCACGCTTTCTGGCGGCAATCAGCAAAAAGTGGTGATTGGTCGTTGGGTCTATGCCGCCAGCCAGATTTTATTGCTCGACGAGCCAACGCGCGGCGTCGATATCGAAGCCAAACAGCAGATCTACCGGATTGTCCGCGAGCTGGCCGCCGAAGGGAAAAGCGTGGTGTTTATCTCCAGTGAAGTGGAGGAATTGCCGCTGGTGTGCGACCGCATCTTGTTATTACAGCACGGTACGTTCTCGCAGGAGTTTCACTCGCCGGTCAATGTGGATGAGCTGATGTCCGCCATTCTGTCTGTGCACTGATGAATTTTACCGAGGAACCTGAAGATGTCTGCTTCGTCATTACCATTGCCGCAGGGCAAGAGCGTCTCGCTCAAACAATTTGTCAGTCGCCATATTAATGAGATCGGTTTGCTGGTGGTGATTGCCATTCTTTATCTGGTCTTCTCCCTGAACGCGCCTGGCTTTATCTCATTGAATAACCAAATGAACGTGCTGCGTGATGCCGCCACCATCGGGATCGCCGCCTGGGCGATGACGCTGATTATTATCTCCGGTGAAATTGATGTCAGCGTTGGGCCAATGGTGGCCTTTGTCTCGGTGTGCCTGGCATTTTTGCTGCAATTTGACGTTCCGCTGGCGGTGGCGTGTCTGCTGGTGTTGCTGTTAGGCGCGCTGATGGGAACGCTGGCCGGGGTGCTACGCGGCGTGTTTAACGTGCCAAGTTTCGTTGCCACGCTGGGGCTGTGGAGCGCCCTGCGCGGAATGGGCTTGTTTATGACGAACGCCCTGCCCGTGCCAATTGACGAAAACGAGGTGCTGGACTGGCTGGGCGGGCAATTTCTCGGCGTGCCGGTATCCGCGCTGATCATGATGGTGTTGTTTGCGCTGTTTGTGTTCATCAGCCGTAAAACCGCTTTCGGACGCTCGGTGTTTGCTGTTGGCGGTAATGCCACAGCGGCACAGTTGTGCGGCATTAACGTTCGTCGGGTGCGCATTCTTATCTTTACTCTTTCGGGAGTATTGGCGGCAGTCACCGGGATTTTGTTGGCAGCCCGCCTCGGTTCCGGTAACGCAGGCGCCGCAAACGGTCTGGAGTTTGATGTCATTGCTGCGGTCGTGGTCGGCGGTACGGCACTTTCCGGCGGTCGTGGCTCGCTGTTCGGTACGCTGCTTGGCGTACTGGTGATTACGCTAATCGGTAACGGTCTGGTGCTGCTCGGGATTAACTCCTTTTTCCAGCAGGTGGTGCGCGGCGTCATCATCGTGGTGGCGGTGCTGGCGAATATCTTGCTGACCCAGCGAAGCACTAAAGCGAAACGCTAAACCTTAACGCCCCTGGCGCGGGTGCGGCAGGGATGAAAATTAATCGTATTGTTAATGAGGGATTTATGAAAACGATGCTGGCAGCTTATTTACCAGGAAATTCCACCGTCGATCTGCGGGAAGTTGCGGTGCCAACGCCGGGGATTAACCAGGTACTGCTCAAAATGAAATCCTCCGGAATTTGCGGGAGCGATGTCCACTATATCTATCATCAACACCGCGCCACGGCGGCGGCGCCCGATAAACCGTTATACCAGGGATTTATCAACGGTCATGAACCGTGCGGGCAGATTGTAGCGATGGGGCAAGGCTGTCGCCATTTTAAAGAGGGCGATCGCGTGCTGGTGTATCACATTTCTGGCTGTGGTTTTTGCCCGAACTGCCGTCGCGGTTTTCCTATCTCTTGTACTGGAGAAGGAAAAGCCGCTTACGGCTGGCAGCGTGACGGTGGTCATGCCGAATATCTGTTGGCGGAAGAAAAAGACCTGATTCTCCTGCCGGACGCGTTGAGCTACGAAGATGGTGCGTTTATCAGTTGCGGCGTTGGCACGGCGTATGAAGGGATCTTGCGCGGCGAAGTCTCTGGCAGCGATAACGTGCTGGTGGTCGGTCTGGGGCCTGTCGGCATGATGGCGATGATGCTGGCGAAAGGTCGTGGTGCGAAACGGATCATCGGCGTTGATATGCTGCCGGAACGTCTGGCGATGGCGAAACAGTTAGGCGTGATGGATCATGGTTATTTAGCAACCACCGAAGGTCTGCCGCAGATTATTGCTGAACTCACCCACGGCGGCGCAGATGTTGCGCTCGATTGTTCCGGTAATGCCGCAGGTCGTTTGCTGGCATTGCAATCCACTGCCGACTGGGGACGCGTGGTCTACATCGGAGAAACCGGAAAAGTGGAGTTCGAGGTTAGCGCCGACCTGATGCATCATCAACGGCGGATTATTGGCTCCTGGGTAACCAGTTTATTCCATATGGAAAAATGCGCCCACGATTTGACCGACTGGAAACTATGGCCGCGTAACGCCATTACCCACCGCTTCTCGCTGGAACAGGCTGGTGATGCCTATGCGCTGATGGCAAGCGGCAAATGCGGCAAAGTCGTGATTAACTTCCCGGATTAAGGAGTTAGCGAATGACCATCTATACCTTATCTCACGGGGCGCTAAAGCTGGACGTTTCTGACCAGGGAGGTGTCATAGAAGGTTTCTGGCGCGATACGACGCCACTGCTACGTCCCGGTAAAAAAAGCGGTGTGGCAACCGATGCCTCCTGTTTTCCGCTGGTGCCGTTTGCAAACCGGGTGAGCGGCAACCGTTTTGTCTGGCAGGGGCGTGAGCATCAACTGCAACCGAATGTTGAGTGGGATGCGCACTATCTGCACGGCGATGGCTGGCTGGGCGAGTGGCAATGTGTAACGCGCAGTGATGATAGCTTGTGCCTGGTGTATGAACATCGCAGTGGTGTTTATCACTATCGGGCAAGTCAGGCGTTTCATTTGACGGCGGATACGCTGACGGTCACGTTCTCAGTCACCAATCAAGGGGCAGAATCTTTGCCGTTTGGTACGGGCTGGCATCCTTATTTTCCGTTGTCGCCGCAAACGCGGATTCAGGCACAGGCGAGCGGTTATTGGCTGGAGCGGGAACAGTGGCTGGCGGGCGAGTTTTGTGCGCAGTTACCGCAGGAACTGGATTTCAACCAGCTCGCGCCGCTGCCGCGCCAGTGGGTGAACAATGGTTTTGCCGGCTGGAATGGTCAGGCACGCATTGAGCAGCCGCAGGAGGGTTACGCCATCATCATGGAAACGACGCCACCCGCGCCATGCTATTTCATCTTTGTTTCCGACCCGGCGTTTGATAAAGGTTATGCGTTTGATTTCTTCTGTCTGGAACCAATGAGTCATGCGCCAGATGACCATCATCGCCAGGACGGTGGTGACCTCATTGCGCTTGCACCGGGGGAATCGACAACCTCAGCGATGTCGTTGCGGGTGGCGTTGCTGTAATTTATAAAATGCCGGATAAGGCGTTCACGCCGCATCCGGCATCTTTTCTAACGTCGATCGAGAGAAATCGCCCCCGGCCCGGTAATTGCCAGCAGCAGGAATGCGCCAGCGATACTGATATTCTTCCAGAAATTAATCATATTTGGTCCGACCGCATCTCCGGTCATATCCCAGTAATGGTGACCAATCACCGCCGTGCCCAGCGTGTAGAAAATAAACAGTACCGCCAGCGGACGGGTGAAAAAGCCAAGCACGATTAATATCGCGGCAGGCACTTCCATAACTACCGCAATAATCGCTGCCAGCATCGGCATCGGTGCGCCCAGCGAGGCCATATATTGTACCGTACCGTCAAAGCCCATCATTTTGGGAAAACCAAAAATAATGAAAATTAAGATGACGGCGATACGGGCAATTAATAACAAAACGGGGCGGGCGGCGCCAAAATCAAAATAACGTAGTGTGTTCATAACCAATCCCTTTGCAAGATAATGTGATTTAAACGTAATACACACACTCGCACCTCGCCACGCCTCAGCAGATGAGAAATTTGGTAATTATCCAGGTCAGCATCCAGCGCATTTTCTGTAGGTGATATTTTGTTAGCGGTATTAACGATAATTTTTTCCAGAATGGTGTACTGGAAGTGGCCCTGATTTTCTTATTTTTCAACTTGCAACAACATTCGATTAACCTCAGACTTACGCCTCCTGACGGGAGGGACTCATGGTTTTGCAATCCACGCGCTGGCTGGCGCTCGGTTATTTCACATACTTTTTTAGCTACGGTATTTTTCTACCTTTCTGGAGCGTCTGGCTTAAGGGGATTGGCTTAACGCCAGAAACTATCGGCCTGTTGTTGGGGGCAGGGCTGGTTGCCCGTTTTCTCGGTAGTTTGCTCATCGCGCCCCGCGTCAGCGATCCTTCTCGCCTGATTTCTGCACTTCGTGTACTGGCGTTGTTGACACTGCTGTTCGCCGTCGCCTTCTGGGCTGGCGCACATGTGGCGTGGCTGATGCTTGTGATGGTCGGTTTTAACCTCTTTTTCTCACCGCTGGTGCCGTTAACTGACGCGCTGGCGAATACCTGGCAAAAGCAGTTTCCGCTTGATTACGGCAAAGTGCGACTTTGGGGCTCAGTGGCGTTTGTCATTGGTTCGGCGCTGACGGGCAAACTGGTCAGCGTGTTTGATTATCGGGTGATTCTCGCGATGTTGACGCTGGGCGTGGCATCCATGCTACTTGGTTTTCTGATTCGCCCGACCATTCAACCGCAAGGGGAGAGCCGCCAGCAGGAGAGCACGGGGTGGCCGGCCTGGCTGGCGCTGGTTCGCCAGAACTGGCGCTTTCTGGCCTGCGTTTGTCTATTGCAGGGGGCGCACGCAGCATATTACGGTTTTAGCGCCATATACTGGCAGGCGGCGGGTTACTCGGCTTCGGCGGTGGGCTATTTATGGTCGCTTGGTGTGGTGGCGGAAGTCATTATCTTTGCGCTGAGTAACAAACTTTTCCGTCGCTGTAGCGCCCGCGATATGTTGTTGATTTCGGCGATTTGCGGGGTAGTACGTTGGGGCATTATGGGGGCAAGCACTGAGCTACCGTGGCTGATAGTGGTGCAAATTCTGCATTGCGGCACCTTTACCGTGTGCCACCTGGCCGCCATGCGCTACATTGCCGCTCGTCAGGGAAGCGAGGTTATCCGTTTACAGGCGGTTTATTCTGCCGTCGCGATGGGCGGCAGTATCGCTATCATGACCGTTTTCGCCGGTTTCCTGTATCAATATCTCGGACATGGCGTGTTTTGGGTGATGGCGCTGGTGGCGCTTCCGGCAATTTTTTTGCGCCCGAAAGTGGTTCCCTCATGCTGATTATTCCAGCATTTTACGGATCTGCTCCTGTTGGTGTGCGGTCAGGATCTGATTCGTATGAATCAGCGGCGGCGAAAAGAGCGGCAAAGGGATGGTATAAGGGGTAATAATCAGCACCGTATTTTTCGGGGCGCCATTTCGTAAAAATGTCTTCACCGATATATGCTTAATATTGAGTGGCAATAGTGTAAGTTCGCGCAATTGCTGCTCAATATTCGCTTCTCTTTCACTGTCATTGCCCGTCAACAAAATAATCTTTTTTTCGTTAATTTCATTTGCTTGCATCAGCCATGCGCCGAAAATCACCGCTACCAGGCCACTTTCCTCATCGGAAAAACGGACATTGTATTCATTTTCAAACCCGGTTAGCGCCGCGCGAGTTGTACGAACCAGGCGTGGGTAAAGTCGGCTGAACTCTTCTGGCAAGGTGTTATCAATACCGATGGCAAACAAACTACGACGTAATGCCTGAGCGAGATGAGTATAAAGCTGATCGCATAACCCCTGTTCATCATAGAAACGAACATTTCCCTGCTCACGAAAACGTTGTACCAAACGAACAATGGCCAGACGTAATTGCCGATCGCGCTGATGAGCATCCTGCAGCGGGTTGGGAACTTGCAACATGGAAAAGAGCAACGCCATAAACAACGGTTCATCTGGTGGAACAGGCTGGCGTGCCCGGCGTTGCCAGTGGCGACCAATTTCCTGTGCTACCTGAAACTCAAGACAGGACTCAGCCCATCGACGTTGCAGCGGGTTAAAATGTGGCGAGATCCCGGCGTGATGTTGTAGCAGGCAATATTGCAGATACAGGCACAGAAAATGAACATCACGTGCTTCAAAGCATTTTTGCAACCGTCGTGCACAGAGATTAACTAAAGCTTGCAGGTTGGTATCGTCGTAAAAGTTACGAGCAATCCCACGGCGCTTCAGTTCTTCCTTTAAGGCCGGAGTGAAACGGTTAGTGATGAATGATGGACATAAACGGAAACCGCGTCGTAGCCAGTGAAATAAACATAAACGTTGGTTAAGTACTGTACCTTCGACCCGGTAGCTACCGTCATAGCCAGTGGTGAGCGTGAGCTGGTGATAGCGGAGGATTTCCCGTCCTGTTTCGCTGATATCGCGAACCGCAATATTATCATCCACACCATTAAGCTCGCTGAGAGTGGCCGTGGTGGCGGTCAACCACGGCTGAAATAGTGTCAGCAAGATCTGGCAGCGGCGCTGGGGAGCAGAAAGGACAGATGGTGGAGCAAGTGTAGGCATCATCTGTAGATCTCCCATAAGCATAATTGATAAGAATAGCTAAAGTTTGCTTAGGGAAATGGTGAATGGAATGCTAATTATCAGAAATGCTGGCAGACATCACAGAATTTTTATCGATTTAAACCGATATGATCAGTTTAATACCATGTGTTAATGTGATTTATTGCTGTTTTATTCTTAGTGGGAATTCCCGGGATTCAATGCACTGAGAATAAAATCCACCATCTGCTCGCGGTAAACATCACCATGACGTTCCGAAAAGGCATCAATGTGTTCGCCGTCAGGGATTAGAATCAGGCGTTTTGGCTCTTTCGCCAGGCCATACAATTTTTCACTGTGCTGCCACGGGATAACATGATCGGCTTTACCGTGAATCAGTAAAAGCGGGATCGGGCTGACGCTGGCGATGTAATTTTCGCCGCTATAACTCTCATCAAGTAAATAGCCACTGCCAGGGATCATTTGGTTGGCGATGGTCGAATAAGAGGCAAACGTGGAGTCGAGGATCACCGCACGTATGCCCTCACGTTCTCCCTGACCAATAACATCCAGAATATTTGCCCCGCCAATACTCTGCCCGAACAGCACCAGCCGTTGTGGGTTTACATCACTGCGATGGCGCACCACGCTGATGGCGCTTAGCGTATCGTCCAGTAATCCAGCCTGGGACGGCGTGCCTTTTGATTTACCAAACCCGCGATAGTCAAACATAAAAACATTGAAATTGCGCTCGGGTAACCAACTGACCAGCGGCCAGTGGGCGGACATGTTTCCGGCATTGCCGTGAGCATGAATGATGGTTGCGATGGCGTTGTCAGCGGAACCCGTCGAAGAGGGGATAAACCAGCCTTGCAGACGAGTACCGTCCTTAGCCGTAAATTCGACGGATTCTGCAGACCAGGGTTCAGGGCCGTAAATTTTGTCGTCAGGATAATAGAAGAAGTTGATGGCTACGCGTGGTACTAAATAAATACAGAAGGCAACAACAAAGAGGATAAACAGAATTTTGAGAACGCGTTTGTTCACGGGCAGTGCCATAACCTTTCCTTGCGACTTCTTTATAATCCATTAATCGGCGGAAGATGGTGGGAGAGTGGCGAAAGAAAGTAAAGTGGTGAGGAAGTATTTCGGAATAGCGCCTGAAAGGCGAGGGCGGGTGAGTGATACCACCCGCCAGAGTCATTAACGCTTCAGAGCGTCGCTTAACTCGTCACGCATATTTGACAGCATGGCTTTTACTACGCGCGGGTTACCTGCAACGATGTTACCGGTCAGCATGTAGTTATGACCACCGGTGAAATCGCTAACGATCCCGCCTGCTTCACGAACCAGCAGTTCGCCTGCGGCGAAGTCCCACGGGCGCAGACCAATTTCGAAGAAACCGTCAACGCGACCAGCGGCTACGTAAGCCAGATCCAGCGCCGCAGAACCGGTACGACGGAAGTCAGCGCATTCGCTAAACAGTTTGCCAACGATATTGATGTAGGTGGTTGCGTACTGTTTCGCTTTGAAAGGGAAGCCGGTTGCCAGAATAGTACCGTCGAGATCGCGAGCGGTGCTGCCGCGCAGACGATAGCCGTTTAACTGTGCGCCCTGACCGCGAGTCGCGGTGAACAGTTCGTTACGCATAGGATCATAAACCACAGCAACTTCGGTGCGGCCTTTGATACGAACAGCGATAGATACCGCGAAGTGCGGCAGACGTTTGATAAAGTTGGTGGTGCCATCCAGTGGATCGATAACCCATTGAACATCCTGATCAGTACCCTCAAGTTCACCGCTTTCTTCGGTGATGATGGTGTGCTGTGGGTAAGATTTACGAATCGTGTCGATAATCACCGCTTCGGCAGCTTTATCTACGTTGGTCACGAAATCGTTACTGCCTTTCTGGCTCGCTTCTACAGCGTCCGGGGTTTCATAGTTTTTGGCAATTAAATTACCCGCCTTGCGCGCTGCGCGCACGGCGATGTTCAGCATCGGATGCATCGGTCTCTCTCACTGGATGTTAAAGAACGGGAAAACGGCGCAGAGTATAGCAGCGAGATCGGCATCTGTCTTCGTTTTATGATAAGATGCGCAAATAATCTTTAGACGAAGAAAGACAATGCTGCAAAATATTCGAATTGTGCTGGTGGAGACGTCACACACCGGCAATATGGGTTCCGTTGCCCGTGCCATGAAAACAATGGGATTAACCAATCTGTGGTTGGTTAATCCACTGGTGAAACCTGACTCTCAGGCCATCGCGCTGGCAGCGGGTGCCAGTGATGTGATTGGTAATGCTCACATCGTCGATACGCTCGACGAAGCGTTAGCCGGTTGTAGCCTGGTGGTTGGCACCAGCGCACGTTCCCGCACGCTGCCGTGGCCGATGCTCGACCCGCGCGAATGTGGTCTGAAAAGCGTCGCTGAAGCGGCAAATACGCCGGTGGCGCTGGTTTTTGGTCGCGAGCGTGTCGGTTTGACCAATGAAGAGTTGCAGAAATGCCATTATCATGTCGCCATTGCCGCGAACCCGGAATACAGTTCGCTGAACCTGGCGATGGCGGTTCAGGTTATCGCCTATGAAGTGCGTATGGCCTGGCTGGCGACTCAGGAAAACGGTGAGCAAGTTGAGCATGAAGAGACGCCGTATCCGCTGGTCGATGATCTGGAGCGTTTTTATGGTCATCTGGAACAAACGCTGTTGGCAACTGGTTTTATCCGTGAAAACCATCCGGGACAGGTGATGAATAAGCTGCGCCGTCTGTTTACCCGTGCGCGCCCGGAGAGTCAGGAGTTGAATATCCTGCGCGGGATTCTGGCTTCTATTGAGCAGCAGAATAAAGGTAACAAGGCCGAATAACAGCCGTCGCCTGATGCGACGTTTAACGCGTCTTATCAGTCCTGGAAGTGTACAGAACCGTAGGTCGGATAAGGCGTTCACGCCGCATCCGACAATGGGTACAAATACCGCGATAGTAAAATGGCACTGAAGGTTAAATACCTGACTAAATCAGTCAAGTAAATAGTTGACCAAATTACTCGGGAATGTCAGACTTGACCCTGCTATGCAATACCCCCACTTTTACAATAAAAAACCCCGGGCAGGGGCGAGTTTGAGGTGAAGTAAGACATGAGACTGACATCTAAAGGGCGCTATGCTGTGACCGCAATGCTGGACGTTGCGCTCAACTCCGAAGCAGGCCCGGTACCGTTGGCTGATATTTCCGAACGTCAGGGAATTTCCCTTTCTTATCTGGAACAACTGTTTTCCCGTCTGCGTAAAAATGGTCTGGTTTCCAGCGTACGTGGACCAGGCGGTGGTTATCTGTTAGGCAAAGATGCCAGCAGCATCGCCGTTGGCGAAGTGATTAGCGCCGTTGACGAATCTGTAGATGCTACCCGTTGTCAGGGTAAAGGCGGCTGCCAGGGCGGCGATAAATGCCTGACCCACGCGCTGTGGCGTGATTTGAGCGACCGTCTCACCGGTTTTCTCAACAACATTACTTTAGGCGAACTGGTTAATAACCAGGAAGTGCTGGATGTGTCTGGTCGTCAGCATACTCACGACGCGCCACGCAGCCGCACACAAGACGCGATCGACGTTAAGTTACGCGCTTAATTTAACCGTCCTGTTTCGTGTTGCATCTGCGTTGACTGCACATACTCACTCCGGTCACTTACTTATGTAAGCTCCCGGAGATTCGTAAGTTTGTCAACTTGCTGAAACCCGAAACAGTTAGGTTAAAGATAACAAGATATTAGAATCAGGCCGGGGCGTATCGCGCTCCGTAAACACGGTCGTACATCCAGCCGGTAGCCTGATTCCTTGCATTGAGTGATGTACGGAGTTTATAGAGCAATGAAATTACCGATTTATCTCGACTACTCCGCAACCACGCCGGTGGATCCGCGTGTTGCCGAGAAAATGATGCAGTTTATGACGATGGACGGAACCTTTGGTAACCCGGCCTCCCGTTCTCACCGTTTCGGCTGGCAGGCTGAAGAAGCCGTAGATATCGCCCGTAATCAGATTGCCGATCTGGTCGGCGCTGACCCGCGTGAAATCGTCTTTACCTCTGGTGCAACCGAATCTGACAACCTGGCGATCAAAGGTGCAGCCAACTTTTATCAGAAAAAAGGCAAGCACATCATCACCAGCAAAACCGAACATAAAGCGGTACTGGATACCTGCCGTCAGCTGGAGCGCGAAGGTTTCGAAGTCACCTACCTGGCACCGCAGCGTAACGGCATTATCGACCTGAAAGAACTCGAAGCGGCGATGCGTGACGACACTATTCTCGTTTCCATCATGCACGTAAATAACGAAATCGGCGTGGTGCAGGATATCGCGGCTATCGGCGAAATGTGCCGTGCTCGTGGCATTATCTATCACGTTGATGCAACCCAGAGCGTAGGTAAACTGCCTATCGATCTGAGCCAGTTGAAAGTTGACCTGATGTCTTTCTCCGGCCACAAAATCTACGGCCCGAAAGGTATCGGTGCGCTGTATGTGCGTCGTAAACCGCGTGTACGCATCGAAGCGCAAATGCACGGCGGTGGTCACGAGCGTGGTATGCGTTCCGGTACACTGCCTGTTCATCAGATCGTCGGTATGGGCGAAGCCTATCGCATCGCAAAAGAAGAGATGGCGACCGAGATGGAACGTCTGCGCGGTCTGCGTAACCGTCTGTGGAACGGCATCAAAGATATCGAAGAAGTTTACCTGAACGGTGACCTGGAACACGGCGCGCCGAACATTCTCAATGTCAGCTTTAACTACGTTGAAGGTGAGTCGCTGATTATGGCGCTGAAAGACCTCGCGGTTTCTTCAGGGTCCGCCTGTACGTCGGCAAGCCTCGAACCGTCCTACGTGCTGCGCGCGCTGGGGCTGAACGACGAGCTGGCACATAGCTCTATCCGTTTCTCTTTAGGTCGTTTTACTACTGAAGAAGAGATCGACTACACCATCGAGTTAGTTCGTAAATCCATCGGTCGTCTGCGTGACCTTTCTCCGCTGTGGGAAATGTACAAGCAGGGCGTGGATCTGAACAGCATCGAATGGGCTCATCATTAATCGGTATCGGAATCAGGAGAATTTATAATGGCTTACAGCGAAAAAGTTATCGACCATTACGAGAATCCGCGTAACGTGGGTTCCTTTGACAACAACGACGAGAACGTGGGCAGCGGCATGGTGGGTGCACCGGCCTGTGGCGACGTGATGAAGTTGCAGATTAAAGTCAACGATGAAGGTATCATTGAGGACGCGCGTTTTAAAACTTATGGCTGCGGTTCCGCTATCGCTTCCAGCTCCCTGGTCACCGAATGGGTGAAAGGGAAGTCTCTCGACGAAGCACAGGCGATCAAAAACACCGATATTGCTGAAGAACTTGAACTGCCGCCGGTGAAAATTCACTGTTCTATTCTGGCAGAAGACGCGATCAAAGCCGCCATTGCGGACTATAAAAGCAAACGTGAAGCAAAATAAGAGTTGAGGTTTGGTTATGTCGATTACACTGAGCGACAGTGCAGCAGCGCGAGTAAATACCTTTCTGGCTAACCGTGGTAAAGGGTTTGGCCTGCGTCTGGGCGTGAGAACCTCCGGGTGTTCAGGTATGGCTTATGTACTGGAATTTGTTGACGAACCGACGCCGGAAGACATCGTGTTTGAAGACAAAGGCGTGAAAGTTGTGGTCGATGGCAAAAGCCTGCAATTTCTGGACGGTACGCAACTGGACTTCGTAAAAGAAGGCCTGAACGAAGGGTTTAAATTCACCAACCCGAACGTAAAAGATGAATGTGGTTGCGGCGAAAGCTTCCACGTCTGATGCGCATACCGATAACCCCACCGTGGTCGCCTGCGCGTGGGGTTTGTTTTACCTGATTCGCCGCCATCGCGGCGGATCGCAGCCCTGAGAATGTTATGGATTACTTCACCCTCTTTGGCTTGCCTGCCCGTTATCAACTCGATACCCAGGCACTGAGCCTGCGTTTTCAGGATCTACAACGTCAGTATCATCCTGATAAATTCGCCAGCGGAAGCCAGGCGGAACAACTCGCCGCCGTACAGCAATCCGCAACCATTAACCAGGCATGGCAAACGCTGCGTCATCCATTGATGCGGGCAGAATACCTGCTTTCATTGCACGGTTTTGATCTCGCCAGCGAGCAGCATACTGTGCGCGACACCGCGTTCCTGATGGAACAGTTGGAACTGCGTGAAGAACTGGACGAGATCGAACAGGCGAAAGACGAAGCGCGGCTGGAAAGCTTTATCAAACGCGTTAAAAAGATGTTTGATACGCGCCATCAGTTGATGGTTGAACAGTTAGACAACGAGACGTGGGACGCGGCGGCGGATACCGTGCGTAAGCTGCGTTTTCTCGATAAACTGCGAAGCAGTGCCGAACAACTCGAAGAAAAACTGCTCGATTTTTAATTTCTGGAAGCTAAACATGGCCTTATTACAAATTAGTGAACCTGGTTTGAGTGCTGCGCCGCATCAGCGTCGTCTGGCGGCTGGTATCGACCTGGGCACAACCAACTCGCTGGTGGCGACAGTACGCAGCGGTCAGGCCGAAACGTTAGCCGACCATGAAGGCCGTCACCTGCTGCCGTCTGTTGTTCACTATCAACAGCAAGGGCATTCGGTGGGTTATGACGCGCGTACTAACGCAGCGTGTGACACCGCCAACACCATTAGTTCTGTTAAACGCCTGATGGGGCGCTCGCTGGCTGATATCCAGCAACGCTATCCACATCTGCCTTATCAATTCCAGGCCAGCGAAAACGGCCTGCCGATGATTGAAACGGCGGCGGGGCTGCTGAACCCGGTGCGCGTTTCTGCGGACATCCTCAAAGCACTGGCGGCGCGGGCAACTGAAGCCCTGGCAGGCGAGCTGGACGGTGTAGTTATCACCGTTCCGGCGTACTTTGACGATGCCCAGCGTCAGGGCACCAAAGACGCGGCGCGTCTGGCAGGGTTGCATGTTCTGCGCTTACTTAACGAACCGACCGCTGCGGCTATCGCCTACGGGCTGGATTCCGGTCAGGAAGGCGTGATCGCCGTTTATGACCTTGGCGGCGGGACGTTTGATATTTCCATTCTGCGCTTAAGTCGCGGCGTGTTTGAAGTGCTGGCGACCGGCGGTGATTCCGCGCTCGGCGGCGATGATTTCGACCATCTGCTGGCGGATTACATTCGCGAGCAAGCGGGCATTCCTGATCGTAGCGATAACCGCGTTCAGCGTGAACTGCTGGATGCCGCCATTGCAGCCAAAATCGCGCTGAGCGATGCGGACTCTGTGACCGTTAACGTCGCGGGCTGGCAGGGCGAAATCAGCCGTGAACAATTCAACGAACTGATCGCACCGCTGGTAAAACGTACCTTGTTGGCCTGTCGTCGGGCACTGAAAGATGCAGGTGTTGAAGCTGATGAAGTGCTGGAAGTGGTGATGGTTGGCGGTTCTACTCGCGTGCCGCTGGTGCGTGAACGGGTAGGCGAATTTTTCGGTCGTCCGCCGCTGACTTCCATCGATCCGGATAAAGTCGTCGCCATTGGTGCGGCGATTCAGGCGGATATTCTGGTGGGTAACAAGCCGGATAGCGAAATGCTGCTGCTCGACGTAATTCCACTGTCGCTGGGGCTTGAAACCATGGGCGGCCTGGTGGAGAAAGTGATCCCGCGTAATACCACTATTCCGGTGGCTCGCGCACAGGATTTCACCACCTTTAAAGATGGCCAGACCGCGATGTCTATCCATGTGATGCAGGGTGAGCGTGAACTGGTGCAGGACTGCCGTTCACTGGCGCGTTTTGCGCTGCGTGGTATCCCGGCGTTACCGGCTGGCGGCGCGCATATTCGCGTGACTTTCCAGGTCGATGCCGACGGTCTTTTAAGCGTGACGGCGATGGAGAAATCGACCGGCGTTGAGGCGTCTATTCAGGTCAAACCGTCTTATGGTCTGACCGACAGTGAAATCGCCTCGATGATCAAAGACTCAATGAGCTATGCCGAGCAGGACGTAAAGGCCCGTATGCTGGCAGAACAAAAAGTCGAAGCGGCGCGCGTGCTGGAAAGCCTGAACGGCGCGCTGGCTGCTGATGCCGCGCTGTTAAGCGCCGCAGAGCGTCAGGTCATTGACGATGCTGCCGCTCACCTGAGTGAAGTGGCGCAGGGCGATGACGTTGACGCCATCGAACAAGCGATTAAAAACGTAGACAAACAAACCCAGGATTTCGCCGCTCGCCGCATGGACCAGTCGGTTCGTCGTGCGCTGAAAGGCCATTCCGTGGACGAGGTTTAATATGCCAAAGATTGTTATTTTGCCTCATCAGGATCTCTGCCCTGATGGCGCTGTTCTGGAAGCGAATAGCGGTGAAACTATTCTTGATGCTGCGTTGCGTAACGGTATCGAGATTGAACACGCCTGTGAAAAATCCTGCGCTTGCACCACCTGCCACTGCATCGTTCGTGAAGGTTTTGACTCGCTGCCGGAAAGTTCTGAGCAGGAAGACGACATGCTGGACAAAGCCTGGGGACTGGAGCCGGAAAGCCGTTTAAGCTGCCAGGCGCGTGTCACTGACGAAGATTTAGTGGTCGAAATTCCGCGTTACACTATCAACCATGCGCGTGAGCATTAACAGAGGTTAGTATGGGACTTAAGTGGACCGATAGCCGCGAAATTGGCGAAGCACTGTACGATGCGTATCCCGATCTCGACCCGAAAACGGTTCGATTCACCGATATGCATCAGTGGATTTGCGAGCTGGAAGATTTCGACGACGACCCGCAGGCATCTAACGAGAAAATCCTCGAAGCGATTTTGTTAGTCTGGCTGGACGAAGCTGAGTGAATAAACGGGCTGCCTGGGGTAGCCCGTTTTGCTGTTAAACAAATAAGGATAACTAAAATGACAGAAGCGATGAAAATTACCCTCTCTACCCAACCTGCCGACGCGCGCTGGGGAGAAAAAGCGACTTACAGCATTAATAATGATGGCATTACCCTGCATTTGAACGGGGCTGACGATCCGGGCCTTATCCAACGTGCAGCGCGCAAAATTGACGGTCTGGGCATCAAACATGTTCAGCTAAGCGGTGAAGGCTGGGATGCGGATCGTTGTTGGGCATTCTGGCAAGGTTACAAAGCTCCGAAAGGCACGCGTAAAGTAGAGTGGCCGGATCTGGACGATGCCCAACGCCAGGAACTGGATAACCGCCTGATGATCATCGATTGGGTGCGTGACACCATCAACGCACCGGCGGAAGAACTGGGGCCATCACAACTGGCACAGCGTGCTGTTGATCTGATCAGCAACGTCGCAGGCGATCGTGTGACTTATCGGATCACCAAAGGCGAAGATCTACGCGAACAAGGCTATATGGGGCTGCACACCGTCGGACGCGGTTCAGAACGTTCGCCGGTATTGCTGGCGCTGGATTACAACCCGACTGGCGATAAAGAAGCGCCGGTGTACGCGTGCCTGGTAGGCAAGGGCATCACCTTTGATTCCGGTGGCTACAGCATCAAACAAACCGCGTTTATGGACTCAATGAAGTCAGACATGGGCGGTGCGGCAACGGTTTCTGGGGCACTGGCATTTGCCATTACGCGTGGTCTGAACAAGCGTGTGAAACTGTTCCTCTGTTGTGCGGATAACCTGATCAGCGGCAACGCGTTCAAGCTGGGCGATATCATTACCTATCGCAACGGTAAAAAAGTCGAAGTAATGAACACCGATGCGGAAGGGCGCCTGGTGCTGGCAGATGGCCTGATTGACGCCAGTGCGCAGAAACCGGAACTGATTATTGATGCCGCGACCCTGACCGGAGCGGCGAAAACCGCGCTGGGTAATGATTATCACGCGCTGTTCAGTTTCGACGATGCGCTTGCCGCTCGCTTGCTGGCGAGTGCCTCACAAGAGAACGAACCGTTCTGGCGTCTGCCGTTGGCAGAATTCCACCGCAGCCAGTTGCCGTCAAACTTTGCTGAACTGAACAATACCGGCAGCGCGGCGTATCCGGCAGGTGCAAGCACGGCGGCGGGCTTCCTGTCGCACTTTGTTGAGAACTATCAGCAAGGTTGGTTGCATATCGACTGCTCGGCGACTTACCGTAAAGCACCGGTTGAACAGTGGTCTGCTGGCGCAACAGGGCTGGGTGTACGCACGATTGCTAATCTGTTAACGGCGTAATCGTTTATGCCGGATGCGGCGTAAACGCCTTATCCGGCCTACAAAATACCGAAAATTCAATAAATTGTGATGCCTTGTAGGCCTGATAAGCGTAGCGCATCAGGCATTTTTGCCCCGAACGTTGAATGATTGTGGTTCTTATGTCCGAAATTAAAAACGAACTTGAAGACCTGCTGGAAAAAGCAGCAACCGAACCGGCACACCGCCCGGCTTTTTTCCGTACTCTACTGGAATCCACCGTCTGGGTGCCAGGTACAGCGGCGCAGGGCGAGGCTGTGGTGGAAGATAGCGCGCTTGATTTACAACATTGGGAAAAAGAAGACGGCACCAGCGTCATTCCTTTTTTCACCTCGTTAGAAGCACTTCAACAGGCGGTTGACGGCGAACAGGCATTTGTCGTAATGCCCGTTCGCACGCTGTTTGAGATGACCCTTGGTGAAACGCTCTTTCTCAATGCCAAACTGCCTACCGGTAAAGAATTTATGCCGCGTGAAATCAGTTTGTTGATCGGTGAAGAAGGGAATCCGCTGAGCAGTCAGGAAGTACTGGAAGGTGGTGAATCGCTGATATTATCGGAAGTCGCAGAGCCGCCAGCACAAATGATTGATTCACTCACTACCTTATTTAAAACCATTAAGCCGGTGAAGCGCGCTTTCATTTGTTCAATTAAAGAGAGCGAAGAGGCACAGCCTAATTTGCTTATTGGCATTGAAGCCGATGGTGATATCGAAGAAATTATTCAGGCGGCGGGAAGTGTAGCGACCGATACATTACCTGGCGATGAACCTATTGATATTTGCCAGGTGAAAAAAGGGGAAAAAGGAATTAGCCACTTTATTACCGAACATATTGCGCCATTCTATGAACGTCGCTGGGGTGGATTTCTGCGTGATTTTAAACAGAATCGGATAATCTAAAATATGCCGCCCAAAAGGGCGGCATTCGGGCTTACTTGCTGCTCTGAAGGATGTTAGCCACCAGTAAATTATTACCAGAGAGACTCCGGTTATTATTTACTTCGGAAAACAGCGCACCAGAAACAATAAGTACGATACAAAAGCACCGTATCTTCATTGTGCGGTCCATGCGAAGACCGCATCACGACAGCACCACTGGCGATATTGCCGCGATAGCAAGCACTGTGGGGTGCCTGCGTTGCTCCGGCAACACAAGTCAACCTGCTGGAAAGGCCGCGAACCAGACCAGCAACAAAAAACCGCCAAATTCGGCGGTTTTTTGTTGCCTGTAAAAAGCTTATTTCACTGGTTCTACTGGTAAATCTGCTCGCGCGCCCCATTCACTCCATGCGCCGTCGTACAGTTTCACGTTTGGCACATCCAGCGTAGCAAGTGCCAGCAACACAACGGCGGCCGTTACACCAGAGCCGCAGCTGACAATAATCGGTTTGTCATAGCTGATACCGTAACCAAAAAATATCGCATCGAGTTCATCTGTCGTCTTCAGTTCACCTTCACGCACCAGATCCGTCCAGGGAACATTTAGCGCACCAGGAATATGCCCGCGACGTAAACCAGGGCGAGGTTCATCAATTTCAGCGTTAAAACGCGCAGCTGGACGGGCATCAATAATTTGTGCCGTTTTTTCATGGCTTGCCAGCAATACATCGGTTACTTTCACCACGGCTTCCGGGTTAAAGGCGGTGTTAAACTCTCCTTCTGGCAGTTCTACTTCGCCTTCTTCTAACAGCAGGTCATCACGCTGCCAGCCCGCCAGTCCACCACCAAGAATCGACACTTTCTCCACGCCAAAGGTGCGCAGCATCCACCATGCTCGCGGGGCTGAGAAAAGATTACCTTCGTCATAGACAATCAGATGTTTGTCCTGATTAACACCTAACTCACGCATCGCTACGGCGAACGTTTCCGGGCGCGGCAGCATGTGCGGAAACGGGGAGGTGTGATCGGAAAGAGCTTCGATATCGAAAAATACTGCGCCGGGGATATGCCCATTGAGATACTCCTGGGCAACGTTACGATCTTCCTGTCCGGGCGGTGCCATGCGGGCATCAATAATCTGAATTTCAGGATCATCAATATGTTCGGCGAGCCAGTCGGCTCCTACAAACCATGTCGTGGACATAGGCATCTCCATTTTTGCCGGGGTAGGCTAAATTGTCGGACGTTTAGTGAAAAGCGACAAGCAAAAGAGGCTGATTTGGCTGCCTGAGCCACATTTATCACCAAAATTCAGATTCTGTGGACGTGATACTGAATTACATAACGCTAATTCTCACGCATAATAATTATTCGACGTTGCTAACGGGCCATTGTGGCAGGGATGATAAATGAAAAAGTTACGCATAGCCGCCTGCATGTTAATGCTGGCGCTGGCAGGGTGCGACAACAACGATAACGCGCCAACAGCGGTGAAAAAAGATACCCCTTCTGAAGCTGCTAAAGGTACATCTTCGGAAAACGCGAGTTCTGCAAAACTCTCTGCACCGGAGAGGCAAAAGCTGGCACAACAGAGTGCCGGTAAGACACTGACATTGCTTGATCTCTCTGAGGTTCAACTCGATGGTGCAGCCACGCTGGTGCTGACTTTCTCTATCCCCCTCGACCCGGATCAGGATTTCTCGCGTGTTGTTCATGTCGTCGATAAAAAGAGCGGTAAAGTGGATGGTGCCTGGGAGCTGTCAGATAATCTTAAAGAGCTGCGTTTACGCCACCTCGAACCTAAACGTGATTTGATCGTGACTATTGGGCAGGAAATGAAGGCGCTCAATAACGCAACCTTCAGTAAAGATTACGAAAAAACGATCACCACCCGCGATATTCAACCCAGCGTCGGTTTTGCCAGCCGTGGTTCACTGCTGCCTGGAAAAGTCGTTGAAGGGCTGCCGGTAATGGCGCTCAACGTTAATAATGTCGATGTTAACTTCTTCCGCGTTAAGCCAGAATCTCTACCAGCATTCATTAGCCAATGGGAATACCGCAATTCGCTGGCGAACTGGCAGTCAGACAAACTCCTGCAGATGGCGGATCTGGTCTACACCGGACGGTTTGATCTCAATCCTGCGCGTAACACCCGTGAAAAATTATTGCTGCCGCTGGGCGATATCAAACCGCTTCAGCAGGCGGGCGTGTATCTTGCTGTGATGAATCAGGCTGGACGTTACGATTACAGTAATCCCGCGACGCTGTTTACGTTAAGTGATATCGGCATTTCAGCTCACCGTTATCACAATCGTCTGGATATCTTTACCCAAAGTCTGGAAAACGGCGCGGCCCAGCAAGGAATAGAAGTCTCTTTATTAAATGAGAAAGGGCAGATTCTGACTCAGGCGACCAGTAATGCACAGGGTCATGTACAGCTGGAAAACGATAAAAACGCGGCATTACTGCTGGCGCGTAAAGACGGTCAGACAACGCTGCTCGATTTAAAACTTCCGGCGCTGGACTTAGCGGAATTTAACATTGCTGGTGCACCGGGTTATAGCAAACAGTTCTTTATGTTTGGCCCGCGCGATCTTTATCGCCCGGGTGAAACAGTAATCCTCAACGGCTTACTGCGTGATGCAGACGGTAAAGCTCTGCCGGATCAACCCATCAAGTTAGACGTGATTAAACCTGACGGGCAGGTACTGCGTAGTGTCGTTAGTCAGCCGGAGAATGGCCTCTATCACTTTACCTGGCAACTGGATAGCAGTGCGGCAACCGGCATGTGGCATATTCGCGCTAACACTGGCGATAACCAGTATCGGATGTGGGATTTCCACGTCGAAGATTTTATGCCAGAGCGCATGGCGTTGAATCTGACTGGCGAGAAAACCCCGTTAGCGTCGAAAGATGAAGTGAAATTCTCCGTAGTGGGTTACTACCTTTATGGTGCGCCCGCGAACGGCAATACATTACAAGGGCAGCTTTTCCTGCGCCCTCTGCGTGAAGCGGTTTCTGCATTACCCGGCTTCGAATTTGGCGATATCGCTGCCGAAAACCTTTCCCGCACGCTGGATGAAGTTCAGTTGACGCTGGATGATAAAGGGCGCGGCGAAGTATCTACAGAAAGCCAGTGGAAGGAAACGCATTCCCCATTGCAGGTTATTCTCCAGGGGAGTTTGCTGGAATCGGGTGGTCGCCCGGTGACGCGCCGTGCTGAACAGGCTATTTGGCCTGCCGATGCATTGCCGGGGATCCGCCCGCAGTTCGCCTCGAAATCGGTTTACAATTACCGTACTGACACGACTGTAAAACAACCCATTGTTGATGAAGGCAGCAACGCCGCTTTTGATATCGTTTATAGCGATGCGCAGGGCGTGAAAAAAGCCGTGTCGGGCTTGCAGGTGCGTCTGATTCGCGAACGCCGTGATTACTTCTGGAACTGGTCAGAAGATGAAGGCTGGCAGTCTCAGTTTGATCAAAAAGATCTGATCGAAAATGAACAAACGCTGGATCTTCAGGCGGATGAAACCGGTAAGGTCAGTTTTCCGGTAGAGTGGGGCGCTTATCGTCTGGAAGTCAAAGCGCCGAATGAAGCGGTCAGTAGTGTGCGTTTCTGGGCTGGCTATAGCTGGCAGGACAACAGCGACGGTGGCGGTGCGGTGCGTCCAGATCGCGTCACGATGAAACTGGATAAAGCCAGTTATCGCCCTGGCGATACCATTAAGTTGCATATTGCCGCGCCAACGGCGGGTAAAGGCTACGCGATGGTTGAGTCCAGTGAAGGGCCGCTGTGGTGGCAAGAGATTGATGTTCCGGCACAAGGGCTGGATCTGACGATTCCGGTCGATAAAACCTGGAATCGTCATGATCTTTATTTGAGTACGCTGGTGGTGCGTCCTGGCGATAAATCTCGCTCCGCGACGCCAAAACGTGCGGTTGGTGTGTTGCATTTGCCGCTTGGCGATGAAAACCGTCGTCTTGATCTGGCGCTGGAAACACCGGCAAAAATGCGCCCCAATCAGCCATTAACTGTGAAAATCAAAGCCAGCAATAAAAATGGTGAGATGCCAAAACAGGTGAATGTGCTGGTGTCTGCCGTTGATAGCGGTGTGTTGAATATTACTGATTACGTTACGCCAGATCCGTGGCAGGGGTTCTTCGGTCAGAAACGCTATGGCGCAGACATATACGATATTTACGGTCAGGTCATTGAAGGACAGGGACGCCTGGCAGCACTGCGTTTTGGTGGCGATGGCGATGAACTGAAACGTGGTGGTAAGCCACCGGTCAATCACGTCAATATTGTCGCGCAACAGGCACAGCCGGTAACGCTCAACGAACAGGGCGAAGGTACGGTTACACTGCCGATTGGCGATTTTAACGGTGAATTGCGCGTCATGGCGCAAGCCTGGACGGCAGATGACTTCGGCAGCAACGAAAGCAAAGTGATTGTTGCTGCACCGGTGATAGCCGAACTGAACATGCCGCGCTTTATGGCGAGTGGCGACACTTCGCGTCTGACGCTGGATATCACTAATCTTACTGATAAACCGCAAAAAATGAACGTTGCCCTGACCGCCAGCGGCTTGGTTGAACTGGTAAGCGATTCACCCGCACCTGTTGAATTAGCGCCAGGCGTGCGAACCACGCTGTTTATCCCGGTGCGAGCATTGCCGGGTTATGGCGATGGTGAAATTCAGGCGACTATCAGTGGCCTGAATTTGCCAGGAGAAACCGTTGCCGATCAGCATAAGCAGTGGAAAATTGGCGTCCGTCCGGCATTCCCGGCACAAACAGTCAATTATGGTACGGTGTTGCAGCCTGGTGAAACATGGGCGATTCCGGCTGGCGGACTGCAAAACTTCTCGCCTGTTACGCTGGAAGGGCAATTGTTGTTGAGCGGCAAGCCACCTCTGAACATCGCACGTTATATCAAAGAGTTAAAAGCATATCCGTACGGCTGTCTGGAGCAAACCACTAGCGGTCTGTTCCCGTCGCTCTATACCAATGCAGCCCAGCTACAGGCGTTGGGCATCAAAGGCGACAGTGATGATAAACGCCGTGCGGCAGTTGATATTGGCATTTCCCGCTTGCTGCAAATGCAACGCGATAATGGCGGTTTTGCGCTATGGGATAAATACAGCGACGAAGAGTACTGGCTGACGGCTTATGTGATGGATTTCCTGGTTCGCGCAGGTGAGCAGGGTTACAGCGTGCCGGCAGAAGCCATTAACCGGGGGAATGAGCGTCTGCTGCGCTATTTACAAGATCCGGGCATGATGTCGATCCCGTATGCCGATAATCTCAAAGCCAGTAAATTCGCCGTACAGTCTTACGCTGCGCTGGTACTGGCTCGTCAGCAAAAGGCACCGCTGGGTGCGCTGCGTGAAATCTGGGAGCGTCGTGCAGATGCCGCTTCTGGTTTACCGCTACTGCAACTTGGCATTGCGCTGAAAACCATGGGTGATGCGACGCGGAGTGTAGACGCAATTGCGCTGGCGCTGAAAACGCCGCGTAATAATGATGAGCGGATATGGCTTGGCGATTACGGTAGCCCACTGCGCGACAACGCGTTGATGCTCTCCTTACTGGAAGAGAACAAACTGCTGCCAGATGAGCAGAACACCTTGCTGAATACACTTTCGCAGCAGGTGTTTGGTGAACGCTGGCTATCAACTCAGGAAAGTAACGCGTTGTTCCTGGCTGCCCGTTCGATACAGGATTTACCGGGTAAATGGCAGGCGCAAACCTCTTTCTCTGCCGAGCCGCTGACTGGCGAGAAAGCGCAAAACAGCAATCTGCATAGCGATCAACTTGCCACCTTGCAGGTGACCAACAGTGGCGACCAGCCGTTATGGCTGCGTGTGGATGCCAGCGGTTATCCGCAATCCGCACCTTTACCTGCGAGTAATGTGCTGCAAATCGAGCGCCATATTCTTGGTACTGACGGTAAGAGCAAATCGCTGGACTCGTTACGTAGCGGTGATTTGGTACTGGTCTGGTTGCAGGTAAAAGCCAGTAACAGCGTGCCAGATGCGCTGGTGGTTGATTTGCTGCCAGCGGGTCTGGAGCTGGAAAACCAGAACCTGGCTAACGGCAACGCCAGTCTGGAGCAAAGTGGTAGCGAAGTGCAAAACCTGCTTAATCAAATGCAGCAGGCGAGCATTAAGCACATTGAGTTTCGTGATGATCGCTTTGTGGCGGCGGTTGCCGTTGATGAATACCAGCCGGTTACACTGGTATATCTGGCGCGGGCGGTGACGCCGGGAACGTATCAGGTGCCGCAGCCGATGGTGGAATCGATGTATGTTCCTCAATGGCGGGCGACCGGCGCGGCTGAAGATCTGTTGATTGTCAGACCGTAAATGCCTCGTCTGGTAAGTAAACGCGGCTGCTGGATAACGCTGGCAGCCGCGCCCTTTATTATCATTCTGGCGGCGTGGGGAGCAGATAAACTCTGGCCTCTGCCGCTGCATGAAGTCAATCCCGCACGTGTGGTCGTGGCGCAGGATGGTACGCCGCTCTGGCGTTTCGCCGATGCTGACGGTATCTGGCGTTATCCCGTGACTATCGAAGATGTTTCTCCGCGTTACCTTGAAGCACTGATCAATTACGAAGATCGCTGGTTCTGGAAGCATCCAGGCGTAAACCCGTTCTCGGTGGCGCGCGCTGCCTGGCAGGATCTGACTTCTGGTCGAGTTATCTCCGGCGGGAGCACGCTCACTATGCAGGTTGCTCGTCTGCTTGATCCTCACCCCAAAACGTTTGGCGGTAAAATTCGCCAGCTCTGGCGCGCGTTTCAACTGGAATGGCATCTGTCTAAACGTGACATTCTGACCCTGTATCTTAACCGCGCTCCGTTTGGCGGTACGTTGCAGGGGATAGGTGCGGCAAGCTGGGCTTACCTCGGAAAAGCGCCTGCGAATTTAAGCTATTCCGAGGCGGCGATGCTGGCTGTGTTGCCGCAAGCACCCAGCCGTCTTCGTCCGGATCGCTGGCCGGAGCGTGCCGAAGCCGCGCGTAATAAAGTGCTCGAACGGATGGCTGCGCAAGGTGTGTGGTCCCGTGAGCAGGTAAAAGAGTCAAGGGAAGAACCCATCTGGCTGGCACCCCGACAAATGCCGCAACTGGCACCGCTGTTTTCGCGCATGATGCTCGGTAAAAGCAAAAGCGACAAAATCGTTACTACGCTGAATGCCGGTCTTCAACGACGTCTGGAAGAACTGGCGCAAAACTGGAAAGGACGATTACCACCGCGCAGCTCACTGGCGATGATCGTGGTTGATCATACCGATATGCGTGTTCGCGGCTGGGTGGGATCGGTTGATCTCAACGATGATTCACGCTTTGGTCATGTCGATATGGTCAATGCGATCCGATCGCCAGGATCGGTGCTCAAACCGTTTGTTTATGGACTGGCGCTGGATGAAGGCTTGATCCACCCGGCATCACTGTTGCAAGACGTCCCCCGGCGCACCGGTGATTACCGACCAGGTAACTTTGATAGCGGTTTTCATGGCCCGATCAGCATGAGTGAGGCGCTGGTGCGATCGCTGAACTTACCTGCCGTGCAGGTGCTGGAAGCCTATGGCCCGAAACGGTTTGCGGCAAAATTACGCAATGTTGGATTGCCGTTGTACCTGCCCAACGGTGCTGCGCCGAACCTTTCGCTGATCCTCGGCGGCGCAGGTGCAAAACTGGAAGATATGGCGGCAGCGTATACCGCGTTTGCTCGCCACGGCAAGGCAGGCAAATTGCGCTTACAGCCTGACGATCCCCTGCTTGAACGCCCCTTAATGTCGCCGGGCGCCGCGTGGATCATTCGCCGGATCATGGCTGATGAAGCGCAGCCCCTGCCGGACGGCGCCTTGCCGCGCGTTGTACCACTGGCGTGGAAAACAGGAACCAGTTATGGCTATCGCGATGCATGGGCGATAGGTGTAAATGCTCGCTATGTGATAGGAATATGGACTGGCAGGCCGGATGGCACGCCCGTTGTCGGTCAGTTTGGTTTTGCCAGCGCCGTACCGTTGATGAATCAGGTCAATAATATCTTACTGTCACGCAGTGCAAATCTGCCGGAAGATCCGCGCCCGAACTCCGTCACTCGTGGTGTTATCTGTTGGCCAGGTGGGCAGTCTTTGCCCGTGGGTGACAGTAATTGCCGTCGTCGTCTGGCAACCTGGTTATTGGATGGAAGCCAGCCGCCAACCCTGTTACTGCCAGAGCAAGAAGGGATTAATGGCATCCGCTTTCCCATCTGGCTGGATGAAAATGGCAAACGCGTCGCCGCCGATTGCCCACAGGCGCGACAAGAAATGATGAATGTCTGGCCACTACCGCTGGAACCCTGGCTGCCCGCATCGGAACGCCGTGCCGCACGCTTGCCAGCGGTCTCGACAATTTGCCCACCGTATGGTCACGACGCCCAACTCCCGCTGCAACTGACTGGCATCCGTGATGGCGCCATTATCAAGCGTTTACCTGGTGCGGCGGAAGCGACTTTGCCGGTGCAATCCAGCGGTGGTGCCGGAGAACGCTGGTGGTTTCTGAATGGCGAACCGTTAGCTGAACGTGGGCGCAGTGTGACTCTGCATTTAACGGAAAAAGGCAATTATCAATTGCTGGTAATGGATGAAGTGGGGCAGGTAGCGACAGTGAGATTTGTTATGCAATAGTCTGTTTTCACCATGTTTGTTGCTTAAACTAGGTTTATTTTAAAAAAATGTTACCTTCGTCAATGGTCAACGGCTCTGTTGCTCATTATAATCCGCGCCATCTCGTACGCTGGTACAGACAACAACAGAATAATTTACAGAGGTAAAAATGGCTATTGAACGTACTTTTTCCATCATCAAACCGAACGCGGTAGCAAAAAACGTCATTGGTAATATCTTTGCGCGCTTTGAAGCTGCAGGGTTCAAAATTGTCGGCACCAAAATGCTGCACCTGACCGTTGAACAGGCTCGTGGCTTTTATGCTGAACACGATGGGAAACCGTTCTTTGATGGTCTGGTTGAGTTCATGACCTCTGGTCCGATCGTCGTTTCCGTGCTGGAAGGTGAAAACGCCGTTCAGCGTCACCGCGATCTGCTGGGCGCGACCAACCCGGCGAACGCTCTGGCGGGAACTTTGCGCGCAGACTACGCTGACAGCCTGACCGAAAACGGCACACATGGCTCTGATTCTGTAGAATCTGCCGCTCGCGAAATCGCCTACTTCTTCGGTGAAGGCGAAGTGTGCCCGCGCACTCGTTAATAATTTCGTAAATGCCGCGTGCAAACGTGGCATCCGTGCGCCAGAATTTGTACAATGCAGCGCCCCCGGACGAGCAGCCGCTCACCGGGGCGTTTCTTTTTTCAACCCTCCAGGGGCCATAACGTGTAATAACGAGGCCGGAATAGCATATGTCTGAACAATTAGTCACACCTGAAAACGTCACCACGAAAGATGGAAAAATCAACCTGCTGGATCTCAACCGTCAGCAGATGCGGGAGTTTTTTAAAGATTTAGGTGAAAAACCCTTCCGCGCCGATCAGGTGATGAAGTGGATGTATCACTATTGCTGCGACAACTTTGATGAGATGACCGACATCAACAAAGTGTTGCGTGGCAAACTGAAAGAGGTGGCGGAAATCCGCGCACCGGAAGTGGTTGAAGAACAGCGTTCATCTGACGGCACCATTAAATGGGCGATTGCCGTTGGCGATCAGCGCGTCGAAACGGTGTATATCCCGGAAGACGACCGCGCCACGCTTTGCGTCTCCTCGCAGGTGGGGTGTGCGCTGGAGTGTAAATTCTGTTCCACCGCCCAGCAGGGCTTTAACCGCAACCTGCGGGTGTCGGAAATTATCGGCCAGGTGTGGCGTGCGGCGAAAATCGTCGGCGCAGCAAAAGTCACCGGTCAGCGTCCGATCACTAACGTAGTGATGATGGGTATGGGCGAGCCGCTGCTCAACCTGAACAATGTCGTTCCGGCGATGGAAATCATGCTTGATGATTTCGGTTTTGGCCTGTCTAAACGTCGCGTGACGCTTTCCACTTCCGGTGTAGTTCCGGCGCTGGATAAACTGGGCGATATGATTGACGTTGCACTGGCAATTTCCCTGCACGCGCCGAACGACGAAATTCGTGACGAAATTGTACCAATCAACAAAAAGTACAATATCGAAACGTTCCTTGCTGCAGTGCGCCGTTACCTGGAGAAATCCAATGCGAACCAGGGGCGCGTCACTATCGAGTACGTGATGCTTGACCACGTTAACGATGGCACTGAACATGCGCACCAACTGGCTGAACTGCTGAAAGATACGCCGTGTAAGATTAACCTGATCCCATGGAACCCGTTCCCCGGCGCGCCGTATGGACGCAGTTCGAACAGCCGTATCGACCGTTTCTCAAAAGTGCTGATGAGCTACGGTTTCACCACCATTGTGCGTAAAACTCGTGGTGATGATATCGACGCCGCCTGTGGTCAGCTGGCAGGTGATGTCATTGACCGTACTAAACGTACTCTGCGTAAACGGATGCAGGGTGAAGCTATCGACATTAAAACGGTCTGATAGTTATTACGCCACGGTTACTTTATGTACCGTGGCGTAATGTTTTATGAATGTAGCATTAAGTTGCAATTGTCTGATCAATATTAACGGTGCGTTTTTGCTGACTTTAAGGCAGTATGTAACGATGCAACAGTAAGTTAGCTTTGATTCATGTGGGCTTTGTCACGAGCACACAGACAGTCTTATACTGTATGATAAAGGTTAACTTTACGGATGTTTCGCGGTGTGGGTGGGCGTGATGGTTCACCGGCATCCCAATTCTCTTTTAAACGTACCTGCAGCGAATGAATACTGAAGCCACGCACGACCAAAATGAAGCACTTACCACCGGCGCTCGCTTGCGTAATGCCCGTGAACAACTTGGACTTAGCCAGCAAGCCGTTGCCGAACGACTTTGTTTGAAGGTTTCCACGGTACGCGACATTGAAGAAGATAAGGCGCCAGCCGATCTTGCTTCAACATTCTTGCGCGGGTATATCCGCTCTTATGCGCGTCTGGTTCATATTCCGGAAGAAGAACTGCTGCCGGGACTGGAAAAGCAGGCACCACTGCGGGCGGCAAAAGTTGCGCCAATGCAGAGTTTTTCCCTCGGCAAACGCCGCAAAAAACGCGATGGCTGGCTGATGACTTTCACCTGGCTGGTGCTGTTTGTGGTGATTGGCCTGAGCGGCGCCTGGTGGTGGCAGGATCACAAAGCCCAGCAGGAAGAGATCAGCACTATGGCTGATCAATCCACTGCGGAGCTGAATAATAACCAGAGCCAGAGTGTACCGTTAGATACGTCTGCTACCGAAACCCAGACGACTACATCGCCTGCGGCTGTAGATACCACCGCCACGAACACGCAAACGCCAGCCGTGACGACGCCAGCACCCGCTGTAGCGCCGCAGCAGGACGCAGTTGTTCCTCCTTCACAGGCAAATGTTGATATCGCGGCTACTACACCAGCGGCTCCGGTCGCAACAACAACGCCAGATGGCGCAGCGCCGTTGCCAATCGATCAGGCTGGCGTGACCACTCCAGCGGCTGATCCTAATGCGCTGGTGATGAACTTTACTGCTGATTGCTGGCTGGAAGTCACCGATTCTACCGGCAAAAAACTGTTTAGCGGGATGCAGCGTAAAGGCGGTAATTTGAATTTAAGCGGTCAGGCACCGTACAAACTGAAAATTGGTGCCCCAGCTGCAGTGCAGATCCAGTATCAAGGGAAACCTGTCGATCTGAGTCGTTTTATCAGAACTAACCAGGTTGCGCGTCTGACCCTCAATGCCGAACAATCACCGGCGCAGTAACAGACGGGTAACGCGGGAGATTTTTCATGCATAACCAGGCTCCAATTCAACGTAGAAAATCAACACGTATTTACGTTGGGAATGTGCCGATTGGCGATGGTGCACCCATCGCCGTACAGTCCATGACCAATACGCGTACGACAGACGTCGAAGCTACGGTCAATCAAATTAAGGCGCTGGAACGTGTCGGCGCTGATATCGTTCGCGTCTCTGTACCGACGATGGACGCGGCAGAAGCGTTCAAGCTCATCAAGCAGCAGGTTAACGTGCCGCTGGTAGCCGACATCCACTTCGACTATCGCATTGCGCTGAAAGTAGCGGAATACGGTGTTGACTGTCTGCGCATTAACCCTGGCAATATCGGTAATGAAGAACGCATTCGCATGGTGGTTGACTGTGCGCGCGATAAAAACATTCCGATTCGTATTGGTGTTAACGCCGGATCGCTGGAAAAAGATTTGCAAGAAAAGTATGGCGAACCGACGCCGCAGGCGCTGCTGGAATCTGCCATGCGCCATGTTGATCATCTCGATCGTCTGAACTTTGATCAATTCAAGGTCAGCGTGAAAGCGTCTGACGTTTTCCTCGCCGTTGAGTCTTATCGTCTGCTGGCAAAACAGATCGATCAGCCGCTGCACCTGGGGATCACCGAAGCCGGTGGCGCACGCAGCGGGGCGGTGAAATCGGCTATTGGTTTAGGTCTGCTGTTGTCGGAAGGCATTGGCGACACGCTGCGCGTCTCGCTGGCGGCTGATCCGGTCGAAGAGATCAAAGTCGGTTTTGATATTTTGAAATCGCTGCGCATCCGTTCGCGCGGCATCAACTTCATCGCCTGCCCGACCTGCTCGCGTCAGGAATTTGACGTTATCGGTACGGTTAACGCGCTGGAGCAACGTCTGGAAGATATCATTACCCCGATGGACGTTTCGATTATTGGCTGCGTGGTGAATGGCCCGGGCGAGGCGCTGGTTTCTACGCTTGGCGTTACGGGCGGCAACAAGAAAAGCGGCCTCTATGAAGATGGCGTGCGCAAAGACCGTCTGGACAACAACGACATGATCGACCAGCTGGAAGCACGCATTCGTGCGAAAGCCAGCCAACTGGACGAAGCGCGTCGAATTGACGTTCAGCAGGTTGAAAAATAATAACGTGATGGGAAGCGCCTCGCTTCCCGTGTATGATTGAACCCGCATGGCTCCCGAAACATTGAGGGAAGCGTTGAGGGTTCATTTTTATATTCAGAAAGAGAATAAACGTGGCAAAAAACATTCAAGCCATTCGCGGCATGAACGATTACCTGCCTGGCGAAACGGCCATCTGGCAGCGCATTGAAGGCACACTGAAAAACGTGCTCGGCAGCTACGGTTACAGTGAAATCCGCTTGCCGATTGTAGAGCAGACCCCGCTATTCAAACGTGCGATTGGTGAAGTCACCGACGTGGTTGAAAAAGAGATGTACACCTTTGAGGATCGCAATGGCGACAGCCTGACTTTGCGCCCTGAAGGGACGGCGGGCTGTGTACGCGCCGGCATCGAGCATGGTCTTCTGTACAATCAGGAACAGCGTCTGTGGTATATCGGGCCGATGTTCCGTCACGAGCGTCCGCAGAAAGGGCGTTATCGTCAGTTCCATCAGTTGGGGTGCGAAGTTTTCGGTCTGCAAGGCCCCGATATCGACGCCGAACTGATTATGCTCACTGCCCGCTGGTGGCGCGCGCTGGGTATCTCCGAACACGTAACTCTTGAGCTGAACTCTATCGGTTCGCTGGAAGCACGTGCCAATTACCGCGATGCGCTGGTTGCGTTCCTTGAACAGCATAAAGAAAAACTGGACGAAGACTGCAAACGTCGCATGTATACCAACCCGCTGCGTGTGCTGGATTCTAAAAATCCGGAAGTGCAGGCGCTTCTCAACGACGCTCCGGCGTTGGGCGATTATCTGGATGAGGAGTCTCGCGAGCATTTTGACGGTTTGTGCAAACTGCTCCAGAGCGCAGGTATTGCCTATACCGTAAACCAGCGTCTGGTGCGTGGTCTGGATTACTACAATCGTACCGTTTTCGAATGGGTCACTAACAGCCTCGGTTCCCAGGGCACCGTGTGCGCAGGCGGTCGTTATGACGGTCTTGTGGAGCAACTGGGCGGTCGCGCCACACCGGCAGTCGGTTTTGCGATGGGCCTGGAACGTTTGGTGTTGTTAGTTCAGGCAGTTAATCCGGAATTTAAAGCCGATCCTGTTGTCGATATATACCTGGTGGCTTCGGGTACTGATACACAATCTGCGGCTATGGCATTAGCAGAGCGTCTGCGTGATGAATTACCGGGCGTGAAACTGATGACCAACCACGGCGGCGGCAACTTTAAGAAACAGTTTGCCCGCGCTGATAAATGGGGTGCCCGCGTTGCTGTGGTGCTGGGTGAGTCCGAAGTGGCTAATGGTACGGCAGTAGTGAAGGATTTGCGCTCTGGTGAGCAAACGGCAGTTGCGCAGGATAGCGTAGCCGCGCATTTGCACACGTTACTGAGTTAAGGAAGGAGAAGGACAGCGTGGAAATTTACGAGAACGAAAACGACCAGGTTGAAGCGGTTAAACGCTTTTTTGCTGAAAATGGCAAGGCACTGGCTGTTGGGGTGATTTTAGGCGTTGGCGCACTGATTGGCTGGCGCTACTGGAACAGCCATCAGGTTGAGTCTGCACGCTCCGCTTCTCTTGCCTATCAAAATGCGGTTACCGCAGTTAGCGAAGGCAAACCTGACAGCATCCCGGCGGCGGAAAAATTCGCTGCTGAAAATAAAAATACTTACGGCGCGCTGGCTTCTTTGGAACTTGCGCAGCAATTTGTTGACAAAAATGAACTAGAGAAAGCCGCCGCTCAATTGCAACAAGGGTTGGCGGACACGAGCGATGAAAATCTCAAAGCCGTGATAAATCTGCGTCTTGCCCGGGTTCAGGTGCAGCTCAAGCAGACTGATGCCGCGCTGAAAACCCTCGATACCATTAAAGGTGAAGGTTGGGCTGCTATTGTTGCCGACTTGCGTGGTGAAGCATTACTGAGCAAAGGTGATAAGCAAGGTGCGCGTAGTGCGTGGGAAGCAGGCGTGAAAAGCGATGTGACCCCGGCACTGAGTGAAATGATGCAGATGAAAATTAATAATTTGTCCATCTGAGAGGGACCCGATGCAATTGCGTAAATTACTGCTGCCAGGAGTGCTTTCCGTTACCCTTTTAAGCGGCTGTTCGCTGTTTAACAGTGAAGAAGATGTGGTCAAGATGTCCCCATTGCCGACCGTTGAAAACCAGTTTACGCCGACCACGGCGTGGAGCACTTCCGTTGGTAGCGGCATTGGTAACTTCTACTCTAATCTTCATCCGGCACTGGCGGATAACGTTGTCTATGCAGCCGATCGCGCTGGTTTGGTAAAGGCGATGAATGCGGATGACGGTAAAGAAATCTGGTCTGTCAGCCTGGCTGAAAAAGATGGCTGGTTATCTAAAGAGCCGGCATTACTTTCCGGCGGCGTGACCGTCGCAGGTGGTCATGTCTATATTGGCAGCGAAAAAGCGCAGGTTTACGCGCTGAATACCAGCGATGGTACTGTGGCATGGCAAACCAAAGTAGCGGGTGAAGCACTTTCTCGCCCGGTGGTCAGCGATGGTCTGGTGTTGATTCACACCAGCAACGGCCAGTTGCAGGCGCTGAACGAAGCTGATGGCGCTGTTAAATGGACCGTTAACCTTGATATGCCTTCGCTCTCTCTGCGTGGCGAGTCTGCGCCAGCAACCGCATTTGGTGCGGCAGTCGTTGGTGGCGATAATGGTCGCGTCAGTGCTGTGTTGATGCAGCAGGGACAGATGATTTGGCAACAGCGTATCTCCCAGGCGACGGGTTCTACCGAAATTGACCGTCTGAGCGATGTTGATACTACGCCTGTAGTTGTGAACGGTGTTGTTTTCGCGCTGGCCTATAATGGTAACCTGACGGCGCTTGATTTGCGCAGTGGTCAGATTATGTGGAAACGCGAACTGGGCTCGGTGAATGATTTCATCGTTGACGGTAACCGTATCTATCTGGTTGATCAAAATGACCGGGTAATGGCGTTGACCATCGATGGTGGCGTGACGCTGTGGACACAAAGCGATCTGCTGCACCGCCTGCTGACTTCCCCGGTGTTGTATAATGGCAACCTGGTGGTGGGTGATAGCGAAGGTTATCTGCACTGGATTAATGTGGAAGATGGACGTTTCGTTGCCCAACAAAAAGTTGATAGCTCTGGTTTCCAGACTGACCCGGTTGCCGCTGATGGCAAACTGCTGATCCAGGCAAAAGACGGAACCGTGTACTCCATTACACGTTAATCGTCTCTGTCGTTCACTTTGAAAACGGCTCCTGGACAGGAGCCGTTTTCCTGTTTTTAACAACGACGCGAAAATAGCGTGCGTTGTCTGATGATTTATAAAAATGAGGCTTTAAACATGGTACCTGTGGTCGCGCTTGTCGGGCGCCCTAACGTAGGAAAATCCACGTTATTTAACCGTCTAACTCGCACCCGAGATGCGCTGGTTGCGGATTTCCCGGGTCTGACTCGTGACCGTAAGTACGGTCGTGCGGAAATTGAAGGCCGCGAGTTTATCTGTATTGATACCGGCGGGATTGACGGTACAGAAGACGGTGTAGAAACCCGCATGGCGGAACAATCGCTGCTGGCGATTGAAGAGGCGGACGTTGTACTGTTTATGGTCGATGCGCGCGCGGGTCTGATGCCTGCGGATGAAGCCATTGCCAAACATTTGCGTTCCCGTGAAAAGCCAACCTTCCTGGTGGCGAACAAAACCGATGGACTGGACCCGGATCAAGCAATTGTTGATTTTTATTCACTTGGTTTAGGTGAAATTTACCCAATTGCCGCTTCGCATGGTCGTGGCGTATTAAGTCTGCTGGAGCACGTGCTGCTGCCGTGGATGGAAGATCTCGCACCGCAAGAAGAAGTCGACGAAGACGCTGAATACTGGGCGCAATTTGAAGCGGAAGAGAACGGTGAAGAAGAAGAGGAAGACGACTTCGACCCGCAAAGTCTGCCGATCAAACTGGCGATTGTTGGTCGTCCAAACGTCGGTAAGTCTACACTCACTAACCGTATCCTGGGTGAAGAGCGCGTCGTGGTTTACGACATGCCAGGCACGACGCGTGACAGTATCTACATTCCGATGGAACGTGACGGACGTGAGTATGTACTCATTGATACTGCGGGCGTGCGTAAACGCGGAAAAATTACTGATGCGGTAGAGAAGTTCTCGGTAATCAAAACATTGCAGGCGATTGAAGATGCCAACGTTGTGATGTTGGTGATTGACGCACGCGAAGGTATTTCCGATCAGGATCTCTCCCTGCTTGGCTTTATTCTCAATAGCGGGCGCTCACTTGTGATTGTGGTGAACAAGTGGGACGGCCTGAGCCAGGAAGTGAAAGAGCAGGTGAAAGAGACGCTGGACTTCCGTCTGGGCTTTATCGACTTCGCCCGTGTGCATTTTATTTCTGCATTGCACGGTAGCGGTGTTGGTAACCTGTTTGAATCAGTACGTGAAGCGTATGACAGCTCCACCCGTCGTGTGGGGACCTCTATGCTGACGCGCATCATGACGATGGCTGTTGAAGATCACCAACCGCCGCTGGTACGCGGTCGTCGTGTGAAGCTGAAATATGCCCACGCCGGTGGTTATAACCCGCCGATTGTGGTGATTCACGGCAACCAGGTGAAAGACCTGCCTGACTCGTACAAACGTTACCTGATGAACTACTTCCGCAAATCTCTGGACGTGATGGGTACGCCGATTCGTATTCAGTTCAAAGAAGGGGAAAACCCGTATGCGAACAAGCGTAACACTCTGACGCCGACCCAGATGCGTAAACGTAAGCGTCTGATGAAGCACATTAAGAAAAGTAAGTAATTACTTATTGGGTTTCTCTTGCCATCCAGGAAGAGAAACCCAACCAATCGCGAGGAACAAATATGGAACTCAACTGCCCTGTCTGCCAAAACCCTCTCGAACGCAATGGCGAGACGGCTCACTGCACAACTTGCGATAAAGATTTCACTGTTCAGGCGCTTTGCCCTGACTGTCATCAGCCGTTACAGGTATTAAAAGCCTGTGGCGCGGTGGATTATTTCTGCCAGAATGGACACGGTTTAATTTCTAAAAAGCGCGTTGAATTTACCACTGCTTAATATCACGGGAATATATGTTTTCTTTTATATATTCCCAGTATAAATATAATGAACCAATTTCTATTAGCTTAACACGTAATTAGAGTGAACAAACTCCCATTGTTATAACTTTAAGAATATATTTAGCATTTCTGGTGTGTAATATCTGAACTATCTGGAATACAATGCCGAAGCTGATTTCAGATTATAAAATCGTTACAGGGAAAAGGCATGTTGCGATGGATACGCTATTTTATGCTAATTTTTATCTCTGGTGCTGCTTATGCGACACCAGAGATAAATGTTAAGCAAAGTGACTCTTCATTACCGGATTTGGGAAGCGAAGCTGCCTTACAAGAAGAACAAAATAATAAAGGTAAATCCTTGAAAGAGCGTGGTGTCAACTACGTCGCCGAATCCGCCCAGCAGGGATTTGAGAACCTGACCCCAGAAGCTCTGGAATCTCAAGCAAGAAGCTATCTGCAAGGGCAAATCACCTCATCTGCACAGTCTTATATCGAAGGTGCGCTTTCTCCATACGGTAAAGTCCGTTCGAATCTTTCTATCGGTCAGGATGGCTCGCTGGACGGCAGTTCAATCGACTATTTTGTTCCTTTATATGATTCTCAAAAAAGTGTTTATTTCAGCCAGTTATCCGCTCAACGTAAAGAGGAACGCACGATAGGTAATATTGGCTTCGGCGTTAGACATAATTTAGATAAATGGTTATTGGGTGGAAATATATTTTATGATTATGATTTCACTCGTGGACATCGCCGTTTAGGGTTAGGGACTGAAGCCTGGACGGATTATTTAAAACTTTCTGGTAACTATTATCATCCACTTTCTGACTGGAAAGATTCAAAAGATTTCGACTTCTATTTAGAACGACCTGCGCGTGGTTGGGATGTTCGTGCGGAAGCCTGGCTACCTTCTTATCCACAGTTGGGGGGCAAAGTTGTTTTCGAGCAATATTATAGTGACGAAGTTGCGTTGTTCGGCACCGATAATTTAGAAAAAGATCCCTATGCAGTGACGCTCGGCATGAACTATCAACCAGTTCCGTTATTGACAGTCGGGGCGGACTATAAAGCAGGCACTGGAGATAACAGTGATCTTAGTGTTAACGCCACGATTAATTATCAGTTCGGTGTTCCGCTAAAAGATCAACTGAATAGCGATAACGTCAAAGTCGCTCACTCGCTGGTGGGGAGCCGCCATGACTTCGTCGAACGTAATAACTTTATCGTGCTGGAATACAAAGAAAAAGACCCACTTGATGTCACCTTGTGGCTTAAAGCGGACGCCACCAATGAGCACCCGGAATGTGTGATTAAAGACACGCCAGAAGAAGCGGTTGGACTGGAAAAATGTAAATGGACCATCAACGCGCTGATCAACCATCATTACAAAATTATTTCCGCCTCGTGGCAGGCGAAAAATAACGCTGCCCGCACGCTGGTCATGCCTGTTGTTAAAGCGAATACCATCACTGAAGGTAACAACAACCACTGGAATCTGGTGCTGCCCGCCTGGCAGTACAGTTCCGATAAAGCAGAGCAGGAAAAGCTGAATACCTGGCGGGTACGGTTGGCGCTGGAGGATGAAAAGGGTAATCGGCAGAATTCCGGTGTGGTGGAAATCACCGTGCAGCAAGACCGTAAAATTGAGCTGATCGTCAACAATATTGCGGATGTACCTGAAGAGAACAATCACAGCCACGAAGCCAGCGCCCAGGCAGACGGCGTTGATGGCGTGGTGATGGATCTCGACGTCACTGACAGCTTCGGTGATGACACTGACCGCAACGGCAATACACTGCCAGAAGATAACCTTTCCCCGCAGCTTTACGATGCGCAGGATAAAAAAGTCACGCTCACCAATAAACCCTGTTCAACCGAGAATCCCTGCGTCTTTATCGCCAAACAAGATAAAGAAAAAGGAACCGTCACACTCTCCAGTACGTTACCCGGCACTTTCCGTTGGAAAGCAAAAGCTGCTCCGTATGACGACAGCAACTATGTGGATGTGACATTCCTTGGTGCGGGAGGGAATGATGTTAATGCGTTTATCTACCGTGTATCTGCGACTAATCCCGTCAATCTTATCGACAATGAGAAAGAGCATTTGCCTGTGGATAACGCCTACCGCTTTGTTTTGTGGCGCGATGCCAACAAAGATGGCGTTTTCCAGCAGTCGGAAAAACTGACGGAAGAGGAAATGACGCAATACGACTACCAGTGGGAATTTACCGGGCAAAGCGTTAACGGCTACACCGGCGCCCAAACAAATACCAGCAATGAAGATATTGTCATCCCTGCCACTAACGAAGAAGCCGTGCAGAAATTTGGTGCCCAAAAACAAGATGGCGTGCAAGGGTATGGATTACGTGTGGTTTACAGCAAGCACTAGATCGGCGTAATGGCCGATCGGCCAGTCACTGGATATTAATCAAGGAGAGAGTTGAATGAAACATTATTTAAAGCGACCGATGACCAAAGTTGCGCTGGCGCTGGCTTTAGCAGGGTACTGCGCAGTGCCAGCAGCCATGGCAGAAGGGCAGGGTAATCTAAGAGCTGGTCAGTGGCAATCAGAGACGCAATCAACCGGAACGATTCAGGGTACAGTGCCGTGGATAACTCGTAGCGCGACAGAAACGAGCGATGCTGATAAATCTCATGTGACTATTACTATTGATCGCGGTGCGCGAACTGCTTCAACGGATGGCGAAAAGCAATTTCATGTTGGCGATAAGTTAACGGCAAACTGGGCCATTGGTGATACCCAGGGCGATCTTGATGACAACAACACAGCGACAAAAGCCACGCTGCAATGGATGAGCTACAAAGATCAAGCGGGTGGTGACCCAAGAGAGATTGGTACAGTTGGCAGTGACACTTACACCATCGCTGCAGCAGATGCGGATCGATACATCGGCTTGAAGATCACACCAACCACCACAACCGGTGACCCTAACGTCGCAGAACAGTTGGTGATGCTTGACCTCTCGACAAATGCTGGTGGTGGTTCTGATAGCGATGATATTCCTGAAGGTCCGGTATTTGATGATGCGGTTAAAGTGGTCATTCATGAACAGGGCGTTAATACCAACCTGCTGGGCAAAGCAACCAAACTCAAAACCAATACCACCTATCAGGTCATGCTGTGGAAAGATGGAAACAGCAATGGAACCTATGATACGGGTGAAGAAGTTACCAACCAGTACAACTACCGCTGGCGCTTTACAGGCACCAGTTTGCAGTTGGGTACTAACGGCGGGATTGTCAACCCGAGCCACAACAACAACGACCTGGTCATCCCGGTTACCAACGCCGAAGCGAAGACCTCTTTCGACTATTCCGAAGGCGGCCTCACTATTGGCGCAGACGGTGTTCAGGGCTACGGTTTGTCTATCGACTACCAGAGAAAATAATCTTTACCGGCACCATTCCCGTATGGGAATGGTGCTTTTCCGCACACTTTGCTTAGCCAACGTTAAGCAAAGTGGGTTGAGGTAAGAAAGTAACGTTAACGGGCAGGTTTCACTCATGGACGGGAAATTGAAACGCGTAAAAATGGTGATGGCATGTTTAATGCTTACTCTGGCTACGCCAGCAGTAGCAGCATTGAAAGGGAGCCAGTGGCAACATACCTCCGTTTCAACGGATGCCATAAATGGCACCCCTCCCATAGCAGACAGCGCCAGCGTGCCCGTTTATCAGGGCAGTGTCCAGCTTGATCCCGCCAAAGAGCACAATGTCGCCAGTACGGCCACGCCGGGGAACTTCAGCGTGGATGCTAGCGCAACCAGTATGATTTTAATTAACCCGGGCGATACCGAAGGTGACATGTTCAGCACTCCGCCGCTGCTGCGCTGGCAAAACCAAACGCTACCTGACGTTTCGCTGGTATGGGCGGAGGCTGCCACGTCTGATGTGCCGCTCGACCCGCAGCCTCGCGCCGATCGCTCCTTCTGCGCGCAAAACCTGGCGGGGCATAAGCTGGTAGTCATTCCACAGTTTGACCCTAAAGAAACGCTTCCGACGCTGAATCTTTTTACCCTGACCGGCGTGCCAAATCAGGGTTCGGTGTTGTTGAACGAAAAGCAGGTGACGCTCAATATTGCCGCAGCCCAGGGTGATTTAGTGAGTGCAAGCGTCAGTGGTTATGACGATACGCTAAAGGCAGCAAAAACCACCGTCGGCAGTACGATAACCTTAACGGTGACCACCAAAAACTGCGAGGGTAACCCAACAGGAAATCTTCCCTTTGTTATCAAACGGAAAGACGCAAGGAATCGCCAGGATGTTGTCAATAACACCGGCCCGGTGAGCATCGATAGCACGGAACTTACCACGACCACAACAGAGTATCACGGCACAACCGATGCCAACGGCACCGCGACCGTCACCGTCACGCAGGCTGCCGGACCAGGCGTAAAAACTCCGCTGGTTGTCAGTCTGCCAGGCATTACACAAACCAGCGAAACGGCAGTGATTTTTACCGTTCTGACCAGCCCGGACGTTGCGGTCGCCAGTATGTGGGGTCACATGCCGGATACGCTGAAAGCGCAGCAGTACACCTTCAGCCGACCAAAACTGGCGGCGGAAGTCAGCAATGAGGATGGCACCGCAGACGATCACAATGAAACCTGGTCCACGTTTGTCTGGAGTGGGGCTGATAACCACTGTGACATTTTGCCGGGTATGCGTCAGTTCGGCGCGTTGGCAACAGTCATTCCCACCTCGATTCAGGAAGTGGCGGGATGGCCAATGCAGGGAAACTATTACTGGTCTTCGCTGGCGGGGGCAAGTGGAATGCACCACGCGGCTGACGTTTCTAACCGTAGCGAGGCGCAAAAACCAGATGCGACGAAATTCCTGGTCAGTTGTGTCGATAAAGAAGCTCCGGACGTCGAACCGAAAATTGTTCTCACGCCCGCGAGTTTTAATGATACGGCGCAGGCGATGAAAGCGAAGGTTGGGGAAGACGCCATCATGCGTCTGACTATTACTGACAACAAAAATAACGATCAGCCGTTAGCGTATTACTATTTCTCTTTGCATCTGGACGACGGCGTTAACCGTAAAAATCAATCCAATCCCACCTGGGAGACGCACCCGGTTCAAATCCGTGGTGGCACCAACCTACAACAGGTAGATGCGCATAATTACGAAGGGATTACTGACGCTAATGGCCAGGCCACGCTGACGTTAAGTCAGCCAGACGGCGTTGGTGTGAAAACACACATCACGGCGGCGATGCGTAGTAACTATAACGCATCGGATGCCAAAGACGTCATCTTCACCGTGGTCACCAGCCCGGACAGCGAATATGCCCGCATGTGGGGCCATATGGGCAGTGGGATTATGGCGGAGGGGAATCTCTATAAACGGCCACGCCTGGCGGATGAAACGACGCATGAAGTAGGGGTGATGCGTGAAAATAATGAAGACTGGGCGTTGTTTGACCAGAATACCAGTATGCAGGCGGAATGCGGTGTGGGGCATATTCCCTCGCAAAGTTCTCTGGAGATTTTATTTGCGGGTCATCAGGGAAATACGATAGGCACTGAACATGGCTGGCCGACGGCAAATTATGATTATCTTACCGCCGCCCAGCAAGCCGAATTGCATTCGTCTGTAGACCTGGGAACGGGGGGAGTGGATACCTATTCCGGTTTTAAACCCAACTATCTCTCCTGTTCTGCCAACGAACTGATTGCGCGGGTGGTGGTGGAAACCGATAAAGATGTTTCACCCACCTCTAAACAGGCAAGAGCAAAAGTCGGCGAAAAAATCACCATGACGGTGCGTACAGTCAATGGTCAAAATAATGCGCCCATCCCTTATGCTGACTTTACTATCACGAAAGATATCAGCCTTGATAGAGAAGGAAAGGCAACCGACTATAGCGATCCCAGCAATGGTGCGATAACCCTGAACGGCACGCAATATGGCACCTCACAGCCTTCGATGGTCTACTCTGGCACCACGGACGCGCAGGGCATGGCGACCGTCGTTATCGAGCAGCCGCAGGGGGTAGGTTTAAGAACCAAACTTATCGTCACACCGACCAATTCCGTGCTGCCGAACACAATCAACTACTACGTGATCTTTACCGTTCCCACCAGCCCGGATGTGACCGGTGCGAAAATGTGGGGTCACATGGATAACACCATCACCGTTGGGTCGCTAACCTTTGAACGCCCAAAACTGATTAATGAAGTCAGTGGTGAAACCAGTCAACTGGCTGAAAATAACGAAACCTGGGTACGCGTGGCGCAGGCGGATATTGAAAATACGGCGGCGGGCGGTTGCGGAGTCAATAAAGTGCCGCGCAAAGAACAGCTAAATATGCTTTATGCCGCCAACGACAATAATACTATCCAGACGGTTCACGGTTGGCCAACCCAGCGTGAAGAGTACTGGAGCAGCACACCTGTCGATAAAGTGCCGCATCTGGCGGCGGTCTGGTTGAATAACGGCAGTATAGAGAGTGCGAATACCACGCCAACGTATATGACGTGTTTAGCTACCGCTAATCCGCCTGCAAGTATCATCATGCTTGAAGTTGTGAACCAGGCGCAGTGGAACAGTTCGCTTAACGCAGCGAAGCTGAAAAAGGGCGAGACGTTGCAGGTGAAAGTGACGGTAAAAGACGCTGCTGGTAACCCGATGGCAGATATGCCGTTTACCCTGAAACGCGGTGATGGCTATACCCGCCCAGGTGAGCGTCATACGGCAGGCAGCAGCGATGGGGTTGTCTCATCGGTGGTGGTTGATGCTGGTCTGCCAGATGAAATGGCGCTCAATGATACCGCTACGGCGTATGCCGCCCTGACAGGTAGCGATGGCAGTAAAATACTCAACATTACGCGCCCGGATACCTACGGCACGAAAACGGCACTCACCGCTGCGCTCTATTCCGATCCAACAAAAAATGCATCGATGGATACCATTTTCACCGTCGTCACCAGCCCGGATAGTGCAAAAGCAAAAATGTGGGGGCACATGCCGGAAACGCTAACGGCAGGTGGTCTGACGTTTAAGCGCCCGATCCTGTTTTCAGAGTTGACCGGTAGCCCCGGCAATAAACGCAAGGGGCCGGAAGAAGATAACGAAATCTGGGCGCTGTTTACAGAAGCGCAGGCAGCGAAGAACAGTAATGGCGGCTGTGGTACGGATTATGTCCCCTCCATGAACTCGCTGGTCGCGCTCTCTGGCGCCTGGCACGGGCACTCGGTTGACGGCTGGCCGATACTGAAATCCTATGACTCCAGTACGCCGGACCAGAACAGTATTGACGATCGTAAATACAAAGGCGTGCAGCTTAACGGCGGCACCAGCAGTAGTCTGGCGGCAACGGACAACGGGTATTTGACCTGTCAGACAACGGCAAACCCGTCGGTTAGCACCATTGAGTTGAGGTCAGCCCAGGCGGCTAAATATGATGGTAACGATGCGGTAAAAGTCAGAACGGATTACAACAAAGTCGGGGATCAAATCACTATGGTAGTGACGACCCGAGATGCGCAGGGTAACCCGCTGGGCTATGTACCGTTTACGCTGAATCATGGTATCACACTGCCCCGTAACCCGAATTCGATTAGCATGGATAACCAGTCACGGTTGTTACATGTAGGGGACAGCTACAGTAACAGTAGCGACTACCTTGATGATGGCAATAAATATTACAGCGTGACTGGGGCTGATGGTTCGACGACATTTACGCTATATCAGCCCAATAATGGGAAGGGGACGCGTATTCCACTGACGGCGGAAATCGATGACGGTAGCGCAATAACGTCGAATACCCTGAGTGCTATTTTCACTGCCATCACCAGCCCGGATACGCCAAAAGCGAATTTCTGGGGGCATATGCCGGAAACCTTAACAGCACATAACGGCAAGGTATTTAAACGTCCATTGTTAAAAGTGGAGGCAGGTTCTTCAAACGGGCTTATTGTCAACAATGAGAACTGGCAGCGACTGACTATCGCTAATGCGCTGAGTGGTATGCAGGGAGGTTGTAAAGATAAACTGCCGTCTATTAACGATTTGCAATCGTTATATGAAGCGTATCCTTCGGGAACCATTGAAACGGCACAGGGCTGGCCGCTCGATAAGTCAACATTGCCAAGACCGTACTTCTGGTCGCGAAGCGTAGTCACCAGTCCAGGCACAGCGAAGATCAGTTATCAGTACATTAATCTCAAATCGGGAACGACTGGGCAGGCAGCTTCAGATGCTACAGATCTCAACTTCCAGACCTGCCTGGAGAGTGCGGAGTCGGTAGGCAAAATTACCCTGACCACGGCGGTGGAAAACTGGGATAGTTCGTTGCTGGCCGGAAAAGCGCATAAAGGCTCACCGCTGCCGCTGACGATTACGGTGACCCGACCAGATGGCTCTCCTGCGGCATTTGAGTCGGTGGGGATTTTGCGTGCCGCCAGTTACAATCGTGCGGGCACATCGCTCAGCGAAACGGTAACGACGGATGATTTGGTGGCCGATACGTTCAACCCAGCACAAACCATACAAAGCGCCAGCATGAATGGTCGGAGTAATACCAGTTATCTGGTTATTCAGACCGATGCTCAGGGTAAAGCGACGCTGAATCTTCACCAGGATAGCTCGACCGGTCTTAGAACACCGATAACCGCATCAGCACTTGGCAGTAGCCCTATGCTAACCGACTCGCTGGACGCAATTTTCACGGTTCTCACCAGCCCGGACGTTAGCGTAGCCAACATGTGGGGGCATATGGCGGAAACGGTGACGGCGGCAGATGGCACCGTTTTTGTGCGGCCTAAAATAAAGGCTGAGTTAACGAACACCTCAGGCGTTCACGTTAAGGATTTAAATAGTGAAAGTTGGCTTGTGCCTACTGTTCAGGAAAGGGAACGTAGCGGCACGGCGGCGTGTGAGGCCGCGCGCTGGCCGACCAACGAGCAACTTATATCGCTGTATAACCGTCATCCCAATGGAACATTGATGGCTGATACCGGCTGGCCGGTGGAGTCATCGGGGTATGCCTGGTGGGCAGTGGACTCGACGTGTGATACCAGCGGAGCCAACAGATGCGCGACTGTCGATTTGTATAATGGCCAGGCTGAGGCGGCGAGCAGAAGCCGCGCATTGCAGGCCTGCTTGCTGAACCCTAACGTTTCGGTGTCTACCGTAACGCTCACCTCAACGGTATTTGACGCTACCACTCAGGCTGCGAAGGTGAAGAAAGGGGAATCTATGCCGGTGACAGTCACAGTGAAAGACAGCGCCGGGAAACCGGTGCCGAACGTGGCCTTTACACTGACGCGCGGTGATGCCGTGCCACGCAACCCAGGGGCGACTTTGTATGGCGACGTGGCGGCGATGGATGACCTGCGCGCTCAGCCGTCCACTGGCGCGATGGTCACGTTATCCGATAGCGGTAATACACTTCAGGGAACCACCGGTTCTGACGGTACGGCGACGTTTATGATTAAACAGGATAATACGCCTGGATATAAAACGCCGCTGACGGTGACGCTGACCGATAACACCAGCATCACCGCGACGATGGATGCCATTTTCACAGTAGTGACCAGCCCGAACGTGGCAAGTGCCTACTTCTGGGGGCATATGAGCGACACCGAGACGGTAAGCGGCAAAACATTGCACCGTCCGTTGCTGAAGTCAGAACTGCCGTCGAATGCTGTCGCAGCGGTAACGCCGGTCGTCAATAATGAAATCTGGGCGCTGGCGCATACGGTTGACAGCAGTAAATGGGATCTGGCGAAACAGTGCGGCAGACTGGGGAATGCACCGGAATACAGCGAACTGCAAACGCTGCATTCCAGCTTTAGCGCGTTGGGATGGCCGTCATCGCCCAGCTTCCCGTATTTATCGCAAAGCCGCTCTGGCAGTCTCTATTGCGGTATCATTGAACCTGCGGGCTCATTGGACTGTGCAATCTCCCCGGCGACGACATCAGGGTTTGCCACCTGCTTCCAGTAACACTTACGCCGCATCCGGCATGAGCGGGGAGCCTGTGCCGGATGCGATGCTTGGCGCATCTTATCCGGCCTACGGATTAGCCGCTTTCTTACGCGGTTTACGCGTTTTTGTTACAGCACTGACTTCGCTAATCACCACGCCATCACCTAACCGCGTGGTCAACGTATCGCCCGTTTTCACCTGCTTAACTTGCTTCAGCACTGTCCCATCGGCGGCGCTGGTGACGCTATAGCCACGCGCCAGCGTGGATAGTGGACTCACGGCTTCCAGATGTGTCACTGCATTACCAAAGCGTTCACGCGTGGCACTAAGCTGTGCTCGCAGAGTTTCTGCCAGGCGATATTCCAGTTGTTGAATGCGAGTCTGCGCGCGATGAATGCGTGGTTGAGGATTTTGCTGATTCAGACGCTGTTCAAGCCGTTGCTGTTGCTGCACGACTCGTTTGAGTTGATTTTCCAGCGCATAGCTCATCCGCTTTTGCAGCCGCTCCAGCATGGTTTGCTGGCGCGCCAGACGTAACTGCGGATGTTGCTGCTGTAAACGATGGTGGATCTGCGTAAAGCGCCTGGTACGGTTGGCGAGATAATAATCCATCGCCATTTCCAGCCGCTGGCGGGAAGATTGCACCTGGCGCAGTAACTCCTGCTGATTGCGGCTCACCACTTCGGCGGCGGCAGAGGGGGTTGGTGCGCGTAGGTCGGCAACAAAGTCGGCGATAGTCACATCGGTTTCATGACCGACGGCGCTGACAATCGGAATACGGCTGGCAAAAATCGCCCTCGCCACGCGCTCGTCGTTAAAACTCCACAAATCTTCCAGCGAACCGCCGCCGCGACCGACGATCAAGACGTCGCATTCGTTGCGCAGGTTCGCCAGTTCAATTGCGCGAACGATTTGCCCCGGCGCATCATCGCCCTGTACGGCGGTAGGGTAAATAATCACCGGCAGAGAAGGATCTCGACGTTTTAACACATGCAAAATATCGTGCAGCGCCGCGCCGGTTTTGGATGTAATCACACCGACACAGTGCGCGGGGGAGGGGAGAGGTTTTTTTAGTTGCTGATCGAACAAACCTTCAGCCTGCAACTTCGCTTTTAGCTGTTCGTATTTCTGTTGCAACAAGCCTTCACCGGCTGGCTGCATACTCTCGACGATAATCTGATAATCACCGCGCGGCTCATACAGCGTAATGTTGGCGCGAACCAGAACCTGTTGCCCGTGCTGTGGGCGAAAGGTAACCCGGCGGTTGCTGTTGCGGAACATCGCGCAGCGAACCTGGGCGGTATCGTCTTTGAGCGTAAAGTACCAGTGACCGGAGGCCGGTTGTGTGAAGTTCGAGATTTCACCGCTGATCCACACCTGTCCCATCTCCTGCTCAAGCAGCAGACGAACCGTTTGATTCAGGCGGCTAACGGTAAAAATTGCAGGGGATTGAGACGGTAACATGTGAGCGAGATCAAATTCTAAATCAGCAAGTTATTCAATCGATAGTAACCCGCCTTCTGGGGATAGCAAGCATTATTTGCAAAAAGGGGTAGATGCAATCGGTTACGCTCTGTATAATGCCACGGCAATATTTATTAACCACTCTGGTCGAGATATTGCCCATGCTACGTATCGCTAAAGAAGCTCTCACATTTGACGACGTTCTCCTCGTTCCTGCTCATTCTACCGTTCTGCCGAATACTGCTGATCTCAGCACCCAGCTGACGAAAACTATTCGTCTGAATATCCCTATGCTCTCCGCAGCAATGGATACCGTAACGGAAGCGCGCCTGGCTATTGCTCTGGCTCAGGAAGGCGGTATCGGCTTTATCCACAAAAACATGTCTATTGAACGCCAGGCTGAAGAAGTTCGCCGTGTGAAAAAACACGAATCTGGCGTGGTGACTGACCCACAGACGGTTCTGCCAACCACGACGCTGCGCGAAGTGAAAGAACTGACTGAACGTAATGGCTTTGCGGGCTACCCGGTCGTTACTGAAGAAAACGAACTGGTCGGCATCATCACCGGTCGTGACGTGCGTTTTGTGACCGATCTGAACCAACCGGTTAGCGTTTACATGACGCCGAAAGAACGTCTGGTAACCGTGCGTGAAGGTGAAGCCCGCGAAGTTGTGCTGGCAAAAATGCACGAAAAACGCGTTGAGAAGGCGCTGGTGGTTGATGATGAATTCCACCTGATCGGCATGATCACCGTGAAAGACTTCCAGAAAGCGGAACGTAAACCGAACGCGTGTAAAGATGAACAAGGTCGTCTGCGTGTTGGCGCAGCGGTTGGCGCGGGTGCTGGAAACGAAGAGCGTGTTGATGCGCTGGTTGCCGCAGGCGTTGACGTTCTGCTGATCGACTCCTCTCACGGCCATTCTGAAGGCGTTCTGCAGCGTATCCGTGAAACCCGTGCTAAATATCCGGATCTGCAAATCATCGGCGGCAACGTGGCAACGGCTGCTGGTGCTCGCGCGCTGGCAGAAGCAGGTTGCAGCGCGGTTAAAGTCGGTATCGGTCCTGGCTCTATTTGTACGACTCGTATCGTTACTGGTGTAGGTGTTCCGCAGATCACTGCCGTTGCTGATGCAGTAGAAGCCCTGGAAGGCACCGGTATTCCGGTTATCGCTGATGGTGGTATTCGTTTCTCTGGCGATATTGCGAAAGCTATCGCTGCTGGTGCAAGCGCGGTGATGGTAGGTTCCATGCTGGCAGGTACTGAAGAATCTCCGGGTGAAATCGAACTCTACCAGGGGCGTTCTTACAAATCTTACCGTGGGATGGGCTCTCTGGGCGCAATGTCCAAAGGTTCTTCTGACCGTTACTTCCAGAGCGACAACGCCGCTGACAAACTGGTGCCGGAAGGTATCGAAGGTCGCGTAGCGTACAAAGGCCGCCTGAAAGAGATCATCCACCAGCAGATGGGCGGCCTGCGCTCCTGTATGGGGCTGACCGGCTGTGGTACTATCGACGAACTGCGTACTAAAGCGGAGTTTGTACGTATCAGCGGTGCGGGCATTCAGGAAAGCCACGTTCACGACGTGACCATCACCAAAGAGTCCCCGAACTACCGTCTGGGCTCCTGATTCTCTTCGCCCGACTTCATGTCGGGCGATTTATATTATCTGTTTCACTTGCCTCGGAATAAGCGTCAATGACGGAAAACATTCATAAGCATCGCATCCTCATTCTGGACTTCGGTTCTCAGTACACTCAACTGGTTGCGCGCCGCGTGCGTGAACTGGGTGTATACTGCGAACTGTGGGCGTGGGATGTGACAGAAGCACAAATTCGTGACTTCAATCCAAGCGGCATTATTCTTTCCGGCGGCCCGGAAAGTACCACCGAAGAAAACAGCCCGCGTGCGCCGCAGTATGTCTTTGAAGCAGGCGTACCGGTATTTGGCGTTTGCTATGGTATGCAGACTATGGCGATGCAGTTAGGTGGTCATGTTGAAGCCTCTAACGAACGTGAATTTGGTTATGCGCAGGTTGAAGTACAAACTGATAGCGCGCTGATTCATGGTATCGAAGATGCATTAAGCGCAGATGGCAAACCGCTGCTTGACGTGTGGATGAGCCACGGTGATAAGGTAACTGCGATTCCTCAAGATTTCGTCACCGTAGCCAGCACCGAAAGCTGCCCGTTTGCCATTATGGCTAACGAAGAAAAACGCTTCTATGGTGTGCAGTTCCACCCGGAAGTGACTCACACCCGTCAGGGTATGCGTATGCTGGAGCGTTTTGTGCGTGATATCTGCCAGTGTGAAGCCCTGTGGACACCGGCGAAAATTATCGACGACGCGGTAGCCCGCATCCGCGAGCAGGTGGGCGACGATAAAGTGATCCTTGGCCTCTCTGGTGGCGTGGACTCTTCCGTTACTGCGATGCTGCTGCACCGTGCAATTGGTAAAAACCTGACCTGCGTATTTGTCGACAACGGCCTGCTGCGTCTCAACGAAGCAGAGCAGGTTCTGGATATGTTTGGCGATCGCTTCGGCCTGAACATTGTTCACGTTCCGGCAGAAGATCGCTTCCTGTCAGCACTGGCTGGCGAAAACGATCCGGAAGCAAAACGTAAAATCATCGGTCGTGTCTTTGTTGAAGTATTCGATGAAGAAGCCCTGAAACTGGAAGATGTGAAGTGGCTGGCGCAGGGAACTATCTATCCTGACGTTATTGAATCTGCCGCGTCTGCAACCGGTAAAGCGCACGTTATCAAATCTCACCACAACGTTGGCGGCCTGCCGAAAGAGATGAAGATGGGCCTGGTTGAACCGCTGAAAGAGCTGTTCAAAGACGAAGTGCGTAAGATTGGTCTGGAGCTGGGCCTGCCGTACGACATGCTGTACCGTCATCCGTTCCCGGGGCCGGGTCTCGGCGTTCGTGTTCTGGGCGAAGTGAAGAAAGAGTACTGCGACCTGCTGCGCCGTGCGGATGCCATCTTCATTGAAGAGCTGCGTAAAGCGGATTTGTACGACAAAGTCAGCCAGGCGTTCACTGTCTTCCTGCCAGTTCGTTCCGTTGGCGTAATGGGCGATGGTCGTAAGTATGATTGGGTTGTTTCTCTGCGTGCTGTCGAAACTATCGACTTTATGACCGCACACTGGGCGCACCTGCCGTACGATTTCCTCGGTCGTGTTTCCAATCGCATTATCAATGAAGTGAACGGTATTTCCCGCGTGGTGTATGACATCAGCGGCAAGCCGCCTGCGACTATTGAGTGGGAATGATTTGACCCTGCACTATGAATGAACAAAACCCTCTGTTACTACAGAGGGTTTTTTATCCTCAAGAATTATAGGCTTGAAGTTACTAACATCGATTAATTAAACCAACTGTCCGATTTATTCTCTTCTGCTTTACCTACGCTCTTCATTAAATCGCGACCGCCTTCAGTCATATTCCTGTTAGCATCAGCTTCTGACTGCACAACATCGGTTTGCGCGGCTTTGTGCTTCAGTTCCTGATCGATAAATTCGTTTTCTCGCTTAACGCGGGCTTCTTCTTTCGCCAGCGCCAGTTTTTGTTTCTGAATCTCTAAGCTGCGCAGCTCATCCTCATAACTTTGATCGCGCTTTTTGTCCGCAGTGGCTTCGGCGTCCAGTTTATCCTGACGAGCTTTCTTATTTGCCGCTGCCGTTGCCGCTCTTTTGTTAGCGGCGGCCTGGGCATTTGCACGCCGTTGCTTCTCTTGCTGGATTTCCCTGTTGCGCTCCGCTACCCATTCGTCATGCTGCCTTTGCTCTTCATTTTTACCTTGCTGTTCCGCTTCTGCGACAGCAGAGAGTTGATCCTGTAATGAAGAGGCGAAAGTTGAACTACTTAAGGCGGCTAAGATGGCGCAAAGTAAAACCTTCTTCATGAATCCTCCTGATTATTAGCTTTTTTCAGGACATTTTGTATTTGGCTGAATACGCGTTTCGTTATACGTAGTGGTAATAACAACGGCTAAACCCGTCGTGAACTGGCACTCTTTACCCACCTGGGTGGAGGTATACACTTTGGTGCCTTCTTTGTATGTTAAAGAAACACCTTCCACTAAGGTTTTATCATTCACCATAGAACCTGCCGCCGCACCTACGGCTCCGCCGCCAACTGCACCTGCCGTCGTTCCAGAGTTACTGCCGGAGCCGACGTTATGGCCAATAACGCCGCCAGCGACTGCGCCAATAAGTGCGCCGAAGGCTTGTGCGTTCCGTTTATTTTGTGAGTTGTCTACGGCAACTTTGGCAGGAAGAATAGAAATAATATTAACAGTTTTGGTTTCTTGTTTTGTATTCAGTTGATCGGTTTGATAAACATCGGCGGCATGATCGTCAGCGTTTGACTGGCATCCAGCCAGGGTGAATGACGCTAAAATTGCCACAGGCAGAAGACATTTTTTAAATTTCATCACTATTCCTTGTTATACACATTACGAAAAATAAGATATTTAAGATCATCAAAAGAGCAAAGTAAATGTATTGCGTATAAAGTAATAGATTAAATTTATGAAAATTCATGCGAGAAATAAATTATTAAATAAATATAATTTAAATATATGTATTAATTTAGAGCTTATGCCTTCTAAGGCAGGATCTACGTCAGTCGGGACAATGGGTGAAATTTAAGGTGAAAGAATGCCTGCCGCTTTGTTAACTATAAAGAGCAAAAACATCGGGCAGCAATGCGCCGTCTTGTTAAGTTAAAATGGAGAAGGTAACCGCTAACGTTGTACCGGGGATTCGATAGAGAGAGTGGATTGCTGCGCTTCTTTTTTGCTCTGATGATGCTGCCAGGCACCCACGGACGAGTAGATAAAGCGACCAAAGAAGAAGATAAAGCTGATGAGCAGTACGATACGGGTCATGCGACTGTTAAATCGGTGTCGTTTTCGCATACTGGTTGCCTGACTCACAAAAGGTTCCTTGAAGTATGTCCCACTCTGTGGACGGTACTTACATTAAGGCACACCTGGGCAAAATGGTCAATTCTCTATTATGTAAAAAAGCGTCAGCGGATACATATTCTAATGTTATGGAAATTGATTTAATTATTTACAACAATGATGTAATAATGATGGCTTAACATGATAAACGTAATAATTCATTAATCATGGTTATTTTGTTTGATATATATCAATTGGAACTTTCATATGACACTTAGAATCGATACTCTCTATAGTGATGAATAATCATCCGTCGAATTCAGGTGGGATGCCTGTCTGAATACACCCCTTTCAGGATGTGGGGAATTCTGTTGAGCATCTATGAAACTGAATGCAACTTATATAAAAATACGTGATAAATGGTGGGGGCTTCCGCTGATCCTGCCTTCTTTAATCTTGCCCATTTTCGCACAAATAAATACTTTTGCGCATATTTCCTCCGGTGAAGTCTTTCTCTTTTATCTGCCCCTGGCTCTGATGATCAGCATGATGATGTTTTTTAGCTGGGCTGCATTACCGGGTATAGCATTAGGCATTTTTGTTCGTAAGTATGCGGAGCTTGGCCTTTATGAAACGCTTTCCTTAACAGCTAATTTTATTATCATTATTATTATTTGTTGGGGCGGTTACAGGGTCTTTTCTCCCCGGCGTAACAACGTTTCACATGGTGATATCCGCTTAATTTCCCAGCGAATTTTCTGGCAGATTGTTTTTCCTGCAACGTTGTTTCTGGTACTTTTCCAGTTTGCGGCATTTGTAGGGTTACTGGCGAGCAGAGATAATCTGGTAGGGGTTATGCCCTTTAACCTCGGGACATTAATCAATTACCAGGCCTTGCTGGTAGGTAATCTTATCGGCGTCCCACTGTGCTACTTCATCATTCGGGTGGTGCGGAATCCGTTTTATTTACGTAGCTATTATTCGCAATTAAAACAGCAGGTTGACAAAAAGGTTACCAAAAAAGAATTTGCGATCTGGTTGCTTGCATTGGGTGCGTTGTTGTTGTTGCTATGTATGCCATTAAATGAAAAAAGCACAATTTTTAGCACCAACTATACGTTATCGTTATTGCTACCGCTGATGATGTGGGGAGCAATGCGCTATGGCTATAAGTTTATATCACTGCTCTGGGCGGTAGTGCTGATGATCAGCATTCACAGCTATCAGAATTACATTCCCCTTTATCCTGGATATACCACGCAACTGACCATAACTTCCTCCAGTTATCTGGTATTTTCTTTTATTGTGAATTATATGGCTGTTCTGGCAACCCGTCAGCGAGCGGTGGTCAGACGCATTCAACGGCTTGCATATGTGGATCCGGTTGTTCATCTGCCAAACATTCGTGCCCTGAATCGCGCATTGCGTGATGCTCCCTGGTCCGCGCTATGTTATTTACGCATCCCTGGCATGGAAATGCTGGTAAAGAACTATGGCATCATGCTACGCATTCAATATAAACAAAAACTTTCACACTGGCTGACACCGTTGCTGGAACCGGGCGAAGCTGTTTATCAGCTTTCCGGTAACGACCTTGCGTTGCGACTGAATACAGAATCATACCAGGAGCGCATTACCACGCTGGATAATCATCTGAAGCAGTTTCGTTTCTTTTGGGATGGAATGCCGTTACAGCCTCAGATTGGCGTCAGTTATTGCTATGTCCGCTCACCGGTTAATCATATATATCTGCTGCTGGGAGAGCTAAATATGGTTGCCGAACTTTCTATCGTGACCAATACCCCGGAAAATATGCAGCGTCGCGGGGCAATGTATTTACAACGTGAATTGAAAGACAAGGTGGCGATGATGAATCGGCTACAACAGGCGCTTGAGCATAACGATTTTTGCCTGATGGCTCAGCCGATTACAGGGGTGCGCGGTGATGTTTATCATGAAATTCTGCTGCGCATGAAAGGAGATAATGGCGAACTCATCAATCCTGACAATTTCTTACCGGTCGCGCATGAGTTTGGCTTATCGTCCAGTATCGACATGTGGGTTATCGAGCATACACTGCAATTTATGGCAGAAAATAGAGAAAAAATGCCAGCTCGTCGGTTTGCTATTAACCTGTCGCCAACTTCCGTTTGTCAGGCGAGTTTCCCTTTAGATATCAGTAAATTTTTAAGTAAATATCAAATAGAAGCGTGGCAGCTTATCTTTGAGGTAACCGAGAGTAATACCCTGACCAATGTTAAGCAGGCGCAGAATACGTTGCTGCATCTTCAGGAGTTAGGATGTCAAATTGCAATTGATGATTTCGGCACCGGCTACGCCAGTTATGCGCGGCTAAAAAATGTGAATGCCAATTTATTAAAAATTGATGGCAGCTTCATACGCAATATTGCCTCGAATAGTCTGGATTACCAGATAGTGGCGTCAATTTGTCATCTGGCGCGAATGAAGAAAATGCAAGTGGTTGCGGAATATGTTGAAAATGAAGAGATTCGCAAAGCGGTGCATTCTTTAGGTATTGATTATCTGCAAGGATTTTTGATTGGTGAACCTCAGCCGTTAGTGGCGATACTGGGTGAAAGAGAGCCAGTCCGGGAAAGCGCGTAATTTATTTGGGCCAACATAACATGTTGGCCCGTTTTCATTTCATATTAAGCCGCAATTTCAGGCGTGCTTTCTTCTTCAATTTTTAGTCGCCAGCCAGCCACGCCTTCCCAGTATTCTTGTTCCTTTTCCAGATCAAGCAATACTAGCGCGTTCTGGCTAAACCAGTCATGCGGAAAACGCAGGGTCCAGTGGCTGTCATCGGTAATCAGCGTCAATGTTGGCGGCGTGGTGGTAGCCTGACGTTGATTATTGAGTAATACGCCAAGGCGTAATAGCTGAATCAGTGGCAGGAACTGTTTCTTCTTAAACAAGGTAAAGCGCGGCAGATCGTCGAGCTTAATCGCTTTACGGTGATAGCGCACCAGTGTCGCCATCATCAACTGCTGTTCCTGATTAAAACCCGGCAAGTCGCTGTTTTGCAGAATATAAGCGGAGTGGCGATGCAAACCGCTATGGTTGATATTCAACCCGACCTCATGCAGCATGGCGGCCCATCGCAGTAGCGCCTCCAGTTGCGGATGCGCCAGCTTCGGTTGTTGTTCTCGCCACTGTCCGTACATTTGCATAGTGGTATCCAGCACCCGTCGTGCCTGTTCACTGTCGATATGATACTGGTTAGCCAGACTACTGGCGGTGCGGCTACGCACATCCTGATGGCGAAAACGTCCTTCCATCTCATACAGTACGCCTTCACGAAGCGCCCCGTCAGAAAGTCGCAGTTCACGGATGGCTAAGGCATCAAACACACCGCATAAAATCGCCAGTCCAGGAACGAAGACAGTTTTCCGCTCTTCGGAAAGACCCGGTAAACTCAGCGATGCGAAATTACGGTGCCGTAAAACCTCTTTTACCAGTTTTTCCAGACGTTCCGGGGTAATTATCCCGTCTTTCTCGCCCATTTCCATCAACACTTCATGAGTAGCTTTAATGGTGCCGGAAGCGCCCATTGCCACATTCCAGCCCTGGATACGGAATTGCCAGGTTAAGGTTTCAAGTTTTTGCGCTGCTGCCATGCGTGCGCGCTGAAAATTTTCTTTATTGATGACGCCGCCCTGGAAATAAAGCTGGGCAAAGCTGACACAACCCATCCGGCGACTTTCCACGAGAATAGGTTCGAAATTTTCACCAATCACCAGTTCTGTTGAGCCGCCACCAATATCAATAACCAGTTTGCGGCCTTTTTCCGGCTGGGTATGCTCCACGCCCATAAAAATCAGACGCGCTTCTTCGTTGCCGGAAATAATTTCAATCGGGTAGGGGATAACCTTTTCTGCTCGCTTCAGAAAGTCAGTAGCATTCAGCGCCTGACGTAGAGTATGGGTTCCGACAATACAGACGCTGGAAGGAGAAAAACCCTGTAGGCGTTCGGCAAACAGCGACAGGCAGTTTAAGCCACGCGTCATCGCTTCCTCACTCAACATATTATCTGGCCCCAGGCCGTCCGCCAGATGTACCCGTTGTTTCAGGCGACCAATAATCTGCATTGCGCCATCAACCACACGGGCAATGACCATGTGGAAACTGTTTGAACCAAGATCGACCGCAGCAAACTCCTGTGGGCGAGGGGATTTGTCGTGTATTGGCATAGGGTTATTCAGATTGTTCGAGTGATTTGATGTAGTCGTAGATCGCCAATTGCGCCCGTACTTTGCGGCGGTTACCACGGGGGACGTAGCGATTACTGAGTTCTTTATCGATATAACGCGCTTTGACCGTGTCGCTGAACAGAATTTCGATGATGTCCAGCACCCGCTGCTTCAGTCGGGGATCGAGTAGCGGTGTAGCCACTTCAATACGATAATCAATATTGCGTGTCATCCAGTCGGCGGAAGAAAGGTAAACTTTTTTATCGCCGCCGTTTTCAAAAATATAAACCCGATCATGTTCAAGGTAACGATCGACAATACTAATAGCACGAATATTGTCGCTAATACCTTCCAGATTGGGGATCAGCGAACACATTCCGCGTACCAGTAGATTTACCGGCACGCCGGAACTGGAGGCCGCATACAGTCGATCGACCAGACCTTTATCGACCAGGTTATTCAGTTTCAGGGTAATACCGCAAGGCAGCCCTTGTTGAGCGTTGGCTATCTCACGATCCACCATTTCATACAGCAAACGACGGGAGTTTTGCGGCGACACCATTAAATAATCGAAAGTCACCGGACGGTATGGATTTTCAATAAAGTTGAACACCCGCCGTACTTCGTTGGTGATGCGCGCATCGGCGGTCAGCAGTGAGTAGTCGGTATAAAGACGCGCGGTTTTTTCATTAAAGTTCCCGGTTCCGATATGCGCGTAACGCACGACTTCGCCGTTTTCTTTACGTGAAATCAGGAACAGTTTGGCGTGAATTTTCAGCCCCGGCGCAGAGAAAATTACGTGTACGCCCGCTTCAGTCAGCCGTTTTGCCCAGTGAATGTTGGCTTCTTCATCGAAACGCGCCTGTAACTCAACCACCACGGTGACTTTCTTACCGTTGTGAGCGGCGTGGATCATCGAGTCGATGATGCGCGAATCTTTCGCTACGCGGTAAATGTTAATTTTAATCGCCAGTACGCTTGGGTCGAACGAGGCCTGGCGTAGCAGTTCCAGCACATGTTCAAAAGTGTGATAAGGATAATAGAGCAGCACATCGTGTTCGCGAATGGCATCAAAACCGTTACGGAACTGGGCTTTATCAAACCAAATGTGGCGTAAACGTGGCAGTGGCTTATTCACCAGATTCGCTTTGCCGACATTGGGGAAATTAATAAAGTCTTTAAAATTATGATAACGACCACCGGGTACGATGGAGTCGTAGCGGGAAATCGTCAGTTTTTCGCGCAACACCTCAACCAGAGCACTGGGCATATCGCGCTGATAAACAAAACGCACCGGTTCTGCGGTTAAACGCTGCTTCAGACTGGAAGACATCAGCTCCATCAGGCTGGCTTCCATCTCGTGCACTAAATCGTATTCAGCATCGCGGGTCATCTTCATTGAATAGGCATTCAGCGCGTCATAATCAAAGAAGCCTTTGAAAATATCATCAAGGCAGTAACGCAGAATGTTATCCAGAAGAATCATAGGCTTGCGTCTGCGCGGTGCTTCCGGCGGCAAATTCACAAAGCGCGGCACTTTATCTGAGGGGATCTCCAGCAGCGCGTAACGAATAGTGTCGCCACGGATAATTTCTACCGCCAGATAGGTGTAGTCATCTTTCAGGAACTGCACTAAGTCAGTGTCAGGGTTGATTAGAATCGGCGTAATGTGCTGACGCAGATACTGCTTAAAATAATGACGCAGCCAGTTTTGTTGATTGACAGAGAGCTGGCGTTCATTAATCAGGAAAATCTGGTTGCGCGCCATCTCCAGCAACAGTTCGTTGTAGAGGCCGTCGAATTCCTGATCGGCTTTCAGCACGCGGGATTGAATTTTGCCCAGCAAATGGCGGGAATGAGAATTAGAACCTTGTTCTTCGCTAATAATGATGCGTCGCTTCAGTTCAGCGAAGCGGACTTTATAGAACTCATCAAGGTTATTGGAATAGATCCCCAGGAAACGCATCCTTTCAATCAGCGGGTTAGATTTGTCCGCCGCTTCCTGAAGCACGCGTTCATTGAACGATAACCAACTGAGCTCTTTTTCGATGTATAGCTTTTCCTGACCCATTACCACTTTTACTCCGTTTTATTCACGGGACACTGCCTGGATATTATGGCGAGCAATATTGGCAGATGTCCAACTATGCCAGAAAAGGGAGAAAAAAACTGCTGGAGCCTGCGATTTACAGGTGAATTGAAAAACGCCAACGCAGGGCTGGCGCTTTAACTACGGCGGCGTTACTCGTCGGCAGCGTAGCCCTGCGGCGGCAGACGCTGACCATCCAGCCACGCGGCGTTTTCGTGCATCTTCAGACGACCATCGGCAAACCAGCTAATCACCAGCGGATAAATAGCGTGCTCCTGGGTTTGTACGCGGGCGGTGATTTCATCTTCTGTATCACCGGCAAATACAGGGACTTTTGCCTGTAAAATAACCGGCCCACCGTCCAGTTCATCGGTAACGAAATGCACCGATGTACCGTGTTCCTCGTCGCCATTTTCCAGCGCCTGACGATGGGTGTGCAAACCGGGATATTTTGGCAGCAGGGAAGGGTGAATGTTCAGCAAACGACCAGCATAGTGGGAGACAAACGCCGGGCTGAGAATGCGCATAAAACCGGCCAGTACAACCACGTCGGGAGCGTACATATCGATCTCGTGAATCAACTCCCGGTCATAGGCTTCACGACTGTCAAACGCGCTGGCGATGAGCGTATGCGTTGCAATACCGGCTTTGCGGGCGCGTTCAAGGCCGAACGCGTCGGCCTTATTACTGAAAACTGCCCGTAGGGTGCCTTTAATTTTGTTGGTTTTGCAGGCGTCTATAATTGCCTGCAAGTTACTTCCGTTGCCGGAAATAAGCACCACAATATTCATTATTCGATAACCACGCGTTGTTCGGAATCAGAGGCTTTGATGATACCGATTTTCCACGCGTTTTCACCGTTGGCATTAAGCAGAGTGAGAGCTTTGTCCACTTCCGGAGCAGGCAGGGCGATAATCATCCCGACGCCGCAGTTGAAGGTGCGATACATTTCATGGCGCTCGACATTACCCGCCGTTTGCAGCCAGTTGAACACTTCCGGCCACTGCCAGGAGGATTCATCAATGACTGCCTGAGTGTTTTCCGGCAATACGCGCGGAATATTTTCCCAGAAGCCGCCACCGGTCAGGTGCGCAATAGCGTGCACGTCGACCTTTTCGATCAACTCCAGCACTGACTTCACGTAAATGCGGGTCGGTGCCAACAGATGATCGGCTAATGGCTTACCATCAAGTTCGGTAGTTTGTGGATCACAACCGCTGACTTCGAGAATTTTGCGCACCAGCGAATAGCCGTTCGAATGCGGACCGCTGGAGCCAAGCGCAATCAGCACATCGCCGTCGCTGACTTTAGAACCGTCGATGATTTCTGATTTTTCTACCACGCCAACGCAGAAACCCGCAACGTCATAATCTTCACCGTGATACATCCCCGGCATTTCCGCCGTTTCGCCACCTACCAGAGAACACCCGGATTGCAGACAACCTTCGGCGATGCCGCTGATCACTGATGAAGCAGTATCGACATCTAATTTTCCGGTTGCGTAATAGTCGAGGAAAAACAGCGGCTCAGCGCCTTGCACCACCAGGTCATTAACGCACATGGCGACCAGATCGATACCAATGGTGTCGTGACGTTTTAAGTCCATTGCCAGGCGCAGCTTGGTGCCTACACCGTCAGTGCCGGAAACCAGCACGGGTTCACGATATTTTTGCGGCAACGCACACAGCGCACCGAAGCCGCCCAGACCGCCCATCACTTCCGGGCGACGCGTTTTCTTCACTACGCCTTTGATTCTTCCAACCAGAGCATTACCTGCGTCTATATCAACACCGGCATCTTTGTAGCTAAGAGAGGTTTTATCGGTCACTGCTTGGGTCCCCACGCGTTACTTGCGGTAGAAAAATAAAATTCGGCGCAATTCTAACAGGGAAAGCAAACGTTTGCGAGACTGCTTTACATAACCTTTTTTAACCTCTTTTTACCGAGAGAGTGACAAAAAAATGTGTACATAGAGAGGATGAATGATTTTTTGCCAGGATAATTACCACTATTAACTATTTGATTATAAAATAACTTTATCTAAAATCTTTATGATCTTGACTGAAGTCAACGAAAATAATATTGCCGCCTTGAAGAAAGGCGGTATAATCCGTCGATTTTTTTTGTGGCTGCCCTCAAAGGAGAAAGAGTATGAAGATCGTGGAAGTCAAACACCCACTCGTCAAACACAAGCTGGGACTGATGCGTGAGCAAGATATCAGCACCAAGCGCTTTCGCGAACTCGCTTCCGAAGTGGGTAGCCTGCTGACTTACGAAGCGACCGCTGACCTCGAAACTGAAAAAGTAACCATCGAAGGCTGGAACGGCCCGGTGGAAATCGACCAGATTAAAGGTAAGAAAATTACCGTGGTGCCGATTCTGCGCGCTGGTCTGGGGATGATGGATGGCGTGCTGGAAAACGTTCCGAGCGCGCGCATCAGCGTAGTAGGTATGTACCGTAATGAAGAAACGCTGGAACCAGTACCGTACTTCCAGAAACTGGTTTCTAACATCGATGAGCGTATGGCGCTGATCGTTGACCCAATGCTGGCAACCGGTGGTTCCGTTATCGCGACTATCGACCTGTTGAAAAAAGCGGGCTGCAGCAGCATCAAAGTTCTGGTGCTGGTCGCTGCACCAGAAGGTATCGCTGCGCTGGAAAAAGCGCACCCGGACGTCGAGCTATATACTGCATCGATTGACCAGGGATTGAACGAGCACGGATACATTATTCCGGGTCTTGGCGATGCCGGTGACAAAATCTTTGGTACAAAATAAAGAATAAAAATAATTAAAGCCGACTTTAAGAGTCGGCTTTTTTTTGAGTAAAGCGCCTATAACATATAATACAGAGGAATATACTATGACGCGCTGTGCTATCGGGGTGAGTGAAAGACCGCCACTTTTACAGACAATCCCGCTTAGTTTGCAACATTTGTTCGCCATGTTTGGTGCAACCGTCCTGGTGCCCGTCTTATTTCATATTAACCCGGCGACTGTACTGTTATTTAACGGTATCGGGACGCTGCTGTATCTCTTCATCTGTAAAGGGAAAATCCCGGCTTATCTTGGTTCCAGCTTTGCCTTTATTTCACCGGTATTGTTACTGTTGCCATTGGGATATGAAGTCGCGCTGGGCGGCTTTATTATGTGCGGCGTGCTGTTCTGCCTGGTCTCTTTCATCGTGAAGAAAGCGGGAACCGGCTGGCTGGACGTGCTGTTTCCACCTGCGGCAATGGGCGCAATCGTTGCCGTCATCGGTCTGGAGCTGGCGGGCGTAGCTGCCGGTATGGCGGGGTTACTCCCGGCTGAAGGGCAAACGCCAGACTCCAAAACCATCATCATCTCCATTACCACCCTGGCGGTTACGGTTTTAGGTTCCGTGCTGTTTCGTGGTTTCCTGGCAATTATCCCGATTTTAATTGGCGTGCTGGTGGGCTACGCGCTCTCTTTCGCCATGGGAATTGTCGATACCACGCCGATTATTAATGCTCACTGGTTTGCGCTGCCAACCCTCTATACGCCGCGCTTCGAGTGGTTTGCCATTCTGACAATTCTGCCAGCGGCGTTAGTGGTTATTGCCGAACACGTAGGGCACCTGGTAGTAACGGCTAATATCGTCAAAAAAGATCTGCTGCGCGATCCAGGTCTGCACCGTTCGATGTTTGCTAACGGCTTGTCGACCGTGATCTCCGGCTTCTTTGGCTCCACGCCAAACACCACCTACGGGGAAAACATTGGCGTGATGGCGATCACCCGTGTTTACAGTACCTGGGTTATCGGCGGCGCGGCGATTTTTGCTATCCTGCTTTCCTGCGTCGGTAAACTGGCGGCTGCTATCCAGATGATCCCATTGCCGGTGATGGGCGGCGTTTCGCTGCTGCTTTACGGTGTCATCGGTGCTTCCGGTATTCGTGTGTTGATCGAATCGAAAGTGGATTACAACAAAGCACAGAACCTGATCCTGACTTCCGTGATTTTGATCATCGGCGTCAGTGGTGCCAAGGTAAACATCGGCGCGGCGGAGCTGAAAGGCATGGCGCTGGCGACTATCGTCGGTATCGGCTTAAGCCTGATCTTCAAACTGATTAGCGTGCTGCGCCCTGAAGAAGTGGTGCTGGACGCAGAAGACGCAGATATAACAGACAAATAATGTACCGACCGGGCAGTGCTGCTGCCCGGTTCAAACATCATGGGATTCTGTGGTAAACTTCTCGCGATTTTGTGAAATCCTGGTTGAGGTATCTCTGAACACACCGGCACAGCTCTCTTTGCCACTTTATCTTCCTGACGACGAAACCTTTGCAAGTTTCTGGCCGGGGGATAACTCCTCTCTACTGGCCGCGCTGCAAAACGTGCTGCGTCAGGAACATAGCGGTTACATCTATCTCTGGGCACGCGAAGGCGCGGGGCGCAGCCATCTGCTGCACGCGGCTTGCGCGGAATTGTCGCAGCGTGGCGATGCGGTGGGCTATGTCCCGCTGGATAAACGCACCTGGTTTGTCCCGGAAGTGCTCGACGGTATGGAGCATTTGTCGCTGGTTTGCATCGACAATATCGAGTGTATTGCCGGCGATGAGTTGTGGGAGATGGCGATTTTCGATCTCTACAATCGGATTCTGGAGTCGGGCAAAACACGGTTGTTGATCACCGGCGATCGTCCACCGCGTCAGTTGAATCTGGGATTACCGGATCTCGCGTCGCGTCTTGACTGGGGGCAGATCTACAAATTGCAGCCACTTTCTGATGAAGATAAGTTGCAGGCGCTACAGTTACGCGCGCGTTTGCGTGGTTTTGAACTACCGGAAGATGTGGGACGCTTCTTGCTGAAGCGGCTCGACAGAGAGATGCGCACGCTATTTATGACACTGGATCAGTTGGATCGTGCGTCGATTACCGCGCAACGTAAGCTGACCATTCCGTTTGTGAAAGAAATTCTGAAGTTGTAGATAAGGTGTTTATTGTCGGATGCGGCGCGAGCGCCTTATCCGACCTACGCGAAGTTAATCCATAGTATTCCTGGGCCGGACAAGACGCGGCAAGCGTCGCATCCGGCAATGTGCCTTAACTAGCGATGGGGCACATCTTAATCCACGATTTCCAGCACTTGCTCCGGTGGACGTCCAATCCGCGCTTTGCCATTGGCGACCACAATCGGGCGCTCCATCAGCTTCGGATTATCCACCATCGCCTGAATCAGCGCCTCTTCGCTAAGCGAACTGTCAGCCAGGTTCAGCTCTTTATAAAGATCTTCTTTCTGGCGCATCAATTCACGGGCGCTATTCATCCCCAGCATTTTCAGTAAATCGCGCAGCGTTGCCGCATCGGCGGGAGTCTCAAGATAGAGCACCACTTCTGGCTCCACGCCGTTTTCTTTCAGCAGGGTCAGCGTTTCCCGGCTCTTTGAACAGCGTGGGTTATGGTAGATTTTTACCTGTTTGGTCATTGTTCTTCCTTTAATGCAAATTACATCTTGGTATAAGGCTTAAAGCGTTCCTGCAACTGGCGCAACTGGTCGATGCGCGCATCGTAACGCGCTTGTTGCAGGCTGCCTAATTTCACCTGCGAACTGGCGCTACTCAACAAGGAAATTGCCTGATCGAGTCGCCCGGCGAGCGCATAACCTTCTGCTCGCGCTGCCAGTTCCTGATCGCGATTATTTAGCGCGGCCTCCGCCTGTGCCAGTAAATCCCAGCCATTGCTGTCATCTTTATTGTTAAAGGTGTAGCGGTTCAGAATATTGGCGGCTTCCTGTGGTTGCCCCCCTTGCAGATAAGCGTTCGCCAGGTTGAGCTGCAACACAGGATTGGTGCGCAAATCACGGGCATTTTTCAGGCGATTGATCGCGTCATTGGCTTTGTTTTGCCCAAGATCGATATCGGTAGCCAGATCGAGATACCACGCGTTGCCGGGTTCTGCCGCCAGTAACGGTTGCAGCGTTTTCCGTGCCTCGTCGTATTTATTGGCTTCCATCGCCTGTAGAGCACGACCATATTGCGCCGCTCGTTGCTGACGAACGTTACCTTTTGCCCATTCATCCAGCAAATCACTGGTGAGCTGATTACGTCCGGAATTGTACATCCCCAGTGTGCGCGCTTTCGCCAGATAGAAATCTTCCGACGACTGCACCACCATTGGGCGCATCTGATTGGCACGGTTACGGGCATCAGCCAGACGGCTTTCCGGCAGCGGGTGAGTCAGCAAAATTTCCGGCGGACGCGAAGAGTAACGTGCCTGATCGAGCAGTTTTTCGAGGAAGGTCGGCATCGCCTGCGGATCGAACCCCGAGCGTTGCAGCACTTGAATACCAATGCGGTCCGCTTCCTGTTCATTTTGCTGGGTGAAGCTGATCATCCCCTGGCGCGTTCCCGCCAGTGTACCGGTCAGCGCCGCCATCCCCGCCTGCGGGCTGGCCATTGCCAGTAAAATAGAACCTAACGCCCCGACCCAGGTCAGTGGCGCGCTGCGCTGCTGATCTTCCATCGCTCGCGCCAGGTGACGTTGGGTGACGTGGGAGATTTCGTGCGCCATAACTGAAGCCAGTTGACTTTCGTTATCGGAATAACGGAACAGGGCAGAGTGCAGCACCACGTTGCCGCCAAAGAAAGCAAAGGCGTTAATTTCGTCATTGTTGATCAGAAAGAAATGAAACGGTGTCTTAACTGAGTTGGCATGTGAAACCAGGCGCATCCCCAGCGAATTAATATATTGCGTTAATAGCGGGTCATTAATTAACGGTGCGCTGCCGCGTAGCTGGCGGACATAATAGTCGCCCATCTGCATTTCCTGACCAATGGAAAGCGTGCTTCCTGCGGAGGTTCCCATATCCGGCAAGGTGTCTGCGCTATCGGCAAACGCCGGGGCTACCTGACCGATGGTCATAGCAGCAATGAGGGTTGCAACCAGGTTTTTTTTCAACTGCCTGAACATAACCTCTGTCCTGTATTTCTGGAGATAGTCATTTGACCGATACTGTAAAATATCGTTCCCACCGCGCCGTCTTTGAGTGTAACGGCGAAGATTAACCCACTCAAATGACTTTTCAGTTTCCTGAATCCGTCATAAAAAGCGAAGTCTTTTTTGTGACATTTCGATACAATTGCGGATCGCAATCCCGCTCTTGAGGTTCAGGGAAGGTCTTTATGCTCGAAATGTTGATGCAATGGTATCGCCGCCGTTTTAGCGACCCGGAAGCGATTGCCTTGCTGGTTATTTTAGTTGCCGGATTTGGCATTATCTTTTTCTTTAGTGGCCTACTCGCACCGTTGCTGGTGGCTATTGTGCTGGCCTATTTGCTTGAATGGCCAACCGTGCGCCTGCAATCTATTGGCTGTTCCCGCCGTTGGGCGACGTCGATTGTATTGGTGGTTTTCGTTGGAATTTTGCTGCTGATGGCGTTCGTGGTACTGCCTATCGCCTGGCAGCAGGGCATATATTTAATCCGCGATATGCCGGGGATGCTCAATAAGCTATCTGATTTTGCCGCCACGTTGCCGCGCCGTTATCCGGCGTTAATGGATGCGGGCATTATTGATGCGATGGCCGACAATATGCGCAGCCGGATGCTCACCATGGGCGATTCGGTGGTGAAAATCTCTCTCGCATCGCTGGTGGGCCTGCTGACCATTGCCGTCTATCTTGTTCTGGTGCCGCTGATGGTCTTTTTCCTTCTGAAAGATAAAGAGCAAATGTTGAATGCCGTCCGCCGGGTGCTTCCGCGTAACCGTGGGCTGGCAGGCCAGGTCTGGAAGGAGATGAACCAGCAAATCACCAACTACATCCGTGGCAAGGTACTGGAGATGATTGTGGTGGGGATAGCCACCTGGCTGGGGTTCTTGCTTTTCGGGTTGAACTATTCACTGCTGCTGGCGGTGCTGGTCGGTTTCTCGGTGCTTATTCCGTACATTGGCGCATTTGTGGTGACCATTCCGGTGGTCGGCGTGGCGCTATTCCAGTTTGGCGCTGGCACTGAATTCTGGAGCTGCTTCGCGGTATATCTGATTATTCAGGCGCTGGATGGCAACCTGTTAGTACCGGTGTTGTTCTCCGAAGCGGTTAACCTGCATCCGCTGGTGATTATTTTATCGGTGGTGATCTTCGGTGGTCTGTGGGGATTCTGGGGGGTGTTCTTTGCCATTCCTCTGGCGACGCTAATTAAAGCGGTAATCCATGCCTGGCCCGATGGTCAAATTGCGCAAGATTAACCTTCATTCCGCTATATCGCCGGAGGTGAGGAGTGCTGGCCGCAAGCGCAGCCAGCACGGAATGGAGCAAAGTAATCAGGCGTGTTCTTTCAGCCAGTTAATCACTACGTCGTGGTGATTGCTGGTTTTGAAATCGTCAAAGACATGTTCGATTTTGCCGTCAGCATCGATCAAGAAGCTGATGCGGTGAATACCATCGTAGGTTTTGCCCATGAAGGACTTCTCTCCCCAGACGCCGAATTGTTCGCACACCTGGTGGTCTTCATCAGACAGAAGCGTAAAGTTGAGCAGCTCTTTTTCCGCAAAACGGAAGAGTTTTTCGGGTTTATCGGTGCTAATACCCAGTACATCAACACCGGCTTTTTTCAACTCATCCATGTTATCGCGTAAGCCACAGGCTTGTACGGTACAGCCGGGGGTCATGGCTTTCGGGTAGAAATAAACCAGAACACGCTGTCCCTGGAAGTCGGTCAAATTAACTTGTTCTCCGTCTTGATCCGGCAAGCTAAATTTCGGTGCGATGTCACCGGCTTTCAGTGGATTCATTACTTAACTCCATCCTGTTCATCATGTTGGGAATAATTGACGACGCTAATACTGCCTTGCGCATTGAGTTCTGTACATAGTGCTTTGAAAGCTTGTTCAATATTTGCTGAATCCGCAGACGCCGGGCTGTGGGCGGTTATCTGAATATGCAGTTGCGCAGCTCGTTCATTTTCAGCAGGTTGCGTGCGAGACACTAGCTCCGCAATGTTCATATGGTGCGCGTCAAAAAGTGCGGTAAAGCGTTCAATTAAATGCGGTGAATCTGCCACATCGATCTGAACCCAGACAGATGCTGGCATCGGCGGACGCGGACGAGCCGTCGTGCGCTTCATCACGATTAAAAGATCCAGTTCGGCACCTTTCAACGGTAACGTTGATTCGATCAAGGTGATTGCGTTCCATGAACCGGAAAGCAGCATGATAAAGGTGAACTCTTCTCCCAGCATCGCCAGGCGACTGTCTTCAATATTACAGCCGCAACTACTGACATGACGGGTGATAGTGTTCACAATTCCTGGGCGATCGGCACCCAGCGCAGTGATCACCAGATAATGTTGCGATGACAGTGTCAAACCGGTTATTCCTTCAAGGGGGAGAGTAGCTCTTAAGGAAAGCATAAAAAAAACATGCATACAACAATCAGAACGGTTCTGTTTGCTTGCTTTTAATGCCATACCAAACGTACCATTGAGACACTTGTTTGCACAGAGGATGGCCCATGTTCACGGGAAGTATTGTCGCGATTGTTACTCCGATGGATGAAAAAGGTAATGTCTGTCGGGCTAGCTTAAAAAAACTGATTGATTATCAAGTCGCCAGCGGTACTTCGGCGATTGTTTCTGTTGGCACCACTGGTGAGTCCGCTACCCTGAATCATGACGAACATGTTGATGTGGTGATGATGACCCTGGAGCTGGCTGACGGGCGTATTCCGGTGATTGCCGGAACCGGCGCTAACGCTACTGCGGAAGCCATTAGCCTGACACAGCGTTTCAATGACAGTGGCATTGTTGGCTGCCTGACGGTGACCCCTTATTACAACCGCCCGTCGCAGGAAGGTCTGTATCAGCATTTCAAAGCCATCGCTGAACATACTGACCTGCCGCAAATCCTGTATAATGTGCCGTCCCGTACTGGCTGCGATCTGCTACCAGAAACGGTGGGCCGTCTGGCGAAAGTAAAAAATATTATCGGAATCAAAGAGGCAACAGGGAACTTAACGCGTGTTAACCAGATCAAAGAGCTGGTTTCAGACGATTTTGTTCTGCTGAGCGGCGATGATGCGAGCACGCTGGACTTCATGCAGTTAGGTGGTCATGGCGTTATTTCCGTTACTGCTAACGTCGCAGCGCGTGATATGGCTCAGATGTGCAAACTGGCGGCAGAAGGGCATTTTGCCGAGGCACGCGTTATTAACCAGCGTCTGATGCCATTACACAACAAACTATTTGTCGAACCCAATCCAATCCCGGTGAAATGGGCATGTAAGGAACTGGGTCTTGTGGCGACCGATACGCTGCGCCTGCCAATGACACCAATCACCGACAGTGGTCGTGAGACGGTCAGAGCGGCGCTTAAGTATGCCGGTTTGCTGTAAAGTTTAGGGAGATTTGATGGCTTACTCTGTTCAAAAGTCGCGCCTGGCAAAGGTTGCGGGTGTATCGCTTGTTCTGTTACTCGCAGCCTGTAGTTCTGACTCACGCTATAAGCGTCAGGTGAGTGGTGATGAAGCCTATCTGGAAGCGGCACCGCTTGCGGAGCTTCATGCCCCGGCAGGAATGATTTTGCCGGTGACTTCCGGTGATTATGCAATACCGGTGACCAACGGTAGCGGTGCTGTCGGTAAGGCGCTGGACATTCGTCCACCTGCCCAGCCGTTGGCGCTGATTTCCGGCGCACGTACCCAGTTTACGGGCGACACCGCCTCGCTGCTGGTAGAAAATGGTCGTGGTAATACTTTGTGGCCGCAGGTTGTTAGCGTGCTGCAGGCGAAAAACTACACCATTACCCAACGCGATGATGCTGGTCAGACGCTGACTACCGATTGGGTGCAATGGAATCGTCTGGACGAAGACGAGCAGTATCGCGGTCGTTATCAAATCTCTGTTAAACCGCAGGGTTATCAGCAGGCGGTAACGGTGAAACTGCTGAACCTGGAGCAGGCGGGCAAACCGGTTGCAGACGCGGCTTCCATGCAGCGTTACAGCACGGAGATGATGAACGTCATTTCCGCCGGTCTGGATAAATCCGTGACCGATGCGGCTAATGCGGCGCAAAACCGTGCTTCCACCACCATGGACGTACAAAGTGCTGCTGATGACACAGGCTTACCAATGCTGGTCGTTCGCGGGCCGTTCAACGTGGTTTGGCAACGTCTGCCAGCGGCGCTGGAAAAAGTGGGCATGAAAGTGACCGACAGCACCCGTTCGCAGGGCAGCATGGCCGTGACCTATAAGCCGTTGTCTGACAGCGACTGGCAGGAACTGGGCGCGAGCGATCCAGGCCTGGCATCCGGTGACTATAAACTGCAGGTCGGTGATTTAGATAACCGCAGCAGCTTGCAGTTCATCGATCCGAAAGGCCATACGCTGACTCAAAGCCAAAACGACGCACTGGTATCTGTCTTCCAGGCAGCGTTTAGCAAGTAAAAATACAGGGCTGGAGTAATCCGGCCCTTTTTTCTGTTATGATACGCAAACGTGTGCGTCGGCAGAAAAACGCGATTTTAGCGTTAATTCGCACGAAATTTGTTTGTCGGACACAGGTCAGATAAGGCGTTCACGCCGCATCCGACAAAATATCCGGCACACCAGACAGCAAAAGATTTTAAAACGTTAATTCACACCCAGGAGTGATAAAGATGCAAAAGCAAGCTGAGTTGTATCGTGGTAAAGCGAAAACCGTATACAGCACGGAAAACCCGGATCTGTTGGTGCTCGAATTCCGCAATGATACGTCAGCAGGTGATGGCGCGCGCATTGAGCAGTTTGATCGCAAAGGTATGGTGAACAACAAGTTCAACTACTTCATTATGAGCAAACTGGCTGAAGCGGGTATCCCGACTCAAATGGAGCGTCTGCTCTCCGATACCGAATGTCTGGTGAAAAAGCTGGATATGGTGCCGGTTGAGTGTGTCGTGCGTAACCGTGCTGCTGGCTCTCTGGTGAAACGTCTTGGAATCGAAGAAGGTATTGAGCTGGACCCGCCGCTGTTCGATCTGTTCCTGAAAAACGACGCCATGCACGATCCGATGGTCAACGAATCTTACTGCGAAACCTTTGGCTGGGTGAGCAAAGAGAACTTGGCGCGTATGAAAGAGCTGACCTACAAAGCGAACGACGTGCTGAAAAAACTGTTCGATGATGCTGGTTTGATTCTGGTCGACTTCAAGCTGGAGTTTGGCCTGTACAAAGGTGAAGTAGTACTGGGCGATGAGTTCTCCCCGGACGGCAGCCGACTGTGGGACAAAGAAACGCTGGAGAAAATGGACAAAGACCGTTTCCGCCAGAGCCTCGGTGGCCTGATCGAGGCCTATGAAGCCGTCGCCCGCCGCTTGGGTGTACAGTTGGACTGATTTTTCTGTTCATCATCTTGCCGTGCTGCTGGCACGGCAAGATGACCGCTCTTGTAATACGTGAATTGAACGCTCATTCCTCCATCATTTCCTCCCGTTTTCCTGTGGTAATCTTCCTCTGAAGCACCTACGATCATCACTATAATGAATATATTGTTGAGGTATCTATGCGCTGGCAAGGGCGTCGTGAAAGTGACAATGTTGAAGACAGGCGAAACAGCTCTGGTGGCCCGTCAATGGGCGGTCCCGGTTTCCGTCTGCCAAGCGGTAAAGGTGGGCTGATTTTACTGGTAGTGGTGCTGGTTGCTGGCTACTATGGTGTTGATTTAACTGGGTTGATGACCGGACAGCCGATTTCTCAACAGCAATCAACGCGCTCAATTAGCCCAAATGAAGATGAAGCAGCAAAATTCACCTCGGTAATTCTGGCAACCACGGAAGACACCTGGGGACAGCAATTCGAGAAGATGGGTAAGACTTATCAGCAACCGAAGCTGGTGATGTATCGCGGAATGACACGCACCGGTTGCGGCGCCGGACAGTCCATTATGGGGCCGTTCTATTGCCCGGCGGATGGTACGGTCTATATCGATCTCTCTTTCTATGATGACATGAAAGACAAACTGGGCGCGGATGGTGATTTCGCTCAGGGATACGTTATCGCCCATGAAGTCGGTCATCATGTGCAGAAACTGTTAGGCATTGAACCGAAAGTCCGTCAATTGCAACAAAACGCGACGCAGGCGGAAGTGAACCGCTTGTCTGTGCGTATGGAACTCCAGGCCGACTGTTTTGCCGGTGTCTGGGGGCACAGTATGCAGCAACAAGGCGTTCTGGAAACTGGCGATCTGGAAGAGGCGCTGAATGCGGCGCAAGCCATCGGCGATGACCGCTTACAGCAGCAAAGTCAGGGGCGGGTAGTGCCGGACAGCTTTACTCATGGTACATCCCAACAACGCTATAGCTGGTTTAAACGTGGTTTCGACAGCGGCGATCCGGCACAATGCAATACTTTCGGTAAAAGCATTTAACTTTCGGGGCAGGGATGGCTGAACTGACCGCGCTACACACATTCACAGCGCAAATGAAACGCGAAGGGATTCGCCGCCTGTTGGTGTTGAGCGGGGATGCGTGCTGGTGCTGTGAACATGCACTCAAATTGCGTGACGCATTACCTGGCGACTGGCTGTGGGTATCGCCGCAGCCAACTTCTGAAAACCACTGTACGCCAGCGGCGCTACAAACTTTACTTGGGCGCGAGTTCCAGCATGCGGTATTCGATGCTCGCCAGGGCTTTGATGCCGCAGCCTTTGCGGCGCTTGGTGGAACGCTGAAAGCGGGCAGTTGGCTGGTTTTGTTACTCCCTGTATGGGAAGAATGGGAAAACCATCCCGATGCTGATTCGCTGCGCTGGAGTGATTGCGCCAGTCCCATCGCTACACCGCATTTTGTCCAGCATCTCAAACGCGTACTTGCGGCAGATGATGACGCTATTCTCTGGCGACAAGAGCAGCCACTAATGCTGGCGGATGTTGTCCCCCGTTCTGACTGGCAATCCGCTACTGGCGCACCGCAACCGGAACAACAACAGATACTACAGCAGCTTCTGACTATGCCACCGGGCGTGGCAGCGGTAACTGCTGCGCGCGGACGCGGTAAGTCGGCGCTGGCAGGGCAACTCATTTCCCGTATCGCTGGCAGTGCGATAGTCACTGCGCCTGCGAGAGCCGCAACGAATGTGCTGGCACAATTTGCCGGAGAGAAGTTTCGTTTTGTTGCGCCGGATGCATTGCTGTCCAGTGATGAAAAAGCTGATTGGCTGGTTGTCGATGAAGCTGCTGCAATACCCGCCCCACTATTACATCAACTGGTATCACGCTTTCCGCGTACTTTGTTAACCACTACGGTGCAGGGCTATGAAGGCACCGGGCGTGGCTTTTTGCTGAAATTTTGCGCCCGCTTCCCGCATTTGCAGCGTTTTGAATTGCAACAGCCGATCCGCTGGGCGCAGGGATGCCCGCTGGAAAAAATGGTTAGCGAGGCACTGGTTTTTGACGATGAAACCTTCACGCGCGTACCACAAGGCAAGATCACCATTTCTGCATTTGAACAGACTTCATGGCGAAGCAAGCCAGAAACGCCGTTAAAGGTTTACCAGTTATTGTCTGGTGCGCACTACCGGACTTCACCGCTGGATTTACGCCGGATGATGGACGCGCCTGGACAACATTTTTTACAAGCTGCTTGCGAAAACGAGATTGCCGGGGCGCTGTGGCTGGTGGATGAGGGGGGATTATCTGAAGAGCTCAGTCAGGCGGTATGGGCGGGTTTTCGTCGCCCGCGTGGCAACCTGGTGGCTCAGTCGCTGGCGGCACACGGTAGCAATCCACTGGCAGCAACGTTACGCGGACGGCGTGTCAGCCGCATTGCCGTCCATCCGGCGCGTCAGCGGGAAGGTACAGGGCAGCAACTTATTGCTGACGCTGTGCAATATATGCATGACCTCGACTATCTTTCAGTGAGTTTTGGCTACACCGAGGAATTATGGCGTTTCTGGCAACGCTGCGGTTTTGTGCTGGTACGGATGGGTAATCATCGCGAAGCCAGTAGCGGCTGTTATACGGCGATGGCACTATTACCCATTAGCGAAGCGGGTAAACAATTGGCAGAATGTGAGCATTATCGTTTACGCCGCGACGCACAAATTCTCTCGCAATGGAATGGTGAAAGCATCTCGGTTGATCCGTTAAACGACATCATGCTTTCTGATAATGACTGGCTTGAACTGGCCGGTTTTGCTTTCGCCCATCGTCCCCTTTTAACGTCGTTAGGTTGTTTAACACGCCTGCTGCAAACCAGTGAACGGGCATTACCGGTGCTGCGAGGACGGTTGCAGAAAAACGTCAGCGACGCGCAGTTATGTACCACACTTAAACTTTCAGGCCGTAAGGCATTGCTGGTTTGCCAACGCGAAGAAGCCGCGCAGGCGCTATTCGCACTTGATGATGTCCGCACTGAACGCCTGCGCAATCGCATAACACAATGGCAATTTTTTCACTGACTCCTTCAATTTTCTCCCATGGTCATTGTGAGTCAGCGGCGTAAAATTAATGACATCAGTTAAGGAGTTCGCCATGAAACATGACCATTTTGTTGTTCAAAGCCCGGATAAACCTGCCCAACAGTTGTTACTGCTTTTCCACGGTGTCGGGGATAACCCGGTGGCAATGGGGGAAATCGGTAGCTGGTTTGCACCGTTGTTTCCAGATGCGCTGGTGGTAAGTGTCGGTGGTGCTGAGCCGAGCGGTAATCCGGCAGGGCGTCAATGGTTTTCGGTGCAGGGCGTAACGGAAGAGAATCGCCAGGCGCGGGTGGATGCCATAATGCCGACGTTTATTGAGACAGTACGCTACTGGCAGAAACAGAGCGGAGTAGGGGCTAACGCCACGGCGCTGATCGGGTTCTCACAAGGGGCCATTATGGCGCTGGAGAGTATTAAAGCCGAACCGGGACTTGCCTCACGCGTCATCGCCTTTAACGGACGCTATGCCAGCCTGCCGGAAACGGCTTCTACTGCTACAACAATTCACCTGATCCACGGTGGTGAAGATCCGGTTATCGATCTGGCTCACGCGGTTGCGGCGCAGGAAGCGTTAATTAACGCCGGTGGAGATGTGACGCTGGATATCGTGGAGGATTTAGGTCATGCGATCGATAATCGCAGTATGCAATTTGCCCTGGATCACTTGCGTTATACCATTCCGAAACATTACTTCGACGAGGCGTTAAGCGGCGGTAAGCCTGGCGATGATGATGTGATTGAAATGATGTAAAAGACAGGTGCCGGACGCGTAGGCCGGATAAGGCGTTCACGCCGCATCCGGCTATGATGCCTGATGCGACGCTGACGCGTCTTATCCGGCCTACGGTTGAGCGCCAGACATTATCCGGCCCCTCCAGCTTACTTCTTCGGTTGATCCTTCTTCGGCCAGTCGTCGTCATCGTCCCATTTATCGTTGAAATCACGATGCGGGGGAAGCTCCGGCTTGTTGGCGAGAAATTTCTTATGGTCGACGCGCTTGAGATCTTTGATAACATTCAGCAGGACGCCCACCAAAAAGACAATTACCAGAATCCACCAATATTTAGCCAGCCAGTCCATGCTTTTTTCCTCTTGCAGAACCACTCATCAGGCGACGAGCTGTTCCATGATACGTTGATACATACGGGCAAGTAGCTGCAGGTCGGCAGCGTTCACACATTCATTAATTTTATGAATGGTGGCATTGACCGGCCCAAGTTCCACCACCTGCGCCCCCATGCGGGCAATAAAGCGCCCATCGGACGTTCCGCCTGTGGTCAGTAGCTGCGGTTTAATTTCATTATAGTGCTCAACCGCGTTGACGACCGCATCTACCAGTTTACCGCGCGCAGTCAAAAATGGCTGCCCGGAAAGCCACCAATCGACCGTGTAACGCAGTTGATGTTTTTCAAGCAGGGTAAGCACCTGTGCTTTGATCATTTCATCAGTAAGTTCGGTGCTAAAGCGGAAGTTAAACTGTACAAACAGCTCACCCGGAATGACATTATTACTGCCAGTACCCGCCTGAATATTGGCTATTTGCATACTGGTTGCCGGGAAAAACTCATTGCCCTGATCCCACTCGATAGCCACTAACTCATTGAGGAAAGGCGCTGCACGATGTACAGGGTTATCTGCAAGGTGTGGGTAGGCCACATGTCCCTGCACGCCATGAATAGTAAGGTTACAGGTCAACGATCCGCGACGGCCATTTTTCACTACATCACCGACCACTTCGATACTCGACGGTTCACCAACCAGGCAGTAATCCAGCCGTTCACGGCGTGCCATTAAGGTTTCGACCACTTTGACCGTGCCGTTGTGGGCGCTGGCCTCTTCGTCTGAGGTGATCAGAAACGCCAGTCGACCTTTATGGTTGGGATGTTGAGCGACAAAGCGTTCTGCTGCTACCACCATCGCCGCCAGCGACCCTTTCATATCTGCCGCGCCGCGCCCGAATAACATACCGTCGCGAATGGTCGGTTCAAATGGTGGATTGATCCAACGGTCGGCATCGCCAGGCGGTACAACGTCGGTATGTCCGGCAAAGGCTAACGTTTCTCCCTGTCCACGCCACGCCCAAAAATTCTGCGTATCCGCAAAGTCCATGCGTTCGATGGTAAAACCGATCGCCTGTAAACGTTCGGTAATGATTGCCTGACATCCTGCGTCATCAGGACTTAAGGATGGGCGGCGAATAAGCTGCTGTGTCAGCTCAATAACCGGACACGACATAGACTACACCTCATGGAAAAATTGCTGATAACTGGATTCACTGAAACCAAGCAGCATAGGCTTCCCTGGCGCGCAGAGCAATGGGCGTTTGATAATTGCAGGCATTTCAGTCATTAATGCCGCCGCAGAAGCCGCATCGGTGATTTTATTGCGCGTGGTTTCGTCCAGTTTACGCCAGGTAGTACCACGGGTGTTGAGTAACGCTTCCCAGCCTAATTCGTTGATAAAACCGTTCAATAATTCGCTGTCCAGCCCATCAACGCGATAATCATGAAAACGATAGTCGATGTTATTGGCTTCCAGCCAACGGCGAGCCTTTTTAATGGTGTCACAATTTTTAATGCCGTAAAGTGTAACCATAATGAATCCTTTTTCGATTTATAAGAATAAATACTCATTTAACGGTCAATACATTTCCCCGACAAATGAATACCAGGGAATATAACATTATTAAGGTGTTTCACTTAACAATTATTAAATAATTGTGAGCATTTTGAATGTAATTATTAAGAATATTCCCCTAGGTATCTGTATGTATTTCAAACAGAATTAAGCAAGTATTAGAATCCGTATGAATCTGTTGAAATGTTGCTTTGCATCACATAAAAATCCCTGTCTCAGGGCCATAGTATTTACATAGGTTTTGCCCCGGAGGTAGTAATCACTGCAATCGAATAAATTAGCTTCACCACGGTATATTGTTTCCGTAGAATACCCATAATTATAAGAGAGGTTGTTATGATTGAACGTGAACTGGGGAACTGGAAAGACTTTATCGAAGTTATGCTTCGCAAGTAATTACCAGGACAGAAGGTAAAATGAAAGAACCTGATGAACAGGTTCTTTATCAGAAAGTTGAAAAAGGCGACACGTTGGCATGTCGCCTTTTTTATTGCTTATTCCGGGCGTGGCTTCAGAGGGAAACGACGGCGTACCAGCACAAAGAACAGCGGCACGAAGTAAATCGCCAGAATGGTGGCGGAGATCATTCCCCCCATTACGCCAGTACCCACCGCATGTTGACCACCGGAACCGGCACCGCTGCTGATTGCCATCGGCAGTACGCCGAAGATAAACGCCAGCGAGGTCATCAGTATCGGGCGTAAACGCTGGCGGCAGGCATAAAGCGTCGCTTCAAACAGGTCGTGACCTTTTTGGTTCATCTCGTTAGCGAACTCGACAATGAGGATGGCGTTTTTCGCCGATAAACCAATGACCGTTAATAAACCCACCTGGAAGTAAACGTCGTTTTCCAGCCCGCGCATCCAGGTTGCCAGCAGCGCGCCGATAACTCCCAGCGGTACAACCAGCATTACCGAGAACGGTACTGACCAACTTTCATAAAGTGCAGCCAGACACAGGAATACCACCAGCAATGAAATGGCATACAGCGCCGGAGCTTGCGCACCGGAAAGTCGTTCCTGGTACGACATCGCCGTCCACTCCAGTCCAAAGCCGTTCGGCAACTGCTTCACTAACGATTCCATAATATCCATCGCTGTACCCGTACTGACGCCCGGTGCGGCTTCCCCGACAATCTCTACCGCAGAATAGCCGTTATAGCGTTCCAGACGCGGCGAACCTGTCTCCCAGCGAGAGGTCGCGAAGGCAGAGAAGGGCACCATCCCACCGTCTTTGTTACGCACATACCACAGGTTGATATCATCCGGCAGCATCCGATACGGCGCGGCGGCCTGCACATAGACTTTCTTCACGCGACCGCGATCCATAAAGTCATTTACATAGCTTGAACCCCACGCGGTTTGCAGCGTGTCGTTAATATCGTCAATGGCAACGCCCAGCGCCTGAGCTTTACGTTGGTCGATATCAATCTGCAACTGCGGACTGTCATCAAGACCGTTATGGCGCACGCGGGTTAATTCCGGATTTTCCGCTGCCAGCGCCAGCAACTGGTTACGTGCAGCCATCAGCGCATCGTGACCCGCTCCGGCGTGATCCTGCAACTCCATATCAAAACCCGCAGAACTGCCAAGACCGCTAATTGCCGGCGGGCTGCTGGCGATAACGCGGGCTTCTTTAATCTTATTAAATTCTTTCGTTGCACGTTCGATAATGGCAAACGAAGTGCCGGTCTTACTGTCGCGCTCACTCCAGTCTTTCAGGCGGATAAACATACGCGCCACGTTTTGCCCGTTGCCGCCAGGGCCTGAACCGACCGTGGCAAATACTGACGTGATATTGTCTTTCTCATGAGTGAAGTAATACTTCTCGATCTGTTCCACCACTTTCAGCGTCTGTTGCTGGGTCGAACCGCTGGGTAGCTGCACCGACGTGGTGAACATGCCACGGTCTTCCAGTGGCAGGAATGACGTCGGCAGACGCAGGAACAGAAACACCATACCGCCTAACAGCAGGACGTAAATCAAAATCCAGCGCAGGCTGCGGTGGAGAATTTTCGCCACCCCTTTCTCGTAGCGTTCGGCGTTACGGTTGAACATCTGGTTAAACCAGGCAAAAAAGCCTTTCTGCCCGTGATGCTCACCTTTTTTCAGTGGCTTAAGTAGCGTGGCACACAGCGCCGGAGTGAGGATCATCGCCACCAGCACCGACAGCACCATCGCCGCAACAATGGTAATAGAGAACTGGCGATAGATAGCTCCGGTCGTGCCGCCAAAGAAGGCCATTGGCACAAATACCGCCGACAGCACCATTGCAATCCCGACCAGAGCGCCCTGGATTTGCCCCATCGATTTACGTGTGGCTTCGCGAGGAGTGAGTCCTTCCTCACTCATAATACGTTCGACGTTTTCCACCACCACGATGGCGTCATCCACCAGCAGACCGATCGCCAGCACCATCGCAAACATGGTTAAGGTGTTGACGCTGTAACCGAAGGCGTAAAGCACGGAGAAAGTGCCCATTAACACCACCGGCACGGCGATAGTTGGAATCAGCGTAGCGCGGAAGTTTTGCAGGAACAGATACATGACGAGGAAAACCAGCGCGATAGCTTCTAACAGGGTTTTCACCACGTCTTCAATGGAGGCTTTAACAAACGAGGTGGTTTCATACGCCACCTTATATTCCAGACCGGGAGGGAAGTATTGCGCCAGTTCGTCGAGCCGGTTCAGTACCAGCTTCGCTGTGGCCATTTCGTTCGCGCCGGAAGCCAGTTTTACTCCCAGACCGGAGGCAGGCTTACCATTAAAGCGGCTAAGATAATCGTATTTCTCCGCCCCCATTTCGACGGTGGCAACATCGCCCAGTTTCACTTCCGAACCATCCTGATTTACCCGCAAGGTGATATCGCGGAACTGTTCAGGCGTTTGCAACAGCGACTGGGCGTTAATGGTAGCGTTCAATGCTTGTTTATCGACAGAAGGTGTACCGCCAAGCTGTCCGACCGCAATCTGCGCGTTCTGTGACTCAATGGCGTCGGTTACATCTTTAGCCGTCATCTGGAAGCTGTTCAGTTTTGCCGGATCAAGCCAGATACGCATCGAATACTGTGAACCATAGGCGTCGATATCACCAACGCCGTTAACGCGGCTTAACGGATCCTGAATATTGCTGGCAACGTAATCGGCAATATCTTGTTTATCCATCGAACCATCGGTAGAGACGAAAGCAATGGTCAGGATGTTAGTATCGCCGGTTTTACGTACTGTCACGCCCTGGTTTTGTACCGCCTGTGGGAGTTTACGCATGGCCGATTGCAGCTGGTTTTGCACCTGTTGCACCGCCTCGTCCGGGTCGGTTCCGGCTTTAAAACTTAAGGTGACAGATGCCTGACCGGTGCCACTGCTTTGTGACGACATATACATCAGGTTATCGAGGCCAGTCATATTCTGCTCGATAACCTGGGTTACGGTGTTTTCCAGCGTCTGAGCCGAAGCGCCTGGATAGTTAGCGGTCACTCGCACGTTCGGTGGCGCGAGATCCGGGTATTGTTCAACGGGCAATGAGAAAATCGCCAGGGTTCCTGTCAGACACAACAGGATTGCCAGTACCCAGGCAAAAATGGGGCGATCAATAAAGAAATTCGCCATTAAAAGAGGACCTCGTGTTTCTGCGTATCGTTGTAGGCTTGACTTGCTTCACTGTAGCGGCAAGGTACGAGCCAATCGTGGAGAAAAAAAGGAGATAATGTAAATTATCATGCCCTTTTATACTGAACCTTAAGTGCCCGTATTCTTTGGTCAACAAGAGGTATTACATCAGTTGACTTTCCTCACCCGCCGCAGAGCGAAAGCTAATACTCACTAACGTGCCGCCGCCGGAAGGTTGCGAAAATGTCAGCGTTCCGCCCAGTCGTTCCGCGCGCTCGCGCATAATATTCAGACCATAATGGCCTTCAGGTTCTTTCGGTTCACCGATGCCAATCCCGTTGTCACGGATATAGACCGTGTGGTTGCCTTCCGGTGCGGTGACGCAGCTAACAGCGATTTCGCTGGCGTTGGCGTGCTTCATCGCATTCAGCACCGCTTCACGAATAATTTGCAACAGATGCACCTGCATTTGCGCATCCAGCGCCAGGGTTGGCAAGCGGCAGTCGAGGGTCAGTTTGGCGCTGGTTTGATTTTGTAATGTATCCAGCATTTCCCGCAGCGCGGAAGGGAGATCCGCCTGCTGCAGCGTGAGGCGGAAAGTGGTCAGCAGCTCGCGTAACTGCCGATACGCATCATTCAATGCCTGGGAAAAATCGGCCATGATACTTTGTGCGGTGGCGTTATCTTCCGGTATCGAACGCTTCAGTAACGTCAACTGGATACGCAAATAAGAAAGCACCTGAGCCAGCGAGTCGTGTAATTCGCGGGCGATGGTCGCGCGTTCCTCCATCAACAGCAATTGCTGAAAATGTTTCTGTGCCTGGTTAAAGTACAAACCGCGCCCCAGCATCGATGAAACGCTATTAAGCAGCGGTTCGGAGGCCGACACGTTGCTGTTTTGCCAGTGCAGCTCGCCGTAAACCGTCTCTTGCATGGTCACCGGTAAAATCTGCATCGGCAGTTGCGGGTTGGGCTTTCCTTCGCTAATCCGCCAGTTTTCACCGACATTTAACTCCAGATATTCAGCCGCTTCATTGTCGCGAACAATCTGCAAAATGTGGCGGAAACAATGCACATCAATCTGGCTGGTGTTCAGCGCCTGCGAACACTGATACAACACCTCCAGACGGCGCTTGGCCTCGTGGAGATCGCGGGTTTTTTCTTCTACTGACGCTTCCAGCGAACGGTACAATTTATGCAGTTCGCTCGACATCTGGTTAAAGGTTTTGGCCAGCAGTCCCAGCTCATTGGGCAGGCTGGTATCCAGCGGCGGTGAGTCGAACTGACCGTGTTCAATACGCTGACTGGCGGTAACCAGTTGATTCAGTGGGGCAACGACCTGATGGCGTATGCGGCGCAGAGTAAAAAAGACCAGCGTGAAAATACCGATGCCGCCAGCCAGCGAAATCGCCACCACCAGCAGCATTTTGCGTTCAGCGTAGTGCTGTAAAGCCAGCACGAACAGGTCTATCTGATTGACATAATTATCGATATTGGCCTGATACCACGGCAAATCCCCCTTGCTGAGCCGATTATTCATCTCCAGCCAGTTGGCATTCAGATGCGCATAGCGGGTTTTTACTGCCTCTGGCACATACCAGACGTTGAGATTGGTTAATACCGGTGAATGCAGTGCCTGCTGGAACAACTGGCGATGCGCATTGAGTTGTGGACTGCCACTTTGCAAGTCGTAGCCCAGGCGGTAACTCTGCATACGCAGCGATCCGGCAATATTGATCGCCTCAGCGTCGCGCAAACTGCTCGCCAGAGTTAGCAGGGCGATACCCGTGGAAAGAATCGACAGCAGCACAATGTAAAAAAAGGCCCTGGCCAGACTGGCCGAGACGGGGCGTTTAACAATCACACGCGTCTTCTCCACATAAAATCATTAATGTTCCAGGTTGTTGAAACGCAATTTAGTCAGTGATGGGATTATTTGATCTGCCACAGTTTATAGCGAAATAGTTACTTGTTCTGGGCACATGGACATTGCCGATTCCCCTGCAAGTCGGGTAATAACAACACTCATATAAAGAATAAGGTTTTTACAACCAAAAAAGAAGGTCGTTATGAATCGTTTTATTATGGCCAACAGTCAGCAATGTCTGGGTTGTCATGCTTGTGAAATCGCCTGTGTCATGGCTCACAATGATGAGCAACATGTCCTGAGCCAACACCATTTTCATCCCCGAATTACGGTTATCAAACATCAGCAGCAACGTAGTGCAGTGACCTGTCACCATTGCGAAGATGCGCCCTGTGCCCGTAGCTGCCCCAATGGCGCAATCAGCCATGTTGATGACAGCATTCAGGTCAATCAGCAAAAGTGTATTGGCTGTAAATCCTGTGTGGTGGCCTGTCCGTTTGGCACCATGCAGATTGTCCTGACACCCGTCACAGCGGGTAAAGTGAAAGCCACGGCACATAAATGCGACCTGTGCGCAGGGCGAGAAAACGGCCCCGCCTGTGTCGAAAACTGCCCGGCGGATGCGCTGCAACTGGTCACCGACGCCGCACTCTCCGGCATAGCGAAATCTCGCCGCTTGCGCACTGCACGTCAGGAACATCAACCGTGGCATACCAGTACAGCGGCACAAGAAATGCCGGTAATGAGTAAAGTCGAGCAAATGCAGGCAACGCCCGCGCGCGGCGAGCCGGATAAACTGGCAATTGAAGCGCGCAAAACCGGCTTTGATGAAATTTATCTGCCATTCCGCACCGACCAGGCACAACGGGAAGCCTCGCGCTGCCTGAAGTGCGGCGAGCATAGCGTCTGTGAATGGACCTGCCCGCTGCATAACCATATTCCGCAGTGGATTGAACTGGTGAAAGCCGGAAATATCGACGCCGCCGTCGAGCTTTCTCACCAGACCAACACCCTGCCAGAAATTACCGGACGCGTCTGTCCGCAAGATCGCTTGTGTGAAGGCGCCTGCACCATTCGCGATGAGCACGGCGCGGTGACTATCGGCAACATTGAACGCTACATTTCAGATCAGGCGTTGGCGAAAGGTTGGCGTCCTGACTTAAGCCATGTCACCAAAGTGGACAAGCGAGTGGCGATTATCGGTGCGGGGCCTGCGGGGCTGGCCTGTGCGGACGTCCTGACCCGCAGCGGCGTGGAGGTGACGGTATACGATCGCCATCCAGAAATCGGTGGCTTGCTCACCTTTGGCATTCCTTCTTTCAAATTGGATAAATCGCTGATGGCGCGCCGTCGGGAAATCTTCAGCGCAATGGGGATTCACTTCAAACTCAATTGTGAAGTGGGTAAAGATGTCTCTTTGGATTCGCTGCTCGAACAATACGACGCAGTCTTCGTTGGCGTCGGCACTTACCGTTCCATGAAAGCGGGCTTACCCAATGAAGATGCGCCGGGCGTTTATGACGCTCTGCCGTTCCTTATTGCCAACACCAAACAGGTGATGGGGCTTGAAGAGCTACCGGAAGAGCCGTTTATCAATACAGCCGGGCTAAATGTCGTTGTACTGGGCGGCGGCGACACCGCGATGGACTGTGTGCGCACCGCGCTGCGCCACGGCGCAAGTAACGTCACCTGCGCCTATCGTCGTGATGAAGCTAACATGCCCGGTTCGAAAAAAGAGGTGAAGAACGCCCGCGAAGAGGGGGCTAACTTCGAATTTAACGTCCAGCCAGTGGCGCTTGAATTGAATGAGCAAGGTCACGTCTGCGGGATTCGTTTCCTGCGCACGCGTCTTGGCGAGCCGGATGCACAAGGGCGTCGGCGTCCGGTGCCGGTGGAAGGCAGTGAATTTGTCATGCCTGCCGACGCGGTGATTATGGCGTTTGGTTTTAATCCGCATGATATGCCGTGGCTTCAGTCACACGGTGTAACGGTGGATAAATGGGGGCGCATCGTGGCTGATGTTGAAAGTCAGTACCGTTACCAGACGACGAACCCGAAAATCTTCGCCGGTGGCGATGCCGTGCGCGGTGCGGATCTCGTGGTGACTGCAATGGCGGAAGGGCGCCATGCGGCGCAGGGAATTATTGACTGGCTGGGGATAAAATCAGTCAAATCTCACTAATTCCATCCGCAGACAAACCCGACTTCACAGCGTAAGATACTTGTTCATTTCGCGCTGTGGAGTCGGTATGACGCAACAAATCACCCTCATCAAAGACCAAATTCTCTCCGATAACTATTTCACCCTGCACAACATTACCTACGATCTCACCCGCAAAGATGGCGAAGTTATCCGCCATAAACGTGAAGTTTACGATCGCGGCAATGGCGCGACGATCCTCCTGTACAACGCGAAGAAAAAGACCGTAGTTCTGATTCGTCAGTTCCGCGTCGCGACCTGGGTTAATGGCAATGAAAGCGGGCAGTTGATTGAAACCTGTGCCGGGCTGCTGGACAACGACGAACCCGAAGTGTGCATTCGCAAAGAAGCGATTGAAGAGACGGGTTATGAGGTTGGCGAAGTACGCAAATTATTTGAACTGTATATGTCGCCTGGCGGTGTGACCGAGCTAATCCACTTTTTTATCGCCGAATACAGTGACAGTCAGCGTGCTAACGCGGGGGGCGGCGTCGAAGATGAAGATATTGAAGTGCTTGAGCTGCCGTTCAGCCAGGCGCTTGAGATGATTAATACCGGCGAGATACGTGACGGTAAGACGGTGTTATTGCTTAACTATTTACAAACGTCACATTTAATGGACTGAAAAATAACAATAATATTTCGTTGTTTATTATTGGCTCAATCCGATAAATCCGATTGAGCCGCGCTACCTGCGCAACGAAGATACGACTTGTGCTGTTTGTTTGAACTTCTGGGGTCGTACCGTCCATGCGCTATCGCATTTTCCTGCTCTTTTTTTTCGCTTTGTTGCCGACGTCTTTGGCGTGGGCAGCACCAGCGCAACGGACGTTTTCCGACTGGCAGGTCACCTGTAACAACCAAAATTTCTGCGTAGCGCGCAACACTGGCAATCATAATGGACTGGTGATGACTCTCAGTCGCAGTGCCGGGGCGCATACCGATGCCGTTTTACGTATTGAGCGCGGCGGGTTGAAGTCGCCGGATGCGTCGGAAGAGGCGATAGCGCCACGACTGCTGTTAGATGGCGAGCCGCTGGCGTTAAGCGGGGACAAGTGGCGGATTTCGCCGTGGTTATTAGTGACCGATGATACGGCGACCATCACCGCGTTTTTGCAAATGATTCAGGAAGGGAAGGCAATTACCTTACGCGACGGCGATCAGACCATTTCTCTTAATGGATTAAAAGCGGCGTTGTTGTTTATTGATGCTCAGCAAAAGCGCGTTGGCAGTGAAACTGCGTGGATCAAGAAAGGAGACGAGCCGCCACTCAGCGTACCGCCTGCGCCTGCGCTGAAAGAGGTCGCTGTGGTAAACCCAACGCCGACGCCACTCTCACTCGAAGAGCGTAATGATTTGCTGGATTACGGTAACTGGCGGATGAATGGCCTGCGTTGTTCGCTTGATCCGTTGCGTCGTGAGGTGAATGTCACTGCGCTGACTGATGATAAAGCGCTGATGATGATTAGCTGTGAGGCGGGCGCCTATAACACCATTGATCTGGCGTGGATAGTGTCGCGTAAAAAGCCGCTGGCCTCGCGTCCGGTACGGTTGCGTTTGCCGTTCAATAACGGTCAGGAGACGAATGAACTGGAACTGATGAACGCGACATTTGATGAAAAATCGCGTGAACTGGTGACGTTAGCGAAAGGCCGTGGATTAAGCGATTGTGGCATTCAGGCGCGCTGGCGCTTTGACGGTCAGCGTTTTCGCCTGGTGCGTTACGCCGCAGAACCCACCTGCGATAACTGGCATGGGCCAGACGCCTGGCCCACGTTGTGGATCACCCGTTAAACAAAATGGCGGGAACATGTAGACCGGATAAGACGCTGTAGGCCGGATAAGACGCGTCAGCGTCGCATCCGGCAATCACCATCAGGCACCTTTCACTCCCAGCACCTTATGCGCTTTTGCCACAATATTCTCGGCGGTAAAGCCAAAGAACGGGAACAGCTTATCCGCCGGAGCAGATTCCCCATAACCTGTCATCCCGACAATTGCCCCTTTCAGACCAACATACTTGTACCAGTAATCGGCGATGCCTGCTTCCACCGCCACGCGAGCCGCAACGTTAGAAGGCAACACCGACTCCCGATATTCCTCATCCTGGGCGTCGAAAATATCGGTCGAGGGCAGGGAAACCACGCGAACATTGCGACCTTCTCCCGCTAATTTCTCCGCCGCTTGTAGGGTGATTTCCATCTCTGAACCGGTAGCAATCAAAATAATATCCGGCTTGCCGCCGCTGTCTTTCAGCACATAACCACCACGAGCAATCTCTTTTACCTGATCCGGCGTACGTTCCACCTGCGCCAGATTCTGCCTTGAGAGGATCAGCGCCGTCGGCCCGTTGTGGCGCTCAACCGCCAGCTTCCAGCCCACCGCTGCTTCCACCTGATCGCACGGTCGCCAGGTGCTGAAATTCGGGGTTAAGCGCAAACTGGCCAGTTGCTCAACCGCCTGGTGCGTCGGGCCATCTTCCCCCAGACCAATCGAGTCATGGGTATAAACCATAATCTGCCGCGCTTTCATCAGCGCCGCCATACGAGCGGCGTTGCGGGCGTATTCAACAAACATCAGGAACGTCGCGGTATACGGTACAAATCCACCGTGGTGCGCGATGCCGTTGGCGATGGCGGTCATACCAAATTCACGCACTCCGTAGTGAATATAATTCCCTGCCAGATCTTCCTTCAGCGACACCGAACCTTTCCAGATGGTTAAGTTACTGGGAGCCAGATCCGCCGAACCGCCGAGCAGTTCCGGCAGCATGGGGCCGTAAGCGTTAAGCGTATTTTGCGACGCCTTACGGGTAGCGATTTTCGCCGGATTCGCCTGCAACTCATTGATATATTTCTGCGTCGTTTTCTCCCAGTCCTTCGGCAAACCTCCGCTCATCCGGCGGGTAAACTCCTCTGCCAGTTGCGGATGGGCTTTTTTATAAGCTGCAAACTTTTCATTCCAGCTCTGCTGCGCTTTTTCGCCTTTTTCGCGGGCATCCCAGGCGTGATAAATCTCTTTAGGGATCTCAAATTGCGGATGGTGCCAGCCCAGTTTTTGCCGTGCCAGCGCCACTTCTTCTTCCCCCAGTGGTGCGCCGTGCGCCTCTTCCTTACCCGCTTTATTAGGCGAACCGAAGCCAATCACCGTGCGGCAGATAATCAACGACGGCTTATCTTTCACGCTTTGCGCTTCGAGAATCGCTTCTTTCACCGCCTGCGGATCGTGACCGTCGATTTCATGGACAACATGCCAGTGATAGGCTTCAAAACGTTTTGCCGTATCGTCGGTAAACCAGCCTTCGGTTTCACCGTCGATGGAAATACCGTTGTGATCGTAAAAACCAATCAGCTTGCCTAGCCCCAGCGTGCCCGCCAGCGAACAGACTTCGTGAGAAATACCTTCCATCAGGCAGCCGTCGCCCATAAACACATAAGTGAAGTGATCGACAATTTCATGATCCGGCTGGTTAAACTGCGCCGCCAGCGTACGTTCTGCTATCGCCAGTCCAACCGCGTTCGCCAGCCCTTGCCCCAGCGGCCCTGTGGTGGTTTCAACGCCTGGCGTATAGCCAAGCTCAGGGTGTCCTGGGGTTTTCGAATGCAACTGACGGAAGTTCTTCAGCTCTTCCAGCGGCAGGTCGTAACCGGTCAGATGCAGCAAACTGTAGAGCAGCATCGAGGCATGACCGTTGGAGAGAATAAAGCGGTCGCGATCATACCAGGCTGGATCGGTGGGGTTATGTTTAAGAAAATCGTTCCACAGCACTTCGGCAATATCGGCCATGCCCATCGGCGCGCCGGGATGACCAGAATTGGCTTTTTGCACCGCATCCATACTGAGCGCGCGAATCGCATTGGCAAGGTCTTTTCGGGACATATAACACTCCGTGGCTGGTTTATAGTTTGGCGGCAAGAAGATCTTCCAGTTTGCGTTGATCGACGGCGAACAGGCGGATGCCTTCAGACAGTTTTTCTACCGCCATCGCATCCTGATTGTGCTCCCAACGGAACTCCGCTTCGCTCATGGGGGCAGGGCGTGGGAACGTCTGAGAAGGCGGGATCAATTTGCGGACGACTGGCGAGACTTTTTCCTGCAACTCTTTCAGCAAGTTCGGCGCGATAGTCAGACGATCGCAACCGGTTAAAGCGAGGATTTGCTCGGTACGGCGGAAACTTGCGCCCATCACAATGGTTTCATAGCGGTGCTGCTTGAAATAGTCGTAGATATTACGCACCGACTTAACGCCCGGATCTTCTTCCACCACATACGGATCCAGCGGCTTGCGCGCCTGATACCAGTCATAAATACGCCCGACAAATGGCGAAATCAGAAAAACGCCCGCTTCTGCACAGGCGCGTGCCTGAGCAAAGGAAAACAGCAGCGTCAGATTGCAATTAATGCCTTCTTTTTCCAGCTCTTCTGCCGCGCGGATCCCTTCCCAGGTTGAAGCTAGCTTGATCAGAATGCGTGATTTCTCAACGCCCTGCTGCTGGTACAAATCCACCAGATGACGCGCTTTCTCAATACTCTTTTCTTTATCAAAAGAGAGGCGTGCGTCAACTTCTGTCGATACACGACCGGGTACGATTTTGAGAATTTCTGTACCGAAATTGACCGCCAGCTTATCGCAGGCAGCTACCACTTGTTGTTCCTGCGTTTGACCATTTTTTTTACCCCAGGCGATAGCATCGTCTATTAAATGCTCATATTGTGATAATCCGGCAGCCTTGAGTAATAACGAAGGATTGGTGGTGGCATCCTGAGGATGATAATGGCGAATGGACTCAATATCGCCGCTGTCTGCCACGACAGTGGTGAATTGTTTAATGCCGTCTAACTCGTTCATAGGAAATACTCCTTGAAAAGTAAAGTGTTAGGTGAGTGCGTTAATTCACACTTCTGAGAAATTTTGCTAATCGCATCAAAAAAGCATAGCAGACAGGCATGGTATTGCCGGATTAAGCAGGTAACATCAGTGTTATAGGATTATTGCCAAAATATTATTTTTATGAGGAGAGTTTGGACTTGCTCAAAGTCTGAAAGCTCCGGCAAGGTAATAATGTGCGCCATGTTGTGGGCTGAGGCAGTTGCCCACGCATTTTTGTGAACGTTACGTGAAAGGAACAACCAAATGGATGACCAGTTAAAACAAAGTGCACTTGATTTCCATGAATTTCCAGTTCCAGGGAAAATCCAGGTTTCTCCCACTAAACCTCTGGCCACGCAGCGCGATCTGGCGCTGGCCTACTCACCTGGCGTCGCCGCGCCTTGTCTTGAAATCGAGAAAGATCCGTTAAAAGCCTACAAATATACTGCGCGCGGTAACCTGGTGGCGGTGATCTCCAACGGTACGGCGGTACTGGGGTTAGGCAACATTGGCGCGCTGGCAGGCAAACCAGTGATGGAAGGCAAGGGCGTTCTGTTTAAGAAATTCGCCGGGATTGATGTGTTTGACATTGAAGTTGATGAACTCGATCCGGACAAATTTATCGAAGTGGTCGCTGCGCTGGAACCGACCTTTGGCGGCATCAACCTCGAAGACATTAAAGCGCCAGAATGCTTCTATATTGAGCAGAAACTGCGCCAGCGGATGAACATTCCGGTATTCCACGACGACCAGCACGGAACGGCAATCATCAGCACCGCCGCTATCCTTAACGGCTTGCGCGTGGTAGAGAAAAACATCTCCGACGTGCGGATGGTAGTTTCCGGCGCGGGGGCAGCCGCCATCGCCTGTATGAACCTGCTGGTGGCACTGGGGCTGCAAAAACATAACATCGTGGTTTGTGACTCGAAAGGCGTTATCTATCAGGGTCGAGAGCCGAACATGGCGGAAACCAAAGCCGCTTATGCGGTGGTGGATGACGGTAAACGTACCCTCGACGATGTAATTGAAGGCGCGGATATTTTCCTTGGCTGCTCCGGCCCGAAAGTGCTCACCCAGGAAATGGTGAAGAAAATGGCTCGCGCGCCGATGATCCTGGCGCTGGCGAATCCGGAACCGGAAATTCTGCCGCCGCTGGCGAAAGAAGTGCGTCCGGATGCCATCATCTGTACTGGTCGTTCTGACTATCCAAACCAGGTCAACAACGTGCTTTGCTTCCCGTTCATTTTCCGTGGCGCGCTGGACGTTGGTGCAACCGCTATTAATGAAGAGATGAAACTGGCAGCGGTACGTGCGATTGCTGAACTGGCTCATGCGGAACAGAGCGAAGTGGTTGCTTCTGCCTATGGCGATCAGGATCTGAGCTTTGGCCCGGAATACATCATTCCTAAACCGTTCGATCCGCGTCTGATCGTCAAGATCGCGCCAGCGGTGGCAAAAGCGGCAATGGAGTCCGGTGTGGCGACGCGTCCGATTGCTGATTTCGACGTCTACATCGACAAACTGACCGAGTTCGTTTACAAAACCAACCTGTTTATGAAGCCGATCTTCTCTCAGGCTCGCAAAGCGCCGAAGCGCGTGGTGCTGCCGGAAGGGGAAGAGGCGCGCGTTTTGCACGCGACTCAGGAACTGGTAACGCTGGGACTGGCGAAACCGATTCTTATTGGTCGTCCGAACGTGATCGAAATGCGTATTCAGAAACTGGGCTTGCAGATCAAAGCGGGCGTTGATTTTGAGATCGTCAATAACGAATCCGATCCGCGCTTTAAAGAGTACTGGAGCGAATACTTCCAGATCATGAAACGTCGCGGGGTCACCCAGGAACAGGCACAGCGTGCATTGATCGGCAATCCGACAGTGATCGGCGCGATTATGGTTCAGCGTGGCGAAGCCGATGCAATGATCTGCGGTACGGTGGGGGATTATCACGAACACTTTAGTGTGGTGAAAAATGTGTTTGGTTATCGCGATGGCGTTCACACCGCAGGCGCAATGAACGCGCTGCTGCTGCCGAGTGGTAACACCTTCATTGCTGACACCTACGTCAACGATGATCCAGACGCAGAAGGGCTGGCGGAGATCACGCTGATGGCGGCAGAAACTGTCCGTCGCTTCGGTATTGAGCCGCGTGTAGCCTTACTCTCGCACTCCAACTTTGGTTCTTCAAATTGCCCGTCGTCCAGCAAAATGCGTAAAGCCCTGGAACTGGTCAGGGAACGTGCGCCAGAACTGATGATTGATGGCGAAATGCACGGTGATGCGGCGCTGGTGGAAGCGATTCGCAACGATCGTATGCCGGACAGCTCTCTGAAAGGTTCCGCTAATATTCTGGTGATGCCGAATATGGAAGCCGCCCGCATTAGTTACAACTTACTACGCGTTTCCAGCTCGGAAGGTGTAACCGTTGGTCCGGTGCTGATGGGCGTGGCGAAACCGGTTCACGTATTAACGCCAATCGCGTCGGTACGTCGTATCGTCAACATGGTGGCGCTGGCCGTGGTTGAAGCGCAAACCCAGCCGCTGTAATTCTTTCTTAACTCTTACGCTTACCCTGAATATTCAGGGTAAGCGGTTTATCGCAATATATCAGAAGGGATTATTACTTGTTTTTCGAATAATAAAGCGCGCCATATAAAAATAAATCAATATCAATTTAATTATATTCATGTGCTGTTCATGAAAATTTATGCATTAGATAAAATATCTCTCCATTCTTAGTGATCTACCTCACCTTTTAAACTCCCTTGCCGAATTTTGTTATTTACTCTGACAAAAAATTGTCACGATAGCGCCAGATTTTTCACAGGCGGCGACTCATGGATAAAGAACGCATCATTCAGGAATTTGTGCCCGGTAAACAGGTCACGCTGGCGCATTTAATTGCGCATCCCGGTGAGGAACTGGCGAAGAAAATCGGCGTTCCCGATGCTGGCGCAATCGGCATTATGACGCTAACTCCCGGTGAAACAGCGATGATCGCCGGCGATTTAGCACTGAAAGCCGCCGATGTGCATATCGGTTTTCTTGACCGTTTTAGCGGCGCGCTGGTGATTTATGGCTCGGTGGGCGCGGTAGAAGAAGCGTTATCACAAACCGTCAGCGGTTTAGGGCGCTTATTAAATTATACGCTTTGTGAAATGACCAAAAGTTAATGCGAGGCATTCATGAAACGAATTGCGTTTGTGGGTGCTGTCGGAGCAGGAAAGACAACGTTATTTAATGCGTTGCAAGGGGATTATACCCTCGCGCGAAAAACGCAGGCTGTGGAATTTAATAATAAGGGTGATATTGATACGCCAGGTGAATATTTTAGCCATCCCCGCTGGTATCACGCCTTAATTACCACGCTACAGGATGTGGACATGCTGATATATGTCCACGGCGCAAATGATCCGGAAAGCCGATTACCTGCCGGGTTGCTGGATATTGGCGTCACTAAACGGCAAATCGCCGTCATCAGTAAAACGGACATGCCGGATGCTGACGTCGCCGCAACGCGACAGTTATTGCGCGAGACTGGCTTTGAAGAGCCGATTTTCGAGCTAAACAGCCACGACCCGCAAAGCGTGCAGCAACTGGTGGATTATCTGGCATCTCTCACCGAACAGGAGGAAGCAGGTGAAAAAACTCATCACAGCGAATGATATTCGTGAAGCCCATGCGCGCGGCGAACAGGCAATGTCCGTGGTTCTACGTGCCAGCATTATTACTCCGGAAGCCCGTGAAGTGGCGGATCTACTGGGTTTTACCATCACCGAATGCGATGAATCGACTCCGGTAACGGCGTCCGTTCCTGCCAGCGCACCTGCCGATAAAACCGAAAGTCAGCGCATTCGCGAAACCATCATCGCCCAACTGCCGGAAGGCCAGTTTACCGAAAGCCTGGTCGCGCAACTGATGGAAAAAGTGATGAAGGAAAAGCAGTCGCTGGAGCAGGGCGCAATGCAGTCGAGTTTTAAATCGGTGACCGGCAAAGGCGGCATCAAAGTTATCGATGGCGGCAGCGTGAAGTTTGGTCGTTTCGACGGCGCGGAGCCTCAATGCGTCGGGTTGACCGACCTGGTTACCGGAGATGACGGCAGCAGCATGGCTGCGGGTTTTATGCAGTGGGATAACGCCTTCTTCCCGTGGAAGCTGAACTACGACGAAATCGACATGGTACTGGAAGGTGAACTGCACGTTCGCCATGAAGGCGAAACCATGATCGCCAAAGCGGGCGACGTGATGTTTATCCCGAAGGGTTCCAGCATCGAATTTGGTACGACATCCAGCGTGAAATTCCTGTATGTCGCCTGGCCGGCTAACTGGCAATCCCTATGAAAGATTTCATCACCGAAGCATGGCTAAGAGCGAACCATACGCTTAGCGAAGGCGCAGAGATCCATCTCCCTGCGCACAGTCGCCTGACGCCCTCTGCCCGGGAGTTACTGGAAAGCCGCCATCTGCGCATCAAGTTTATTGACGAGCAGGGCAGCCTGTTTGTTGACGATGAACAGCAGCAGCCGCAGCGCGTTCACGGGCTGACCAGTAGCGATGAATATCCGCAGGCGTGCTGCGAACTCTGCCACCAGCCGGTGGCGAAAAAGCCAGACACGCTGACTCATCTGTCGGCGGAAAAAATGGTCGCTAAAAGCGATCCGCGCCTGGGTTTTCGCGCTGTTCTCGACAGCACCATTGCGCTGACAGTGTGGCTGCAAATTGAACTGGCGGAACCGTGGCAGCCGTGGCTGGCGGACATCCGTTCGCGTCTTGGCAACATTATGCGCGCCGATGCGCTGGGAGAACCGCTGGGCTGCCAGGCGATTGTCGGGCTTTCAGACGAAGACCTGCATCGGCTTTCCCATCAGCCGCTGCGTTATCTCGATCACGATCATCTGGTGCCGGAAGCCAGCCACGGGCGCGATGCCGCGTTGCTCAATCTGCTACGCACCAAAGTGCGTGAAACCGAGACGGTAGCGGCGCAGGTGTTTATCACCCGCAGTTTTGAAGTATTACGCCCGGACATCTTGCAGGCGCTGAACCGCCTTTCCAGCACAGTTTACGTGATGATGATCCTGAGCGTGACGAAGCAGCCGCTAACGGTGACGCAGATCCAACAACGACTGGGAGAGACGCCATGATAATTGAACGTTGTCGTGAACTGGCGTTGCGAGCGCCCGCCAGAGTGATTTTTCCGGATGCGTTAGATCAACGTGTGCTGAAAGCCGCGCAATATTTACATCAACAAGCTCTGGCAACGCCCATTCTGGTCGCCAATCCGTTTGAACTTCGCCAGTTTGCGCTCAGTCATGGTGTGGCGATGGACGGGCTACAGGTGATAGATCCACACAGCAATCTTGCGATGCGGGAAGAATTTGCCCACCGCTGGCTTGCTCGCGCAGGCGATAAAACGCCGCCGGACGTGCTGGATAAACTCACCGATCCGCTGATGTTTGCCGCCGCAATGGTCAGCGCCGGTAAAGCGAATGTTTGCATTGCGGGCAACCTCTCTTCCACGGCGAATGTGTTACGCGCCGGATTACGCATTATTGGTTTGCAGCCGGGCTGTAAAACGCTCTCCTCCATTTTCCTGATGCTGCCGCAGTACAGCGGCTCCGCGTTGGGCTTTGCCGATTGCAGCGTGGTGCCACAGCCGACGGCGGCGCAACTGGCGGATATCGCGCTTGCCAGCGCCGACACCTGGCGCGCTATCACCGGAGAAGAACCGCGCGTGGCGATGCTGTCGTTTTCCAGCAACGGCAGCGCCCGTCACCCCTGCGTTGCTAACGTTCAGCAGGCGACCGAAATCGTCCGTGAACGCGCGCCACAGCTTGTGGTGGATGGAGAATTACAGTTTGACGCCGCCTTCGTGCCGGAAGTGGCGGCGCAAAAAGCGCCTGCCAGCCCGCTACAGGGCAAAGCGAATGTAATGGTTTTTCCGTCGCTGGAAGCCGGAAATATTGGCTACAAAATCGCACAACGACTTGGCGGATATCGTGCCGTCGGGCCATTGATACAAGGGCTTGCCGCGCCGATGCACGATCTCTCTCGTGGCTGTAGCGTGCAGGAAATTATCGAACTGGCGCTGGTGGCAGCCGTACCGCGTCAGACAGAAGTGAACCGCGAAAGCAGTTTACAAACACTGGTTGAATGAACGGTCCCGTTCTGGACCCCTATAAAGAGGAAAACACAATGGAAGCATTAGGAATGATCGAAACCCGGGGCCTGGTTGCACTGATTGAGGCTTCTGACGCGATGGTAAAAGCTGCGCGCGTCAAACTGGTTGGTGTTAAGCAGATTGGCGGCGGCCTGTGTACTGCGATGGTTCGCGGTGATGTTGCTGCCTGTAAAGCGGCGACCGATGCCGGTGCCGCAGCGGCACAGCGTATCGGCGAGCTAGTATCTGTCCACGTTATTCCGCGTCCGCACGGCGACCTGGAAGAAGTGTTCCCGATCGGCCTGAAAGGCGACAGCAGTAACCTGTAATCACCCTGTGTGACGTCGATTCGGGCGTCACGCTCTCTCCTTTTTCTATTTACCTTCTGCGGAGGGTAGGGGGAGCTTTTACCTGAAATACGCCACGGAGGCGGGTATGAAACTGGCAGTCGTCACTGGACAAATTGTTTGTACCGTACGCCATCACGGACTGGCGCATGACAAATTGCTGATGGTGGAAATGATTGATTCACAGGGAAACCCTGACGGGCAGTGTGCCGTTGCCATCGACAACATTGGCGCAGGAGCCGGGGAGTGGGTGTTGCTGGTGAGTGGCAGTTCCGCCCGCCAGGCGCATAAAAGCGAAACGTCACCGGTCGATCTGTGCGTGATTGGCATCGTCGATGAGGTGGTCTCTGGCGGTCAGGTAATTTTCCACAAATAAGGCAGAACATCATGAATCAACAGGATATTGAACAGGTGGTGAAAGCGGTACTGCTGAAAATGCAAAGCAGCGACATGCCGCCCGCCGTCGTTCATGAGATGGGCGTTTTCGCTTCCCTGGATGACGCCGTTGCGGCAGCCAAAATTGCTCAGCAAGGGTTAAAAAGCGTGGCAATGCGCCAGTTAGCTATTGCTGCCATTCGTGAAGCAGGCGAAAAACACGCCAGAGATTTAGCGGAACTTGCCGTCAGTGAAACCGGCATGGGGCGCGTCGAAGATAAATTTGCCAAAAACGTCGCTCAGGCGCGCGGTACGCCGGGCGTTGAGTGTCTCTCTCCGCAAGTGCTGACGGGCGACAACGGCCTGACTTTAATTGAAAACGCGCCCTGGGGCGTGGTGGCTTCGGTGACGCCGTCCACTAACCCGGCGGCAACCGTAATTAATAACGCCATCAGCCTGATTGCGGCGGGCAACAGCGTCATTTTTGCCCCGCATCCGGCGGCGAAAAAAGTCTCCCAGCGGGCGATTACGCTGCTCAACCAGGCGATTGTTGCCGCAGGCGGGCCGGAAAACTTACTGGTGACCGTGGCAAATCCGGATATCGAAACCGCGCAACGCTTGTTCAAGTTTCCGGGCATCGGCCTTTTGGTGGTGACCGGCGGCGAAGCAGTGGTGGAAGCGGCGCGTAAACACACCAATAAACGTCTGATAGCCGCAGGTGCAGGCAACCCGCCGGTAGTGGTGGATGAAACCGCCGACCTTGCCCGTGCCGCTCAGTCCATTGTCAAAGGCGCTTCTTTCGATAACAACATTATTTGTGCCGATGAAAAGGTACTGATTGTCGTCGATAGCGTAGCCGATGAACTGATGCGTCTGATGCAAGGCCAGAACGCGGTGAAACTGACCGCAGAGCAGGCGCAGCAGCTACAACCAGTGTTGCTGAAAAATATCGACGAACGCGGAAAGGGCACAGTCAGCCGCGACTGGGTAGGTCGCGATGCGGAGAAAATCGCGGCGGCAATCGGCCTGAACGTGCCGCAAGAAACACGATTGCTGTTTGTGGAAACCACCGCAGAACATCCGTTTGCCGTGACCGAACTGATGATGCCGGTACTGCCGGTGGTGCGCGTCGCCAATGTGGCGGATGCCATTGCGCTGGCGGTGAAACTGGAAGGCGGTTGCCACCATACGGCGGCAATGCACTCGCGCAACATCGAAAACATGAACCAGATGGCGAACGCCATTGATACCAGCATTTTCGTTAAGAACGGACCGTGCATTGCCGGACTGGGTCTGGGCGGGGAAGGCTGGACCACCATGACCATCACCACGCCAACCGGTGAAGGGGTAACCAGCGCACGGACGTTTGTCCGTCTGCGTCGCTGTGTATTAGTCGATGCGTTTCGCATTGTTTAAGGAGTAACCGATGGCGCACGACGAACAATGGCTCACCCCGCGTCTGCAAACGGCGGCAACGCTGTGTAACCAGACGCCTGGCGCGACGGAGTCTCCGCTGTGGCTGGGGGTGGATCTGGGCACCTGCGATGTGGTGTCGATGGTTGTCGACCGCGAAGGTCAGCCGGTGGCGGTATGCCTCGACTGGGCCGATGTGGTCCGCGACGGCATCGTCTGGGATTTCTTCGGCGCAGTCACCATTGTTCGTCGCCATCTCGACACCCTTGAGCAGCAATTCGGTCGCCGTTTTAGCCATGCGGCGACGTCATTTCCCCCAGGTACGGATGCGCGTATTTCCATCAACGTACTGGAATCTGCCGGACTGGAAGTCAGCCATGTTCTGGATGAACCAACCGCAGTCGCGGATCTACTGCAACTGGATAACGCAGGCGTAGTGGATATTGGCGGCGGCACCACCGGTATTGCCATCGTGAAACAGGGCAAAGTGACTTACTCGGCGGATGAAGCCACCGGCGGACATCACATTTCTCTGACGCTCGCCGGAAATCGTCGTATTCCGCTGGAAGAGGCGGAGCAGTACAAGCGCGGTCACGGTGAAGAGATTTGGCCTGTGGTGAAACCGGTGTACGAAAAAATGGCGGACATTGTCGCGCGGCATATCGCAGGGCAGGGCATTACTGATTTATGGCTGGCAGGCGGCTCCTGTATGCAATCGGGCGTGGCGGAGCTATTTCGCAAACAATTCCCGACATTCCAGGTGCATTTACCGCAGCACAGTCTGTTTATGACCCCGCTGGCGATTGCCAGTAGCGGGCGAGAGAAAGCGGAGGGGATCTATGCAAAATGAATTGCAGACCGCGCTCTTTCAGGCATTCGATGCCCTGAATCTGCAACGGGTAAAAACATTTAGCGTTCCACCGGTGACGCTTTGCGGCTCTGGTGCGGTGAGCAGTTGCGGACAGCAGGCGCAAACGCGCGGGTTGAAACATCTGTTCGTGATGGCAGACAGCTTTTTGCATCAGGCGGGGATGACCGCCGGGCTGACGCGTAGCCTGGCGGTAAAAGGTATCGCCATGACGCTATGGCCATGTCCGGTGGGCGAACCGTGCATTACCGACGTGTGTGCAGCCGTGGCGCAGTTGCGTGAGTCAGGTTGTGACGGGGTGATCGCATTTGGCGGCGGCTCGGTGCTGGATGCGGCGAAAGCCGTGGCGTTGCTGGTGACGAACCCCGATAGCACGCTGGCAGAAATGTCAGAAACCCGCGTTCTGCAACCGCGCCTGCCACTGATTGCCGTTCCAACGACCGCCGGAACCGGCTCTGAAACCACTAACGTAACGGTGATTATCGACGCTGTGAGCGGGCGCAAGCAGGTGTTAGCACATGCCTCGCTGATGCCGGATGTGGCGATTCTCGATGCCGCGCTGACCGAAGGCGTGCCGTCGCATGTCACGGCGATGACCGGCATCGATGCGTTAACCCATGCCATTGAAGCGTATAGCGCACTGAACGCCACACCGTTTACCGATAGCCTGGCGATTGGCGCCATTGCGATGATTGGTAAATCGCTGCCGAAAGCGGTGGGCTACGGGCACGACCTTGCCGCGCGCGAAAGTATGTTGCTCGCATCATGCATGGCGGGAATGGCGTTTTCCAGTGCGGGGCTTGGGTTATGCCACGCGATGGCGCATCAGCCGGGCGCGGCGCTGCATATTCCGCACGGTCTGGCGAATGCCATGCTGCTGCCAACGGTGATGGAGTTTAACCGGATGGTATGCCGCGAACGTTTTAGCCAGGTAGGCAGGGCGCTGCGAACTAAAAAATCCGACGAGCGTGATGCTATTAACGCGGTTAGTGAGCTGATTGCGGAAGTTGGGATTGGTAAACGACTGGGCGATGTTGGTGCGACATCTGCGCATTACGGCGCATGGGCGCAGGCCGCGCTGGAAGATATTTGTCTGCGCAGTAATCCGCGTACCGCCAGCCTGGAACAGATTGTCGGCCTGTACGCAGCAGCACAATAAACGCCGGATGCGACGCTTGTCGCGTCTTATCCGGCCTACGGGATTGCACATGTAGGGCGGATAAGGCGTTCACGCCGCATCCGCCAATAAATAACAACTAACAGGGAGTAAAGGCGATGGGAATTAACGAAATCATCATGTACATCATGATGTTCTTTATGCTGATAGCTGCCGTAGACAGGATCCTGTCGCAGTTCGGCGGTTCTGCACGTTTCCTCGGTAAATTCGGTAAAAGTATTGAAGGATCGGGCGGGCAGTTCGAAGAAGGCTTTATGGCGATGGGCGCACTGGGTCTGGCGATGGTCGGTATGACCGCGCTGGCACCGGTACTGGCGCATGTACTTGGGCCGGTAATCATACCCGTTTATGAAATGCTCGGCGCAAACCCTTCCATGTTCGCCGGAACACTGCTGGCGTGCGATATGGGCGGCTTCTTCCTCGCCAAAGAGCTGGCGGGCGGTGACGTAGCAGCGTGGCTATACTCTGGGTTAATTCTCGGATCGATGATGGGGCCAACGATTGTGTTTTCCATTCCGGTGGCGCTCGGCATTATCGAACCCTCAGATCGTCGTTATCTGGCACTCGGCGTGCTGGCGGGCATTGTGACCATTCCGATTGGTTGTATCGCCGGTGGCCTGGTGGCAATGTACTCAGGCGTACAGATCAACGGCCAGCCGGTGGAGTTCACCTTCGCCCTGATTCTGATGAACATGATCCCGGTGCTTATCGTTGCGGTGCTGGTGGCGCTGGGGCTGAAGTTCATCCCGGAAAAAATGATCAACGGCTTCCAGATCTTTGCCAAATTTCTCGTTGCATTAATCACCCTCGGTCTTGCCGCTGCGGTGGTGAAATTCCTGCTTGGCTGGGAACTGATCCCCGGTCTTGATCCCATCTTCATGGCGCCTGGCGACAAACCTGGCGAAGTGATGCGCGCGATTGAGGTTATCGGTTCGATCTCCTGCGTCCTGCTTGGCGCGTATCCGATGGTACTGCTACTGACCCGCTGGTTTGAAAAACCGCTGATGAGCGTCGGTAAAGTGCTGAATATGAACAATATCGCGGCAGCAGGCATGGTGGCGACGCTTGCCAACAATATCCCGATGTTCGGCATGATGAAGCAGATGGATACTCGCGGCAAAGTCATCAACTGTGCCTTCGCCGTTTCCGCAGCCTTCGCCCTGGGCGACCATTTAGGCTTCGCGGCTGCCAACATGAACGCCATGATCTTCCCGATGATTGTCGGCAAGCTGATCGGCGGCGTCACGGCGATTGGCGTGGCGATGATGCTGGTGCCAAAAGAAGACGCGGCAACGGCTAAAAACGCAGCGGAGGCGCAATCGTGAGCACTCGCCAGCTACTGAGCGTCGGTATTGATATCGGCACCACTACCACTCAGGTGATCTTCTCCCATCTGGAACTGGTTAACCGTGCGGCGGTGTCGCAGGTGCCGCGCTACGAATTTATCAAACGCGAAATTAGCTGGCAAAGCCCGGTGTTCTTTACCCCTGTCGATAAACAGGGCGGTTTAAAAGAAGCGGAACTGAAAACCTTAATCCTCGAGCAATATCAGGCTGCGGGCATTGCGCCTGAAAGCGTCGATTCCGGCGCCATCATCATCACCGGCGAAAGCGCGAAAACCCGCAATGCCCGTCCGGCGGTGATGGCGCTCTCCCGGTCGCTGGGCGATTTTGTCGTCGCCAGCGCCGGACCGCATCTCGAATCCGTGATTGCAGGCCACGGTGCCGGGGCGCAAACCCTTTCTGAACAACGGTTATGTCGGGTACTGAATATTGACATCGGCGGTGGCACCGCGAACTACGCCCTGTTCGATGCCGGAAAAATCAGCGGGACTGCCTGCCTCAACGTCGGCGGTCGCCTGCTGGAAAACGACAGCCAGGGGCGCGTGGTTTACGCCCATAAACCGGGGCAGATGATTGTGGATGAGTGCTTCGGCGCAGGCACCGATGCCCGTTCACTGACCGGTGCGCAACTGGTGCAGGTCACCCGGCGGATGGCGGCGCTGATTGTCGAAGTGATTGACGGTACGCTCTCGCCGCTCGCGCAGGCATTGATGCAAACCGGTTTGCTGCCCGCAGGCGCTACGCCGGAAATCATTACGCTCTCCGGCGGGGTTGGCGAATGTTATCGCCACCAGCCCGCTGACCCGTTCTGTTTTGCCGATATTGGCCCGTTGCTGGCAACGGCGTTGCATGAGCATCCGCGCCTGCGTGAAATGAACGTGCAGTTTCCGGCGCAAACCGTGCGCGCCACGGTGATTGGCGCGGGCGCGCATACCCTTTCGCTCTCAGGCAGCACCATCTGGCTGGAGGGCATACAACTGCCGCTGCGCAATTTGCCAGTGGCGATCCCAATTGATGAAACGGATCTGGTGAATGGCTGGCAACAGGCGCTAATTCAGCTTGATCTATGCCCCAAAACTGACGCGTACGTGCTGGCACTTCCCGCCGGGCTTCCGGTGCGTTACGCCTCGGTACTGACGGTCATCAACGCGCTGGTCGATTTCGTCGCGCGTTTTCCGAATCCGCATCCCCTGCTGGTGGTAGCCGGGCAGGACTTTGGTAAAGCTCTGGGCATGTTATTGCGCCCACAGCTACAACAACTCCCGTTGGCAGTCATTGACGAAGTGATTGTTCGCGCGGGGGACTATATCGACATTGGTACGCCTCTTTTTGGCGGATCGGTTGTGCCGGTGACGGTGAAATCACTCGCATTTCCTTCCTGAGGGAACGACTTATGAAACTAAAGACCACATTGTTCGGCAATGTATATCAGTTTAAGGATGTAAAAGAGGTGCTGGCTAAAGCCAACGAACTGCGTTCGGGGGATGTGCTGGCGGGCGTTGCAGCGGCAAGCTCGCAGGAGCGCGTGGCGGCAAAGCAGGTGTTGTCGGAAATGACGGTGGCGGATATCCGCAATAATCCGGTGATTTCTTATGAAGAGGACTGCGTAACGCGGCTGATTCAGGACGACGTTAACGAAACGGCCTACAACCAGATTAAAAACTGGAGTATCAGCGAATTGCGCGAGTATGTGCTGAGCGACGAAACCAGCGTGGATGACATTGCCTTTACCCGCAAAGGGCTGACCTCGGAAGTGGTCGCGGCGGTGGCGAAGATTTGTTCCAACGCGGATCTCATCTACGGCGCGAAGAAAATGCCGGTGATCAAAAAGGCCAATACCACCATCGGTATCCCAGGCACTTTCAGCGCCCGTTTGCAGCCAAATGATACCCGTGACGACGTGCAAAGTATTGCCGCACAAATCTACGAAGGGCTTTCTTTCGGCGTGGGCGATGCGGTGATTGGCGTTAACCCGGTGACTGATGACGTGGAAAACTTAAGCCGCGTGCTGGACACCATTTACGGTGTTATCGACAAATTCAACATTCCAACTCAGGGCTGCGTGCTGGCGCATGTCACCACCCAGATCGAAGCGATCCGTCGCGGCGCACCGGGCGGGCTGATTTTCCAGAGTATTTGTGGCAGTGAAAAAGGGCTGAAAGAGTTTGGCGTGGAGCTGGCGATGCTTGACGAAGCCCGCGCAGTGGGCGCGGAGTTCAACCGTATTGCCGGGGAAAACTGCCTCTACTTCGAAACCGGGCAAGGTTCTGCGCTCTCCGCTGGCGCTAATTTCGGCGCTGACCAGGTGACGATGGAAGCGCGAAACTACGGGCTGGCGCGTCATTACGATCCGTTTATCGTCAACACCGTGGTCGGCTTTATTGGGCCGGAATATCTCTACAACGACCGGCAGATTATCCGCGCGGGCTTAGAAGATCACTTTATGGGCAAGCTGAGCGGCATCTCTATGGGCTGTGACTGCTGCTACACCAACCACGCTGACGCTGACCAGAACCTCAACGAAAACCTGATGATCCTGCTTGCTACCGCAGGCTGCAACTACATCATGGGGATGCCGCTGGGCGATGACATCATGCTCAACTATCAGACCACCGCCTTCCATGACACCGCCACAGTGCGTCAGTTACTCAACCTGCGTCCGTCACCGGAGTTTGAACGCTGGCTGGAAAGCATGGGCATTATGGCAAACGGTCGCCTGACCAAACGGGCGGGCGATCCGTCACTGTTCTTCTGATGACGCGGAGATAACACATCATGGATCAAAAACAGATTGAAGAAATTGTACGCAGCGTGATGGCGTCAATGGGGCAGGCGGATGCCGCGCCAGCGGAAACCAAATGCGCCACCACAACGTGCGCTGCGCCGGTGACCTCTGAAAGTTGCGCGCTGGATTTAGGTTCCGCTGAAGCGAAGGCATGGATTGGCGTGGAAAATCCGCATCGCGCAGACGTATTAACAGAACTGCGTCGCAGCACCGTGGCTCGCGTTTGTACCGGTCGTGCCGGCCCGCGTCCGCGTACTCAGGCGTTGCTGCGTTTCCTGGCCGACCACTCTCGTTCGAAAGATACCGTACTGAAAGAAGTGCCGGAAGAGTGGGTGAAAGCGCAGGGTTTGCTGGAAGTACGCTCTGAAATCAGTGACAAAAATCTCTACCTGACTCGCCCGGACATGGGGCGTCGCCTGTGTGCGGAAGCTGTTGAAGCCTTGAAAGCACAGTGCGTTGCCAATCCGGACGTACAGGTCGTTGTCTCCGATGGTTTGTCAACTGATGCCATCACCGTCAACTATGAAGAGATCCTGCCGCCGCTGATGGCAGGTCTGCAACAGGCGGGGCTGAAAGTCGGTACGCCGTTCTTTGTGCGTTATGGTCGCGTGAAAATTGAAGACCAGATTGGCGAACTTCTCGGCGCGAAAGTGGTTGTCCTGCTGGTGGGTGAACGTCCGGGGTTAGGGCAGTCGGAAAGTCTCTCCTGCTACGCTGTTTACTCGCCGCGTATGGCGACCACCGTTGAGGCCGATCGCACCTGCATCTCTAACATTCACCAGGGCGGTACACCGCCGGTTGAAGCCGCAGCCGTCATTGTGGATTTGGCGAAACGTATGCTGGAGCAGAAATCATCCGGCATCAACATGACCCGATAAGGAGGCATCATGCCAGCTTTAGATTTGATTCGACCGTCGGTCACCGCCATGCGGGTGATTGCCTCCGTTAACGCTGATTTTGCGCGTGAACTGAAATTACCGCCGCATATTCGTAGTCTCGGGCTGATTTCTGCTGATTCCGATGACGTCACCTACATTGCGGCTGACGAAGCGACCAAGCAGGCGATGGTCGAAGTGGTGTATGGCCGCTCGCTGTATGCCGGAGCGGCGCACGGACCGTCACCGACTGCCGGTGAAGTGCTGATTATGCTCGGCGGGCCAAACCCGGCGGAAGTGCGTGCCGGCCTGGATGCGATGGTTGCGCATATTGAAAATGGCGCGGCGTTCCAGTGGGCGAACGATAAGCAAGACACCGCATTTCTCGCGCATGTGGTTTCGCGTACCGGTTCTTATCTCTCATCAACCGCCGGGATCACGCTTGGCGATCCGCTGGCGTATCTGGTGGCGCCGCCGCTGGAAGCGACCTATGGCATTGATGCGGCGTTGAAATCGGCTGACGTGCAACTGGTGACCTATGTACCGCCACCGTCAGAAACCAACTATTCAGCGGCATTTTTAACCGGTAGCCAGGCCGCGTGTAAAGCGGCCTGCAACGCCTTTACCGATGCAGTGCTGGAAATCGCGCGTAATCCAATCCAGCGTGCGTAACGGAGGTTGCCGATGATCAATGCACTGGGATTGCTGGAAGTGGACGGCATGGTCGCCGCGATAGATGCAGCGGATGCCATGCTGAAAGCGGCTAACGTGCGTCTGCTCAGTCACGAAGTGCTTGACCCAGGTCGATTAACGCTGGTGGTGGAAGGCGATCTGGCGGCGTGTCGTGCGGCGCTGGACGCAGGTTGTGCCGCCGCGATGCGTACCGGGCGTGTCATCAGCCGTAAGGAGATTGGTCGGCCTGATGATGACACCCAGTGGCTGGTTACTGGCTTTAATCGCCAGCCGAAGCAACCTGATGCGTCCGCTATTGCCGAGGGATCTGCTGACGAGTTGTTGGCGCTGTTAACATCAGTACGTCAGGGAATGACGGCAGGAGAAGTGGCTGCCCACTTTGGCTGGCCGCTGGAAAAAGCCAGAAATGCGCTCGAACAGCTCTTTTCTGCCGGGACGTTACGTAAACGCAGTAGTCGTTATCGTCTCAAGCCCCATTAACCTGTCGGAGGTGCCGGGTGTCATACAACACCCGGCATTAACATCATGAAAAAGACCCGTACAGCCAATTTGCACCATCTTTATCATGAACCCTTACCCGAAAACCTGAAGCTCACGCCGAAGGTCGAAGTGGATAATGTTCATCAACGACAGACAACGGATGTCTATGAACATGCCTTGACGATTACCGCCTGGCAGCAGATTTACGATCAGCTCCATCCGGGCAAGTTTCATGGTGAATTTACGGAAATCCTGCTCGATGATATTCAGGTTTTCCGTGAATACACCGGTCTGGCGCTGCGTCAGTCGTGCCTGGTCTGGCCGAACTCGTTCTGGTTTGGCATTCCGGCGACACGAGGTGAACAGGGATTTATCGGTTCGCAATGTCTGGGAAGCGCAGAAATTGCCACGCGCCCTGGTGGAACCGAGTTTGAATTAAGTACGCCTGACGATTACACAATTCTTGGCGTGGTGCTTTCTGAAGACGTCATTACCCGGCAGGCTAACTTTTTGCATAATCCGGATCGGGTATTACATATGCTGCGTAGCCAGTCGGCGCTGGAAGTGAAAGAGCAGCATAAAGCCGCGCTGTGGGGCTTTGTCCAGCAGGCGCTGGCGACGTTTTGCGAGAACCCGGAAAATCTTCATCAGCCTGCTGTGCGTAAAGTGCTGGGGGATAATTTGCTAATGGCGATGGGGGCGATGCTGGAAGAAGCGCAGCCGATGATGACGGCGGAAAGCATCAGTCATCAGAGTTACCGTCGATTGCTTTCCCGCGCCCGTGAATATGTGCTGGAAAACATGTCCGAACCGGTGACGGTGCTGGACTTGTGTAATCAACTGCATGTCAGTCGCCGCACGTTACAAAACGCGTTTCACGCTATTTTAGGCATTGGCCCGAACGCGTGGTTGAAACGTATTCGTCTGAACGCCGTGCGACGCGAACTGATAAGCCCGTGGTCGCAAAGTACAACGGTAAAAGACGCCGCCATGCAATGGGGATTCTGGCATCTGGGGCAATTCGCCACGGATTACCAGCAACTGTTTGCCGAGAAGCCGTCACTGACGCTGCATCAGCGGATGCGGGAGTTGGGGTGAGGGAGTTACACCCAATCCCTGACCTGAATAAACTCACTCAACGCCGCTTCCGGACTGCCTTCTTCCGGCTGATAATCGTACTCCCAGCGTACCAGCGGCGGCATTGACATCAGGATCGATTCGGTGCGCCCGCCAGTTTGTAAGCCAAACAGCGTGCCGCGATCCCAGACCAGGTTGAATTCGACATAACGACCGCGACGGTAGAGCTGGAAATTACGCTCGCGCTCGCCGTATTCCATCGCTTTACGTCGCTCTACAATTGGTAAATAAGCGTCGGTGTAGCCTTTGCCTACCGCCTGCATAAAGGCAAAACAGTGGTCGAAATCTGGCGTGTTCAGATCATCAAAGAACAGCCCGCCAATACCGCGCTGTTCGTTGCGATGTTTGAGGTAGAAGTATTCGTCGCACCACTTTTTATAACGTGGATAAACGTCTTCGCCAAACGGCTGGCACAGGTCACGGGCGGTGCGGTGCCAGTGAATGGCGTCTTCTTCAAAGCCATAGAAGGGGGTTAAGTCGAAGCCGCCGCCAAACCACCAGACGGGTTCGGCACCCGGTTTTTCGGCAATAAAAAAGCGCACATTCGCGTGGCTGGTGGGAACATACGGGTTATGCGGATGCACGACCAGCGAAACGCCCATCGCCTCGAAACTGCGCCCGGCAAGTTCCGGGCGATGAGCGGTGGCGGAAGACGGCATTGCATCGCCGTGGACGTGTGAAAAGTTGACGCCTGCCTGTTCGAAAACACCACCATTACGCAACACCCGGCTACGTCCGCCGCCGCCAGCGTCGTGCTGCCAGCTATCTTCGACAAACTCTGCGCCATCTACGGCGCTTAGCTGCTGGCAAATTGTGTCCTGAAGGTTGAGCAGGAACTGTTTAACCTGGTGTGCGTCGGGCTTCATAACTTACCGTTTTTTCGAGTGTGCTTTCTGGTTGTCAAACCAGTGGAAATAACTGATCACGCCTTCAGCAATCGCTGTGGCGATTTTCTGACGAAACGCCGCCGTGCCTAACAGTCGCTCTTCTTCCGGGTTGGTGATAAACGAAGTTTCCACCAGCACTGAAGGAACCGACGGTGATTTCAACACCACAAACGCGGCTTGCTCAGTGTTGCGGCTGTGCAGCTTATGCACCGGCTTAATCTTCTTCAGAATATGCGAGCCAAGCGTCAGGCTGTTTTTAATGGTATCTGTTTGCACCAGATCAAACAGCACTTGCTGCAATAGATGATCTCTGTCAGTCGCTTTTTTCCCGGCGACTTCATCGGCACGGTTTTCGCGTTCCGACAAATATTTTGCCATCGCACTACTTGCGCCACGGTTAGAGAGGGCAAAGACTGATGCACCTGCGGCTTTTGGGTTGGTAAAGCCGTCGGCGTGAATTGACATAAACAGATCCGCGCCATGTTTATGGGCGATTTCAACGCGATCGTACAGTGGGATAAACGTATCGCCAGAACGCGTTAAACGCGCATCAATGCCATGATTGCGCAAAATGGAACGGACGTTTTTAGCAATCGCCAGCACCACGTGTTTTTCTTTCGAACCGTTGCGACCGATCGCCCCGGTATCAATCCCGCCGTGGCCTGGATCGAGAACAACGACACGTTTGCCGCCAGCTTTTTTGGCTTTTGGCTTGCTGTGTCCGTTACTGGTTTTTAAAGGTTCTTCTTTGGCGATGGCTTGCGACATGCCTGACAACGTCAGGGCAGCCAATCCGGCTTTCAGCACCTGGCGGCGCGAAGTGAGTGTTTTTAGTGGTTTAAAAGTGCTCATACGGCCTGAGTTGTAATAATAAAGTTCCAGATGTTATATCGTATCGCGTAATCCGTTACGACCGTTTGCTGTTGAGAATTGTTTTACTTTTCATTTCAATAGTTGACAACTCCCCATTATGCCACTTTTTCAACCGATTTTCGTCAGATATTGGCTAATTCAACCGTTCACGCCATAATCACCCTTTTAACCCGCAAAAAGGTAACGAATACCATGGAGATACGCGTATTTCGCCAGGAAGATTTCGAAGAGGTCATCACCCTTTGGGAGCGTTGCGACTTGCTGCGTCCGTGGAATGATCCGGAAATGGACATCGAGCGCAAGATGAACCATGACGTCAGTTTGTTTCTGGTCGCTGAGGTGAACGGTAAAGTGGTGGGAACGGTGATGGGCGGTTATGACGGGCATCGCGGATCTGCTTATTATCTTGGCGTGCATCCTGAGTTTCGTGGGCGTGGCATTGCTAATGCGCTGCTTAATCGGCTGGAGAAAAAGCTGATTGCTCGCGGCTGCCCGAAAATTCAGATCAACGTGCCGGAAGATAACGACATGGTGCTCGGAATGTATGAACGCCTGGGATATGAACACGCCGACGTGCTGAGTCTGGGTAAGCGTTTGATTGAAGATGAAGAGTACTGAGTTTCATCCTGTCCATTATGATGCGCACGGACGCCTGCGTTTACCTTTTCTCTTCTGGATTGTGCTTTTGCTACAGGCGCGAACCTGGGTACTGTTTGTTATTGCCGGTGCATCGCGCGAGCAGGGTAGTGCGCTGCTGAATCTGTTTTATCCCGATCACGATAATTTCTGGCTGGGGCTGATTCCTGGCATTCCGGCAGTGCTGGCGTTTTTGTTGAGCGGTCGGCGGGCTACGTTTCCCCGTATCTGGCATGTGCTCTATTTTCTGTTGCTGTTAGCGCAGTTCGTTTTGCTTTGCTGGCAACCGTGGCTGTGGCTGAACGGCGAATCGGTTAGCGGTATCGGTCTGGCGCTGGTAGTGGCAGATATTGTGGCGTTAATCTGGCTTTTGACCAATCGACGTTTACGCGCTTGTTTTAATGAAGAAAAAGAATAACGGCACTTTTTGGTGAATTTGCACTCCAAGCAACGTTATTGAATAACCAAAGGAAGTGACATGAAATCGCTGCGTTTATTGTTATGCGCTATGCCGTTGATGCTGACCGGCTGTTCCACGATGTCGTCAGTTAACTGGTCTGCCGCTAACCCGTGGAACTGGTTTGGGTCGTCCACCAAAGTGAGCGAGCAGGGCGTGGGTGAATTAACGGCGTCCACACCACTGCAAGAACAAGCCATTGCCGATGCGCTTGATGGCGATTATCGCCTGCGCAGCGGAATGAAAACCGCGAACGGCAACGTGGTGCGCTTTTTCGAAGTGATGAAAGGCGACAACGTGGCGATGGTGATTAACGGCGATCAGGGCACAATCAGCCGTATTGACGTGCTGGATAGCGATATTCCTGCTGATACGGGTGTTAAAATCGGAACACCGTTTAGCGACCTTTACAGCAAAGCATTTGGCAATTGCCAAAAAGCTGATGGTGATGATAATCGTGCTGTCGAATGTAAAGCCGAAGGCAGTCAACATATTAGCTACCAGTTCAGCGGTGAGTGGAGTGGTCCTGAAGGGTTAATGCCTTCAGACGATACCCTGAAAAACTGGAAAGTCAGTAAAATTATCTGGCGGCGTTAATTTGCGTCTGAACAAACCGCCGCCGCGAAAAAACACGTAAAATAGCGCCCAACAATGCCACGGATTGCGTGGCATTCTTATTTTCAGGAGGAACAATGTCTCAGGTTCAGAGTGGCATTTTGCCAGAACATTGCCGCGCAGCGATTTGGATTGAAGCCAACGTAAAAGGGGATGTTGATGCCCTGCGTGCGGCCAGTAAAACCTTTGCCGATAAACTGGCAACCTTTGAAGCAAAATTCCCGGACGCGCATCTCGGTGCTGTGGTTGCCTTTGGTAACAACACCTGGCGTGCTCTGAGTGGCGGCGTTGGGGCCGAAGAGCTGAAAGATTTTCCGGGCTACGGTAAAGGTCTTGCGCCGACGACCCAGTTCGATGTGTTGATCCACATTCTTTCTCTGCGTCACGACGTAAACTTCTCTGTCGCTCAGGCGGCGATGGAAGCCTTTGGTGACTGCATTGAAGTGAAAGAAGAGATCCACGGCTTCCGTTGGGTTGAAGAGCGTGACCTGAGCGGCTTTGTTGACGGTACAGAAAACCCGGCGGGTGAAGAGACGCGTCGCGAAGTGGCGGTTATCAAAGACGGCGTGGATGCGGGCGGCAGCTATGTGTTTGTGCAGCGTTGGGAGCACAACCTGAAGCAGCTTAACCGTATGAGTGTTCACGATCAGGAGATGATGATCGGGCGCACCAAAGAAGCCAACGAAGAGATTGACGGCGACGAACGTCCGGAAACCTCTCACCTGACCCGCGTTGATCTGAAAGAAGACGGCAAAGGGCTGAAGATTGTTCGCCAGAGCTTGCCATACGGTACAGCCAGCGGCACGCACGGTCTGTACTTCTGCGCTTACTGCGCACGTCTGCACAACATTGAGCAACAGCTGCTGAGCATGTTTGGCGATACTGATGGCAAACGTGACGCAATGTTACGTTTCACCAAACCGGTCACTGGCGGCTATTACTTCGCACCGTCGCTGGACAAGCTGATGGCGCTGTAAGTTTTACTCACGCACCTGTAGCGTCTTGCCGGAGCGGCGTAAATGCTTTATCCGGCCTGTATGATCGTTAAAATTCAATAAATTGTAGTTAACCTGCAGGCCCGATAAGCGTAGCGTATCGGGCTGTTTTGTTTCTAAGTTACGGCTTAGTCCAGATTGACGTCACGGCAGCCAAAGAGCGTGGTGAAAATGAACCCGCTAATCCATGCCACCAGAATCCCACCTGCATACACAGCCATTGCCGGAAGGATGCCTTGTGCCGAAGTCATCAGCGGCAACGCTACCAGGCCAGACGGCCCAAAGGCACTGTTTAGCCCCATCGGCAGACCCCACCATGCGATAAGACCAATAAACAATCCACCTGCTGCGCCGCCTAAACAAGCGGTAACAAACGGTTTCATGCGCGGCAGGGTGACACCGTAAATCAACGGTTCACCAACGCCCAGCAGACCAGGGATAATCGCCCCGCGCACCTGGCTGCGTAAGGCACTGTGCGGCTGCGCGCGCCAGTAAAGCGCCAGCGCCGCGCCCACCTGACCTGCGCCTGCCATTGAAAGGATCGGGAATAGACTGTTGAAACCCTGGCTGTCCATCAAGGCAAGATAAACGGGAATAAAGCCCTGATGCACGCCGAAGACCACGGCAATCAGGAACAGTCCGGCAAGCACTGCACAGCCAAGTGGATTACTGTTCAGATGCATAAACAGCCAGGACATGCCTTCGAATAACCAGCCTCCCAGCGGCATAATCACCAGATATGCCAGCGTAGCGGTGATCAGCAGAGTGATTAACGAGGTCAGCAGCATGTCGAGATCGTCCGGCATAAATTGACGCACCATACCTTCAATGCGGGCGCAGGCCCAGGCGGCAATCAGTACGCCGATGATATTTCCGCGCGGATCGATAGGCAGGCCGAAGAAATCGTGAAAACCAGCGTAGTAACCGGTGGTCGCGCCTGGGTTATAACCGAGCAAAAACAGTGCGGCGATAATCGCGCCATTTACACCTGTGCCGCCGAAGGCCTGAGCGGCGTTATATCCCACCAGGATCACCAGGAAGGTGAATAAGCCTTTGCTGAATACCTTCATAAAATTCAGCGCATCGGGCAGCGTTCCCTGGGCATCTGCCGGAACGTGCATCACCGTGGCGATTAACGTCGCAATCCCCAGCAGCAGACCGGCGGCAATAAATCCGGGGATTAGCGGCGTAAAGATAGTGGCGAATTTGGCGAGAAATTGCTGCACGCCAGAGGTTTGTCTGGCTTTTAACTGACGTTTGTTCTGAGCGGCGATTTCTGCGGCATCCTGCACTGGTGTTTCACCCAACAACACGCTCATCGCTTTTGCGGCACGATGCGCTTTGCCCGACCCAAATACCACCTGTACTTGATCGTTGGTCAAAATGACACCCTTCACCCCTTCCAGCGTTTTGATATCAGGATCAACCAGTGAACTGTCATGTACACCGAGACGCAGACGCGTCATACAGTGACCACAACTGGCGATATTTCCCGCGCCGCCGACGCGGGTAAGAATGGTGTTCAGAAGCTCACTGCTGATCTCTTTAGCCATAGGTTATTCCTTTTCCAGAGCCTTACGAATAAAACCCCCATGCTGCGCCAGGCGTTTTTTCGCTTCTGCGGCATTGAGATTTTTCAAGACCATTACAATCGCTGTTTTGCAGTGGCGATCGCAGGCAATTAGCGCCGCTTCCGCCTGTTCCGCGCTACATCCGGTCGCGTTTTTGACAATATTGACCTGGCGCACGTGTAGTTTTTCATTGGTGGCGACCACATCGACCATCAGGTTGCCGAACACTTTTCCTGACTTAATCATCAGCCCGGTGGAGAGCATGTTGAGCACCAGTTTCTGCGCCGTACCTGCTTTCATCCGCGAAGAACCGGTAACCACTTCAGCCCCGACGACTGGCGTAATAGCAAACTCTGCGGTTGTTGAAACAGCACTACCGGGATTACAGGAAATGCCCACCGTGCGGCAGCCCAACTGGCGAGCGTATTCCAGCCCGGCAATCACATACGGCGTGCGACCACTGGCAGCAATACCGACAACCACATCCTGCGCCGTTAACGCAATATTTTTCAGATCGTTGACGCCGCCTTCCCGGCTGTCTTCCGCGCCTTCCACCGCGTGCTGAATGGCATATTCGCCGCCAGCAATCAAACCAACCACCAGACCAGGTTTCACGCCGTAGGTTGGGGGGCACTCGCTGGCATCCAGAATCCCCAACCGACCGGAAGTTCCGGCACCGAGATAAATCAGACGACCGCCACCGCTGACCTGGGCGTGGATGACATCAATCGCCGCTGCGATATCCGGCAGTACTCGCTCAACGGCCAATGGAACGGTTTTATCTTCATCATTGATAATTCGGCACATTTCCAGCGTCGATACGCGGTCGATTTCAGCCGAGGCGCTGTTCGAACCTTCAGTAATCATTTTTTCAAGTTGCATATACAATCACCTTAAATATTTGCCTTCGAATAATTTCATATGGAGTGAATCATATCTCCCTGCCTGATTATGTACAGCAGGGAATGCATACAATGACAGAGTTGTGGTTAAGGGAGATTTTACTTAAGATTTTCCTGAATTTAGATCCACTCCTCAGCATTGATCTGTTATTCAGGTATGGTAGGGACAATAGAGCGTAATGCTCTGTATTCAAAAGGAGAAACTTGAAATGGGTAAACTCACGGGCAAGACAGCACTGATTACGGGCGCATCGCAAGGCATTGGTGAAGGAATTGCCAGAACCTTTGCGCGTCATGGCGCAAACCTAATCTTGCTGGATATCTCCCCTGAGATTGAAAAGCTGGCGGATGAGCTGTGTGGTCGTGGTCATCGCTGTACGGCGGTAATTGCCGATGTACGCGACCCGGCGTCAGTTACGGCAGCGATCAAGCGCGCGAAGGAAAAAGAAGGGCGCATTGATATTCTGGTGAATAACGCAGGTGTTTGCCGTCTGGGTAGTTTTCTTGAAATGAGCGATGACGATCGCGATTTCCATATTGATATCAATATCAAAGGTGTCTGGAACGTCACGAAGGCGGTGCTGCCGGAGATGATTGCCCGCAAAGATGGTCGCATTGTGATGATGTCTTCGGTCACCGGCGATATGGTGGCCGATCCGGGCGAAACAGCGTATGCCTTAACGAAAGCGGCGATTGTGGGGCTGACCAAATCGCTGGCAGTGGAGTATGCACAGTCGGGGATTCGCGTTAATGCAATCTGCCCGGGATACGTTCGCACGCCAATGGCGGAAAGCATCGCCCGTCAGTCAAATCCGCAAGATCCGGAATCGGTGCTCACCGAAATGGCAAAAGCAATCCCGCTGCGTCGCCTCGCCGATCCGCTGGAAGTCGGCGAACTGGCAGCCTTCCTCGCGTCGGATGAATCCAGCTATTTAACAGGTACACAGAATGTGATCGATGGCGGTAGCACACTACCGGAGACGGTTAGCGTCGGCATCTGATTCACCTCTGTTTCCTCCCTGCATTAGTGGGGAGGATTTCGTCTTGAACTAAGTTCACCAGGCTATTTTATTTGTCATTTTTGCCCCGGGCAGTGCTCGAAATACTCACGTACTATGTGTACGCTCCGGTTTCTCCGCGCTGTCCGTGTCCAAACTGACTGCAACAATTACGCCTGTTGAACCAAGTTCTTATTCCCTTTTCAACTTCCAAATCACCAAACGGTATATAAAACCGTTACTCCTTTCATGCCCGTTATAAATATGATGGCTATTAGAAAGTCATTAAATATATAAGGGTGCGCAATGGCCGTTAACTTACTGAAAAAGAACTCTCTCGCGCTGGTCGCTTCGCTGCTGCTGGCTGGCCACGTGCAGGCAACGGAACTGCTTAACAGTTCTTATGACGTCTCCCGCGAGCTGTTTGCCGCCCTGAATACCCCGTTTGAACAGCAGTGGGCAAAAGATAACGGCGGCGACAAACTGACGATAAAACAATCTCATGCCGGGTCATCAAAACAGGCGCTGGCGATTTTGCAGGGCTTAAAAGCCGACGTTGTTACTTATAACCAGGTGACCGACGTACAAATCCTGCACGACAAAGGCAAGCTGATCCCGGCGGACTGGCAGTCGCGCCTGCCGAACAACAGCTCGCCGTTCTACTCCACCATGGGCTTCCTGGTGCGTAAGGGCAACCCGAAGAATATCCACGACTGGAACGATTTGGTTCGCTCCGACGTGAAGCTGATTTTCCCGAACCCGAAAACGTCCGGTAACGCGCGCTACACCTATTTAGCCGCGTGGGGCGCAGCGGATAAAGCCGACGGTGGCGATAAAGCCAAAACCGAACAGTTTATGACCCAGTTCCTGAAAAACGTCGAAGTGTTCGATACCGGCGGTCGTGGCGCAACCACCACTTTTGCCGAGCGCGGTTTGGGCGATGTGCTGATCAGCTTCGAATCGGAAGTGAACAACATCCGTAAACAGTATGAAGCGCAGGGCTTCGAAGTGGTGATTCCAAAAACCAACATTCTGGCGGAGTTCCCGGTGGCGTGGGTGGATAAAAACGTGCAGGCCAACGGTACGGAAAAAGCCGCCAAAGCTTACCTGAACTGGCTCTACAGCCCGCAGGCGCAAACCATCATCACCGACTATTACTACCGCGTAAATAACCCGGAAGTTATGGACAAACTGAAAGATAAATTCCCGCAGACCGAGCTGTTCCGCGTGGAAGACAAATTTGGCTCCTGGCCGGAAGTGATGAAAACTCACTTCACCAGCGGCGGCGAGTTAGACAAGCTGTTAGCGGCGGGGCGTAGCTGATGTTTGCCGTCGCTTCCAGACGTGTGCTGCCGGGCTTTACCTTAAGCCTCGGCACCAGTCTGCTGTTTGTGTGCCTGATTTTGTTACTGCCGCTTTCCGCACTGGTGATGCAGCTCTCTGAGATGAGCTGGGCGCAGTACTGGGAGGTGATCACCAACCCGCAAGTGGTGGCGGCCTATAAAGTGACGTTGCTGTCGGCGTTTGTGGCATCGATTTTTAACGGCGTTTTCGGTCTGCTGATGGCATGGATCCTAACCCGTTATCGCTTTCCGGGGCGCACTCTGCTTGATGCGCTGATGGATTTGCCGTTTGCATTGCCGACGGCGGTAGCAGGTTTAACGCTGGCTTCGCTGTTTTCGGTCAACGGTTTTTACGGTGAATGGCTGGCGAAGTTTGATATCAAAGTCACCTACACCTGGCTGGGGATTGCGGTGGCAATGGCCTTTACCAGTATTCCGTTTGTGGTGCGTACCGTGCAGCCGGTGCTTGAAGAGTTAGGCCCGGAATATGAAGAAGCGGCGGAAACGCTCGGAGCAACGCGCTGGCAGAGTTTCTGCAAAGTGGTGCTGCCGGAGCTTTCCCCTGCGCTGGTGGCGGGTGTGGCGCTGTCGTTCACCCGTAGCCTCGGTGAGTTTGGCGCAGTGATTTTTATCGCCGGGAACATCGCATGGAAAACCGAAGTCACATCGCTGATGATTTTCGTTCGCTTACAGGAGTTTGATTACCCGGCGGCGAGCGCGATCGCTTCGGTGATCCTCGCGGCATCACTGCTGCTGCTGTTCTCTATTAACACTCTGCAAAGTCGCTTTGGTCGGCGTGTGGTAGGTCATTAATGGCGGAAGTTACCCAATTGAAGCGTTATGACGCGCGCCCGATTAACTGGGGCAAATGGTTTCTGATTGGCACCGGGATGCTGGTTTCGGCGTTCATCCTGCTGGTGCCAATGATTTACATCTTCGTGCAGGCATTCAGCAAAGGGCTGATGCCGGTTTTACAGAATCTGGCCGACCCGGACATGCTGCACGCCATCTGGCTGACGGTGATGATTGCGCTGATTGCCGTGCCGGTAAACCTGGTATTCGGCATTCTGCTGGCCTGGCTGGTGACGCGTTTTGATTTTCCGGGACGTCAGTTGCTGCTGACGCTGCTGGACATCCCGTTTGCCGTATCGCCGGTGGTTGCCGGTCTGGTCTATCTGCTGTTTTACGGCTCGAATGGCCCGCTGGGCGGTTGGCTCGACGAGCATAACCTGCAAATTATGTTCTCGTGGCCGGGGATGGTGCTGGTCACTATCTTCGTGACTTGCCCGTTCGTGGTGCGCGAGCTGGTGCCGGTGATGTTAAGCCAGGGCAGCCAGGAGGACGAAGCGGCGATTTTGCTTGGTGCATCTGGCTGGCAGATGTTTCGTCGCGTCACATTGCCGAATATTCGCTGGGCGCTACTTTACGGCGTGGTGCTGACCAACGCCCGCGCAATTGGTGAGTTTGGCGCGGTGTCGGTGGTTTCCGGCTCGATTCGCGGTGAAACGCTGTCGCTGCCGTTACAAATTGAATTGCTGGAGCAGGACTACAACACTGTCGGCTCCTTTACCGCTGCGGCGTTATTGACGCTGATGGCGATTATCACCCTGTTTTTGAAGAGTATGTTGCAATGGCGCCTGGAGAATCAGGAAAAACGCGCGCAGCAGGAGGAACATCATGAGCATTGAGATTGCCAGGATTAAGAAGTCTTTTGGTCGCACCCAGGTGCTGAACGATATCTCACTGGATATTCCTTCAGGCCAGATGGTCGCGCTGCTGGGGCCGTCCGGTTCCGGGAAAACCACGCTGCTGCGTATTATTGCCGGGCTGGAACATCAAACCAGCGGACATATTCGCTTCCACGGCACTGACGTCAGCCGCCTGCACGCGCGCGACCGTAAAGTCGGTTTCGTGTTCCAGCATTACGCGTTGTTCCGCCATATGACGGTATTCGACAATATCGCTTTTGGCCTGACGGTGCTGCCGCGTCGCGAGCGGCCAAATGCCGCAGCCATCAAAGCGAAAGTGACAAAATTGCTGGAGATGGTGCAGCTTGCTCATCTGGCGGACCGTTATCCGGCGCAGCTTTCCGGCGGTCAGAAACAGCGTGTGGCGCTGGCGCGCGCGCTTGCTGTTGAACCGCAAATTCTGCTACTTGATGAACCGTTTGGCGCACTGGATGCACAGGTGCGTAAAGAGCTGCGTCGTTGGTTGCGTCAACTGCATGAAGAACTGAAATTCACCAGCGTCTTCGTGACCCACGACCAGGAAGAAGCGATGGAAGTCGCTAACCGCGTGGTGGTGATGAGCCAGGGCAATATCGAACAGGCCGACGCGCCGGATCAGGTATGGCGCGAACCGGCGACCCGTTTTGTGCTGGAATTTATGGGCGAAGTAAACCGTCTGCGTGGCACCATTCGCGGCGGGCAGTTCCATGTTGGCGCACATCGCTGGCCGCTGGGATATACGCCTGCCTATCAGGGGCCGGTGGATCTCTTCCTGCGTCCGTGGGAAGTGGATATCAGCCGCCGCACCAGCCTGGATTCGCCGCTGCCGGTTCAGGTGCTGGAAGCCAGCCCGAAAGGCCACTACACCCAATTAGTGGTGCAGCCGCTGGGATGGTATGACGACCCGCTAACCGTGGTGATGCGCGGGGATGACGCGCCAGTACGCGGCGATCGCCTGTTTGTTGGGCTGCAACATGCGCGGCTGTATAACGGTGACGAGCGTATCGAAACCCGCGATGAGGAACTTGCTCTCGCACAAAGCGCCTGATAGGTTGAGTGAATGTTAAACGCCCGGAGGCGCTTCCCGCGATCCGGGCTTTTTAATGGCAAGGTTTTGTAACCTGTAGGCCTGATAAGACGCACAAGCCTCGCATCAGGCAACACCATGTATGGACAGAGATCGTGAGTACATTAGAACAAACAATAGGCAATACGCCTCTGGTGAAGTTACAGCGAATGGGGCCGGATAACGGCAGTGAAGTCTGGTTAAAACTGGAAGGTAATAACCCGGCAGGTTCAGTGAAAGATCGTGCGGCGCTATCGATGATTGTTGAGGCGGAAAAACGCGGTGAGATTAAACCGGGCGATGTGTTGATTGAAGCCACCAGCGGTAACACCGGCATTGCGCTGGCAATGATCGCCGCGCTAAAAGGCTATCGCATGAAATTGCTGATGCCCGACAACATGAGCCAGGAACGCCGTGCGGCGATGCGTGCCTATGGTGCGGAGCTGATTCTGGTGACCAAAGAACAAGGCATGGAAGGCGCGCGCGATCTGGCGCTGGAAATGGCGAACCGGGGCGAAGGCAAGTTGCTCGATCAGTTCAACAACCCCGATAACCCTTATGCCCATTACACCACCACCGGGCCGGAAATTTGGCAGCAGACCGGTGGGCGCATTACCCATTTTGTCTCCAGTATGGGGACGACCGGCACCATTACCGGCGTGTCACGGTTTATGCGCGAGCAATCCAAACCGGTGACCATTGTTGGCCTGCAGCCAGAAGAGGGCAGCAGCATTCCGGGGATTCGCCGCTGGCCAGCGGAATATCTGCCGGGGATTTTCAACGCCTCGCTGGTGGATGAGGTGCTGGATATTCATCAGCGCGATGCGGAAAACACCATGCGCGAACTGGCGGTGCGGGAAGGTATTTTCTGCGGCGTTAGTTCTGGCGGCGCGGTTGCTGGTGCGCTGCGCGTGGCAAAAGCTAACGCTGGCGCGGTAGTGGTGGCGATCATCTGCGATCGCGGCGATCGCTACCTTTCCACCGGCGTATTTGGCGAAGAACACTTTAGCCAGGGGGCGGGAATTTAAGATTATTGCGCAGGCAACGTTTTATCCGTCTGGGCAATTAACGTATGTAAAAAAGGTTGCGCGTTTTCATCGCTCTTACCAGGGATCTTCACAATGTAAGGCTTTCCGGTAATCGATGATGACGAGGCAACCTTATCAATAAATTGCTCGGCAGTATCAATGCGATTACGGGTATTGCCCAGCTTCAGACGCAGATGGGAAACCGCTTCATCACAGGTGTGTTCATCGCCGTTGCGTACAAATATCAAATCCTTTTTCTGTGCTAATCCCTCTAGCATGGCGTTGATGCGGGCTTCTTCATGGGCTGTTAACTTCGCGTAAGCGGGAAGTGCCATTAACAGCGTAATGACCAGACAAATGATTTTCTTCACTGAATTACCTTATCCTTGTTTTGTGATAGCCGATTTGACTGCCAGAATCAGGTAAAGTTTCGGTTGGAATACGATGGGGATCATCGGCAAGGAGAAAAACTAAATGAGTAGTTTGTTGTTGTTTAACGATAAAAGCAGGGCGCTGCAGGCGGATATCGTCGCCGTGCAGTCGCAGGTGGTGTACGGCAGCGTAGGTAACAGCATTGCCGTGCCTGCGATTAAACAGAACGGCCTGAATGTCTTTGCCGTGCCGACCGTGTTGCTGAGCAATACGCCGCATTACGATACGTTCTACGGTGGTGCGATTCCGGACGAGTGGTTTAGTGGCTATTTGCGTGCGCTTCAGGAGCGTGATGCGCTGCGCCAACTTCGCGCTGTTACCACGGGCTATATGGGGACGGCATCGCAAATCAAAATCCTTGCTGAATGGCTGACAGCCTTACGCGAAGAGCATCCTGACTTGCTGATTATGGTTGATCCGGTGATTGGCGATATTGATAGCGGTATTTACGTCAAAGCTGATCTTCCCGATGCGTATCGGCAATATTTACTGCCGCTGGCGCAGGGGATTACGCCAAATATCTTTGAGCTGGAAATATTGACCGGTAAAAACTGCCGCGACCTCGACAGCGCCATTGCTGCTGCAAAAAGCCTGCTTTCAGAGACATTAAAATGGGTGGTTGTTACCAGCGCCTCCGGCAATGAAGAACATCAGGAGATGCAGGTGGTGGTGGTCAGTGCCGATAGCGTGAATGTCATTTCCCATTCACGGGTAAAAACCGACCTGAAAGGTACTGGCGATCTGTTTTGCGCCCAGCTTATTAGTGGATTACTGAAAGGGAAGGCGTTAACCGACGCAGTACACAGCGCGGGCTTACGTGTGCTGGAGGTAATGCGTTATACCCAGCAGCATGAGAGCGATGAATTGATTTTGCCGCCGCTGTTAGATGCATAAAAAAATGGCGCCGATGGCGCCATTTTTCATTGCGGCAAGAATTACTTCTTGATGCGGATAACCGGGGTTTCACCCACAGTCACGCTACCGGACAGTTTGATCAGTTCTTTGATTTCGTCCATGTTGGAGATAACAACCGGAGTCAGGGTAGACTTGGCTTTCTCTTCCAGCAGCGGCAGATCGAATTCAATAACCGTATCGCCAACTTTCACGCGCTGACCTTCCTCAGCAATACGCTTGAAGCCTTCGCCTTTCAGTTCAACGGTGTCGATACCGAAGTGGACGAACAGCTCAACGCCGCTATCGGATTCGATAGAGAACGCGTGGTTGGTTTCAAAGATTTTACCAATGGTGCCGTCAACCGGAGCGACCATTTTGTTACCAGTTGGTTTGATAGCAATGCCATCACCAACGATTTTTTCCGCAAAAACGACATCCGGCACGTCTTCGATATTGACGATCTCGCCAGAGAGCGGAGCAATGATCTCAATAGTTCCGGTATCCTTTTTGTCATCGGAAACCAGAGATTTCAGTTTATCGAACAAACCCATGATCTTCTCCTAAGCAGTAAATTGGGCCGCATCTCGTGGATTAGCAGATTGTTTTTTCTTCAATGAACTTGTTAACCAGCGTCATTAACTCGTCCGTTGTCGGTTGAGCAAGAGCCTGCTCTGCTAACACCTTCGCATCTTCGAAGTTCGTGTTACGGATAATCTTCTTAATGCGCGGGATAGAAATGGCGCTCATAGAGAATTCGTCCAGACCCATCCCCAGCAACAGAAGTGTAGCACGTTCATCGCCAGCAAGCTCACCACACATGCCAGTCCATTTGCCTTCAGCATGAGAAGCATCAATAACTTGCTTGATCAAGTTCAGCACGGACGGTGACATTGGCTGGTAAAGGTGTGAAATCATATCATTACCACGGTCAACTGCCAGAGTGTACTGCGTTAAATCATTGGTGCCGATACTAAAGAAATCAACTTCTTTGGCTAAATGACGCGCAATTGTTGCGGCAGCCGGTGTTTCCACCATTACGCCAATTTCAATTGATTCGTCAAACGCTTTACCTTCGTCGCGCAGTTCCTGCTTGTAGATTTCGATCTCTTTGCGCAGAGCGCGTACTTCTTCGACAGAGATGATCATCGGGAACATGATGCGCAATTTACCGAAAGCCGAGGCACGCAGGATAGCGCGGAGCTGATCGCGCAGGATCTCTTTACGATCCATCGCGATACGGATAGCACGCCAGCCGAGGAACGGGTTCTCTTCTTTCGGGAAGTTCATGTACGGCAGCTCTTTGTCGCCGCCAATGTCCATGGTACGAACGATAACAGCCTGCGAACCACACGCTTCAGCCACTGCTTTATAGGCAGCAAACTGTTCTTCTTCTGTTGGCAGCGCGTCGCGGTCCATGAACAAGAATTCGGTACGATACAGACCAACGCCTTCAGCGCCGTTACGTTCTGCACCTTCAACATCACGAACAGTACCGATGTTAGCGCACACTTCTACCTGGTGACCGTCCAGCGTAATAGCCGGGAGATCTTTCAGTTTAGCAAGCTCTGCTTTTTCAGAAGCAACTTGCTCCTGAACAGCGCGCAATTTATCGATAACTTCGTTGGTTGGATTGACGTAAACCTGATTATTTACGGCATCCAGAATCAGATAGTCGTCATTTTTCACCTGCGAAGTGACGCTACCAGTACCCACGATGGCCGGCAGCTCCAGAGAACGCGCCATAATAGAAGTGTGGGAAGTACGGCCACCCGCGTCGGTGATGAAACCCAGCACCTTCTTCAGGTTCAACTGTGCGGTTTCGGACGGTGTCAGGTCAGCGGCAACCAGAATGACTTCATCCTGAATGGCGCTCAGATCGATAATCTTCAGACCCAGGATGTTGCGCAGCAGGCGCTTACCGATATCACGCACGTCAGCCGCACGCTCTTTCAGGTATTCATCATCCAGTTCTTCCAGGGCAGAAGCCTGACCTTCAATAACTTCATGAGTAGCTGCGTCAGCCGTCATGTGCTTATCTTTAATCAGGGCTATGATTTCCTGCTCCAGCTCCTCATCTTCGAGCAGCATAATATGCCCTTCAAAGATGGCTTCTTTTTCTTCACCGAACGTTTCACCAGCTTTCGTTTTGATCGTTTCCAGCTGGGCTGATGCCTTGGCACGACCGCTCAGAAAACGTTCAACTTCCTGATCAACCTGGTCGGCAGAAATTTTTTTCCGGTCAATGACGATTTCGTCTTCTTTCAGAAGCAGAGCTTTACCGAAAGCGATACCCGGGGATGCTAAAATGCCTGAAATCATAACCCTACCTTACTTGTGACTGATTTTTAAAAGAACCCGGGAAATTACTCGAGTTCCGCCATCAGTTTAACCAGATGTTCAACCGCTTTCTGCTCGTCTTCGCCTTCAGCGGAGATAGTCACAACGGTCCCTTGAGTCAGGCCCAGAGTCTGCAGTTTAAACAGGCTTTTCGCGCTGGCGCTTTTGCCGTTGGAAGTCACAGTAATTTCAGAAGTGAAGCCCTTAGCTTCTTTTACAAACTGGGCAGCAGGGCGGGTGTGCAGACCGTTCGGAGCGGTAATGGTAACTTCTTGCTGGAACATTGTATTTCCCCAACTTATAGGTTTAGTGTTGTGGAACTAAAGTCTAGCCTGGCGGTTTGACTTTAGCCTGTATTGTTAGCGCCAGTTTTTAACAGACGCGACGCACGAAGTGTTCTGTACAGTCCATTGCTGGCGGATATCGACCGCTGACGTTTCGTTCATCATTAAACATTATGCCGCTAAAGGAAGAATTGAACCAAATCATAAAATCGATTCAGCTAAGGCTTTTCCTGTAACGATTAATTTCGCGCATCAAAATAATTAGTCAGGTTAAATACCAGTTCCGACAGGCTGAATCAATGCCAGGAGAGGCTAAAATTTGAAGTAGGCCACAAAAAAGCACCTGAAAAGGTGCTTTTTTACGCATTTTTAACAACCTGGCATTACTGTTGCAATTCTTTTTCGGTAAAGAGATCGGCAAATAATGCGGTGCTTAAATAACGCTCACCCGATGATGGCAGAATAACCACAATATTCTTATTGGTAAAGCTTTCATCTTCTTGTAGTTTCAACGCCGCAGCAACCGCCGCACCGGAAGAGATTCCGGCAAGAATGCCTTCTTCTTCCATTAAACGACGTGCAGTAGAGATAGCTTCTTCATTGGTGATGCCAATAACTTTATCGACCAGTTTGAGATCAAGGTTCGCCGGGATAAAGCCAGCGCCGATGCCCTGGATTTTATGCGGGCCGGGTTTGATTTCTTCACCTGCCAGCGCCTGGGCGATAACGGGAGAATCGGTTGGCTCAACGGCAACAGAGATGAGGTCAGTCTTGCCTTTGGTGCCTTTAATGTAGCGGCTGACGCCGGTCAGCGTACCGCCAGTACCGACACCCGCAATAAATACATCAACCTGACCGTCGGTATCTTCCCAGATCTCCGGACCGGTGGTTTTTTCATGAATTTCCGGATTCGCCGGGTTGCTGAATTGTTGTAGCAGCAGGTATTTCTCTGGGTTACTGGCGACAATTTCTTCTGCTTTTTGAATCGCGCCTTTCATGCCCTTCGCGCCTTCAGTCAGTACCAGGTTTGCGCCCAGGGCTTTCAGCAGTTTGCGGCGTTCAATACTCATTGTCTCTGGCATGGTCAGAGTGAGTTTATAACCGCGAGCGGCTGCCACATAAGCCAGAGCAATACCAGTGTTGCCGCTGGTGGGTTCAACCAGTTCAACGCCGGGTTTCAGCACGCCGCGTTTTTCGGCATCCCAAATCATATTGGCACCGATACGGCACTTAACGCTGAAGCTGGGGTTACGAGATTCCACCTTCGCCAGAATACGTCCGTTACCGATGCGATTCAGGCGAACCAGCGGTGTGTGACCGATAGTCAGCGAGTTATCTTCAAAAATCTTACTCATGGCCTGTCCTTAACTGTATGAAATTGGGATACAACAGGTAGCATACCCGCTCAGAGAATATGCGGAAGTAAGGATTTAGCATATCTATATGCAGAAGGGAAATAATGACTTGCAAGATGGAATAAGGGTGGCATAAGCCACCCTTGTTTCATACAAATAGTTTACAAAATAACCGGAAGATTGTTACCGCCATAGTGCATGTTTAGCGCGATAGCAATCGACCCACATTGCTGTCGCGCCACAGACGGCCACCGGCATGATGAACAGGTTGAGCACCGGGATCATCGTGAACAGACTCGTTAATGCGCCAAACTGCATGTTAGTGATTTTGCGCGTGCGCAGGGCAGTGCGCATTTCTTTGAACGGCACTTTGTGGTTGTCGAACGGATAGTCGCAGTACTGAATGGCTAACATCCAGGCGCTGAACAGGAACCACAACACTGGCGCGACGGTTTGCCCGATGCCAGGGATAAAGTAGAGGATCAGCAATACGATGGCGCGTGGCAAATACCACGCAAATTTTTGCCATTCGCGTTTCATAATTCGCGGCACATCTTTCATGATACCCAAAATTCCGGTATCCGGCGGCGTAGCGCCTGTCAGCCTTGCTTCCAGTTGTTCAGCCAATAAACCGTTAAATGGCGCGGCAATCCAGTTCGCAATAGTTGAGAAAAAATAGCCAAAAATCAGCAGCACGGAGAGAACCGCGACAGGCCACAGCAAATAGCTTAACCATTGCAGCCAGTCAGGCACGTGGCTCATTAATGATGGGATCCAGACATCCAGTTGGGTAAAGAGCCACCAGAATGCACTTCCCATCAACAAAATATTGACCAACAGAGGTAAAATGACAAAACGCCGAATCCCGGGTTGCGAGACGAGCTTCCAGCCTTGCGCAAAATAGTAAAAACCGCTGCGTGGGGAAGATGTGTATGTTGAAACCATAATCAGGAGATGCTCCTTTTGACCAATCCCAGGAAAATTCTGCGTATTTTACCGGGTAATTGCGCAATGGACAGTTAGGATATGTTCGAAAAAACAGCAAAAAGCACGATTTCATCTATCTTTGTGCTGTGAAAGTTAAGAGTGCACTTGCACTCGAGGTAATCGGCAAATACTCTTAGTGAGTAAATGTTTGCCGTGGTGGCAAGGTGTTAGAACAACAGAGAATATAATGATGCAGGATTTGCGTCTGATATTAATCATTGTTGGCGCGATCGCCATAATCGCTTTACTGGTACATGGTTTCTGGACCAGCCGTAAAGAACGATCTTCTATGTTCCGCGATCGGCCATTAAAACGAATGAAGTCAAAACGTGACGACGATTCTTATGATGAGGATGTCGAAGATGATGAGGGCGTTGGTGAGGTTCGTGTTCACCGCGTAAATCATGCCCCGGCTAACGCCCAGGAGCATGAGGCTGCTCGTCCGTCGCCGCAACACCAGTACCAACCGCCTTATGCGTCTGCGCAGCCGCGTCAACCGGTTCAGCAGCCGCCTGAAGCGCAGGTATCGCCGCAACATGCTCCGCATTCAGCGCAGCCGGTTCAGCAACCGCAGCCGGTTCAGCAGCCGACCTACCAGCCGCAGCCTGAACAGCAGGTTGCTCCGCAAGTACCGCCAGCTCCGCAACCGACGCAGCCAGCGCCCCAACCAGCGCAGCAGGCTTTCCAGGTTGCGGAACCCGTAGCGGCACCGCAGCCTGAACCTGTAAATGAACCGGCACCTGTCATGGATAAGCCGAAGCGTAAAGAAGCGGTGATCATTATGAACGTCGCGGCGCATCACGGTAGCGAGCTGAATGGTGAACTGCTTCTTAACAGCATTCAGCAGGCGGGCTTTATCTTTGGCGATATGAATATTTACCATCGTCATCTCAGCCCGGACGGCAGTGGCCCTGCGTTATTCAGCCTGGCGAATATGGTGAAACCGGGAACATTCGATCCTGAAATGAAGGATTTCATCACTCCTGGCGTCACTATCTTTATGCAGGTTCCGTCTTATGGTGATGAACTGCAAAACTTCAAGCTGATGCTGCAATCTGCGCAGCATATCGCTGATGAAGTCGGTGGCGTAGTTCTTGACGATCAGCGCCGTATGATGACTCCGCAGAAACTGCGCGAGTATCAGGACATCATCCGCGAAGTGAAAGACGCTAACGTCTGATACACTTAAGGCAAATTAACTCTTCTTCGAACCCCCGCTTGTCGGGGGTTTTTAGCATTGATGGTGCGATATGGAATCAATCGAAAGACAACTCACAGAACTGCGAACGACGCTTCGCCATCATGAATATCTTTATCATGTGATGGATGCGCCGGAAATTCCCGACGCTGAATACGACAGGCTGATGCGTGAGCTGCGCGAGCTGGAAGCAAAACATCCGGAACTCATTACCCCGGATTCACCAACCCAGCGCGTAGGTGCAGCGCCGCTGGCAGCCTTCAGCCAGATCCGTCATGAAGTACCGATGCTGTCGCTGGACAACGTTTTTGATGAAGAGAGTTTTCTCGCTTTCAACAAACGCGTACTGGATCGTCTGAAAAGTAACGAAAAAGTCACCTGGTGCTGTGAGCTGAAGCTTGATGGCCTTGCCGTCAGCATTCTGTATGAGAATGGCGTTCTGGTCAGTGCGGCGACCCGTGGTGATGGCACCACCGGCGAAGACATCACCTCTAACGTCCGTACTATTCGCGCGATTCCGCTGAAATTGCATGGTGAGAATATCCCGGCGCGCCTGGAAGTGCGTGGTGAAGTATTCCTGCCACAAGCAGGGTTCGAAAAGATCAACGAAGAGGCGCGACGCACGGGCGGGAAAGTATTTGCTAACCCACGTAATGCTGCGGCAGGTTCGCTGCGTCAGCTTGATCCGCGTATCACGGCGAAGCGACCGCTCACGTTCTTCTGCTACGGCGTTGGTGTGCTGGAAGGCGGCGAGCTGCCGGACACCCATCTTGGTCGTTTAATGCAATTTAAAAAGTGGGGATTACCGGTCAGCGATCGTGTCACGTTATGTGAATCGGCAGAAGAGGTGCTGGCGTTTTATCACAAAGTTGAAGAAGACCGCCCGACGCTGGGCTTTGATATCGACGGCGTGGTGATTAAAGTCAACTCACTGGCGCAGCAGGAACAGCTTGGGTTTGTTTCACGTGCCCCGCGCTGGGCAGTGGCATTTAAATTCCCGGCGCAGGAACAGATGACTTTCGTGCGTGACGTTGAGTTTCAGGTTGGGCGTACCGGCGCTATTACGCCCGTTGCGCGTCTGGAACCTGTACATGTTGCAGGCGTGCTGGTGAGCAATGCTACCTTACACAATGCCGATGAAATCGAACGTCTTGGTTTACGTATTGGCGATAAGGTGGTGATCCGCCGCGCTGGCGATGTGATCCCGCAGGTGGTTAACGTCGTGCTTTCTGAACGCCCGGAAGATACCCGTGCCGTAGAGTTCCCGACACATTGTCCGGTATGTGGTTCTGATGTTGAACGTGTGGAAGGAGAAGCAGTCGCCCGCTGTACAGGTGGCCTGATTTGCGGCGCTCAGCGTAAAGAGTCACTGAAACATTTTGTTTCCCGTCGGGCGATGGACGTTGACGGTATGGGTGACAAAATCATCGACCAGCTTGTCGAAAAAGAGTACGTCCACACACCTGCTGACCTGTTTAAACTCACCGCAGGCAAACTGACCGGACTGGAGAGAATGGGGCCGAAATCAGCGCAAAACGTGGTTAACGCGCTGGAAAAAGCGAAAGAAACCACCTTTGCTCGCTTCCTTTATGCGCTTGGCATTCGCGAAGTCGGCGAGGCCACTGCAGCAGGTCTGGCAGCATATTTCGGCACGCTGGACGCACTGGAAGCAGCCTCGATTGAAGAGCTGCAAAAAGTGCCCGATGTCGGAATTGTCGTCGCATCCCATGTTCACAACTTCTTTGCCGAAGACAGTAACCGCAATGTCATCAGCGAGCTGTTGGCGGAAGGTGTTCACTGGCCTGCGCCGGTGGTGATTAACGCGGAAGAGATCGACAGCCCGTTTGCCGGTAAAACCGTGGTGCTCACCGGTAGCTTAAGTCAGATGTCGCGTGATGATGCTAAAGCTCGCCTGGTCGAACTGGGCGCGAAAGTCGCGGGCAGCGTTTCGAAGAAAACCGATCTGGTGATCGCCGGAGAAGCCGCAGGTTCTAAACTGGCGAAAGCGCAGGAATTGGGCATTGAAGTGATCGACGAAGCAGAGATGCTACGTTTGCTGGGTAACTGAGATGGAAAAAGAGCAGCTGATTGAAATAGCCAATACGATAATGCCGTTTGGCAAGTACAAAGGGCGTCGCTTAATCGACCTGCCGGAAGAGTATCTTTTGTGGTTTGCCCGCAAGGATGAGTTCCCGGCAGGAAAACTCGGTGAGCTAATGCAAATCACGCTGCTGATTAAAACCGAGGGGCTGACGCAACTGGTTCAGCCCCTGAAACGTCCGCTTTAAATCTTCCCTGCGTGGCTTTCCTGCTGCGCCTGTAGTTGCTCGGTCTGGCGCTTATAACGACGCGCCAGCACCGCGCAAACCATCAGCTGGATCTGATGGAAAATCATCAGTGGCAGCACCATCATACCGATAACTGACGTTGGGAACAGAATGTTCGCCATCGGAATACCATTCGCCAGGCTCTTTTTCGAACCACAGAAGACAATCGTTATCTCATCCGCCTTATTGAAACCCAGTCGACGCGCCATAAAGACGTTAATCACAATCACGATAGCCAACAGCACGCAGCTGACCACCACGATAAACAGCAGCGAACCCCAACCGACTTTGTGCCAGATGCCGTTAACAACAGCTTCGCTGAAGGCCGTATAGACCACCAACAGAATGGAAGTCTGGTCAGTTTTCGCAATCCACTTTTTATTACGCGCCACCCAGTTGCCAATCCACGGGCGAGAAAGATGCCCCAACACAAAAGGTAGTAACAGCTGCAGCATAATCTTACCGACCTGTTCGAGGCTGCCCTCTGCACCGTGAACATTCATCACCAGACCAACCAGCAATGGCGAAAGGAAAATACCCAGCAGGCTGGATGCTGATGCAGAACAAACGGCCGCCGCAACGTTACCGCCCGCCATCGAGGTAAAAGCGATTGCAGACTGCACCGTGGCAGGAAGAATGCAAAGATAGAGAAAGCCGGAATAGAGCATGGGATCGACGTTTACTGGTTTCCACCAGGCAAACAACACGCCCAGAACCGGAAACAGCACGAAGGTACTGCACATCACCCACAAATGCAGTCGCCAGTGACTACCGCCTGCAATAATGGCCTCTCGCGACAACTTCGCGCCGTGCATAAAGAACAGCAGGGCAATGGCTGCTGTGGTCAGATTTTCAAAGAAGGGGACGAAATCGCCTCTGGCCGGAAAGAAAGAAGCCAGTAACACCACCGTGACCAGGGTTAAGGTGAAAGGATCGAGGATACGAAAAAGTTTCATAAAGGCTCCAGATAATCGATGGTTCTATTGTGCTTCTTCCAGTTTGAGAAATAAAATTGATTTATTGCATTCATTCATGAAGAAAATAGATGAATGACTCTTTAAAACAATTAAAGGTTTTCGTCACAGTAGCGAAGGAAGAACCGGACACTTTCAACAGCTGGTGAAGCATTAGAGGACGTGGAGCAAGAACAGGGGGAATAGTGATGGCAGGGCGAGAAGGGGAATCGTTGTATCATATATCGTGTTATGCATTTCTGCCGGGAATCCCGGCAGAAATGGTTCAGAAGTTAAATTTGACCGAGTAAATGATGGCGTCCTGATACCAGGCTTCTCCCAGCTTGTCGTCCGCGTAGCGATACTGAAGCCCCGTAGTTATATTCGGGGTAGCATTCCACCAGAGGGCGACCGCACCGTTCAGCCCTTCTTTACCGCCATTACCTGCCGCGTAGGTGGCATCACGATCAAACTCGTACTCGTTCCAGTTGGTGAGGGTGAATTTCTCTCTGCCCAGCATAAAGCTGTAACCCGCAACCCAACCTGCCACGTAGCCGTTATCGCCCGTGTAATAGGTTTGATCCGTATAGCGTTTGGCAAAGAAAGGTTTGAACCACCAACTGTTACCGGTGAAGTTGTAGCCAAAACCGTACAGGAACATATCGTCGTGGAAATTTACCCGATTTGCAGAACTGTAGGTGCCATACGCGTGCAGGTAGAGATTAAATCCGGTATTGCCCAGGTAAATGCGGTTGGTATTTTTAAAGGTATAACGCTGCTCACTACCTGGTTTATCGTGGCGGTCGTTATAAAAGTTTTCCCAGTCGAAAAACCCGTACATTTCTCCCCAACTAAAGTTGGCACCGCCTTCCAGTTCCAGATAACCAAAATCATCTTTGTGTGACTTAGTTGACGATTTCTCGGTGGTTCGGCTGGTCCAGTCCAGGTAATGCACGCCGATATCTGCAAACCCACCTTTAAATTCTGCGTGGGAGATTACGGGTACGGCTAATAAAGAGGTGAGCGTCAGAGTTAAAAGATGTTTTTTCATAGCATAATTCCCTATGCCGATCGTTATTAGTAGATTGCTTAATAAAGTGGTTTGTTAAAAACGGCATATTGTTAATGCAAGGGAGTGAATATCGCCAATACAGTTTTTGCTGGGAATTAATAGTGAAAAGATATAAATCCATCGATATCAAATCGCTATTGAATGCGTGAGGAAAGTGTATTGGTAAGAGCCGGGACAACTTCGCTATAAAAAGACATTAGATTCAACCCTACTGAAAAAAGGATATATATGTCTCAGGCTCAATTTTCTCATAACCCGCTGTATTGCGTCGATATTATCCAGGCTTATAAACCAGATTTCACACCACGAGTGGCTTTTATTTTAGGTTCCGGGCTGGGCGCGCTGGCCGATCAGATTGAGAACGCTGTCGCCATTTCCTACGAAAAGCTGCCGGGCTTCCCGGTAAGTACGGTGCATGGTCATGCAGGTGAGCTGGTGTTGGGGCATCTCCAGGGCGTTCCGGTGGCATGTATGAAAGGTCGGGGGCATTTCTATGAAGGTCGTGGAATGACCATCATGACTGACGCGATTCGTACTTTCAAATTGCTGGGCTGTGAACTGCTGTTCTGCACCAATGCGGCGGGCTCACTGCGTCCGGAAGTCGGTGCGGGCAGTCTGGTTGCGCTGAAAGACCACATCAACACCATGCCAGGTACACCGATGGTGGGTCTTAACGATGAACGCTTTGGCGAACGCTTCTTCTCGCTGGCGAATGCCTACGATGCGGACTACCGCGCACTGTTGCAAAAAGTGGCGAAAGAAGAGGGTTTCCCCCTGACGGAAGGTGTGTTCGTCTCGTATCCGGGGCCGAATTTCGAAACGGCGGCAGAGATTCGCATGATGCAAATTATTGGCGGGGATGTCGTTGGAATGTCCGTTGTGCCTGAAGTTATTTCAGCACGCCATTGTGACCTGAAGGTCGTGGCCGTTTCTGCGATTACCAATATGGCGGAAGGTCTGAGTGACGTGAAGCTCTCGCATACCCAAACGTTGGCGGCAGCGGATCTCTCTAAGCAGAACTTTATCAACCTTATTTGCGGCTTTCTGCGCAATATTGCCTGATTAAAACAACAATAAACGGCCTCACGGGTGAGGCCACATGATGCGACAAGGAAACGATTATGAGCATCGCTTTGCGCTTAAAGGTAATGTCCTTTTTGCAATATTTTATCTGGGGGAGCTGGCTGGTTACCCTCGGTTCCTACATGATTAATACCCTTCATTTTACCGGCGCTAACGTCGGTATGGTCTACAGCTCCAAAGGGATTGCTGCGATTATTATGCCTGGCATTATGGGGATGATCGCGGATAAATGGCTGCGTGCGGAACGCGCATATATGCTGTGCCACCTGGTGTGTGCTGGCGTGCTTTTTTATGCGGCATCCGTCAGTGATCCGGATACGATGTTTTGGGTGATGTTAGTCAATGCAATGGCATTTATGCCGACCATCGCGTTATCAAACAGCGTCTCTTATTCCTGCCTCGCTCAGGCCGGGCTTGACCCGGTGACAGCTTTCCCGCCTATTCGCGTTTTTGGTACGGTGGGGTTCATCATTGCGATGTGGGCAGTAAGCTTACTGCATCTGGAATTGAGCAGCCTGCAATTGTATATCGCTTCCGGTGCGTCTCTGCTGCTGTCGGCTTACGCGCTGACTTTGCCTAAAATTCCTGTTGCGCAGAAAAAAGTGACTACTTCGCTTGCCAGTAAACTCGGTCTGGACGCGTTTGTGCTATTCAAAAATCCGCGTATGGCCATCTTTTTCCTCTTCGCCATGATGCTGGGCGCGGTACTGCAAATTACCAACGTTTTTGGCAACCCGTTCCTGCATGATTTTGCCCGTAACCCGGAGTTTGCTGATAGCTTCGTGGTGAAATATCCGTCCATTTTATTGTCAGTTTCACAGATGGCTGAAGTCGGTTTCATTCTGACGATTCCGTTCTTTTTGAAGCGTTTCGGCATCAAAACGGTCATGCTTATGAGTATGGTGGCCTGGACGCTGCGCTTTGGCTTCTTTGCTTATGGCGATCCGTCACCAACTGGGTTTATTTTGCTGCTGCTGTCGATGATTGTTTACGGCTGCGCATTTGATTTCTTCAATATTTCCGGTTCGGTCTTTGTTGAACAGGAAGTTGATTCCAACATTCGTGCCAGCGCACAGGGGCTCTTTATGACCATGGTAAATGGTGTCGGTGCTTGGGTTGGCTCGATTCTGAGCGGCATGGCAGTGGATTACTTCTCGGTAGATGGCGTAAAAGACTGGCAAACTATCTGGCTGATGTTTGCAGGATATTCTCTTTTCCTCGCAGTGATATTTTTCTTTGGATTTAAATATAACCATGACCCTGAAAAGATAACACATCGAACAGTGACACATTAAAAGAACTGGCAGCTCTTTTTTTCAGGGCTGCTTTTATGATAAAGGTTAATTAATGAAAGATATTTTATTTTCTTCTGGCGTCGGTTTTGGTATTGGTGCTTTATTTACAATCGTGCGGTTACCTATTCCCGTGCCAAATGTATTGCCGGGTATATTATCTATTGTGTTTATGTATGTAGGTTATCTGGTGGTGAAATACTTTATGCCGTGATAATTTAATAAGATATTTTTATTAAACGGAGCATTTAATTATGGAACGCATTTACAGAACAGACCTTAAGTTGCTCCGTTATTTTCTTGCTGTAGCGGAAGAGTTACATTTTGGCCGCGCAGCGGCGCGTTTAAATATGTCTCAGCCTCCGCTCAGTATTCATATTAAAGAGCTGGAAAATCAACTTGGCACACAGCTTTTTATTCGTCATTCGCGCAGCGTCGCCCTGACACACGCGGGCAAAATCTTGATGGAAGAATCGCGCCGGTTGCTGATGAATGCAAATCAGGTGTTGGCTCGGATTGAACAAATAGGCCGGGGAGAAGCAGGGCGGATTGAACTCGGTGTGGTCGGAACGGCAATGTGGGGACGGATGCGGCCAGTTATGCGGCGATTCCTTAGGGAAAACCCCAACGTTGAAGTACTGTTTCGCGAAAAGATGCCTGCGATGCAAATGGCGCTGTTGGAGCGCCGCGAACTCGATGCCGGGATCTGGCGAATGGCGACAGAACCACCGGAAGATTTTACCAGCTTACGCTTGCATGAATCGGCGTTTCTGGTAGCGATGCCTGAAGAGCATCACCTCTCATCATATTCCGACGTTCCGCTGGAAGCACTACGTGACGAGTATTTTGTCACAATGCCGCCCGTGTACACTGACTGGGAATTTTTGCAGCGCGTTTGTCAGCAGACGGGTTTTTCACCGGTTGTTATTCGCGAAGTTAATGAACCACAAACGGTGCTGGCCATGATCAGTATGGGCATTGGTATCACATTGATAGCAGACAGCTATGCACAGATGAACTGGCCTGGTGTCATTTTCCGTCCGCTCAAAGAGCGCATCCCGGCAGATTTATATATTGTTTATGAAACGCAGCAGGTGACGCCCGCGATGGTTAAGCTGTTGGCAGCATTGAGACAGTAGGCGAGGGGGAGATTGCCGGAAATTGTAGGTCTGATAAGCGAAGCGAATCTGGCAATTTCGCAAATCGCACATAGCAAAAAAGCGCCTTTAGGGCGCTTTTTTACATTGGTGGGTCGTGCAGGATGACTCGCTTCGCTCGCCCTTCGGGTCGTCGCCGCAAGCGGCTCCGTTGTTTCGCTGCGCTCAACTCGAACCTGCTGCAGGTTCGAATCTTTGAATATCGCAGATAGCAAAAAAGCGCCTTTAGGGCGCTTTTTTACATTGGTGGGTCGTGCAGGATTCGAACCTGCGACCAATTGATTAAAAGTCAACTGCTCTACCAACTGAGCTAACGACCCG
>NZ_PTRF01000008.1:0-190271 GCF_002965705.1 Escherichia sp. MOD1-EC6842 | reverse complement strand
TTCGCTGAACTGTTGCTGGAAGACTACAAAGCCTCCCTGAAATATCTCAGCGATCACCCGAAACTGCAGGGTATTGCCCAGCAGAACAGCTTTAAACATACCTGATAACAGGATGTTATAAGGAATCTCAGCCCCGGCTAGCAAGCCGGGGCTGAGAGTTCGACCAGAATATAACCCGGAAATATTGGTTTATATTCATATTGTTATTAAGTTGTATAATGTATGAATGTTTATAAATTATAATGATATAAGTGAAATATCACCTTAAGGTATTATTCGCCTGGTATTCATTATCTTGCATTTTTATCTATTCATTTTTTGTATTATAAACACCATAATTCTGCGTAATTTATTCCACTCATTATCATTTTTCTCACCGCTTCGTTTAAATTTATATGCCAGTAAATTTGACTTAGATATAATGCGTGCTACATTAATAAACAGTAATATGTTTATGTTATATTAAGTCAACTATGCAATCACAACATGGCACTTGTCTCATTGCGTACGCAAGACATAAATATATTCTCACCATGGCTGATGGTGAATATCGCTATTTTAATGGCGGTGATTTGGTCTGCGCGGATGCAAATCATGTTTTAGTTTCTAATTCCTTAGAAAATATAGTATTTGTCACGAAGGAAACGCTTTCATTATTCCTCCAGATTCTCAAGGAGGAGGCGTTAAATTTTCATGCTCATAAAAAAGTACCTTCGTTAATTATTCACCACTGTGCCAGAGAAATTCCATTTTTTCAGGAAGTTATGCAACTCTCGCAGCAAACTAATCTCCGCTATGGTGAGGTATTGCGCAAAAGAGCATTAATATTTGCATTATTGTCCGTTTTTCTTGAGGATGAGCAGTTTATACCGCTACTGGTGAACATATTACATCCCAATACGCGCACGCGAGTTTGTACAGTTATCAACAATAATATCGCTCATCAATGGACATTATCACAGATCGCCAACGAGTTACTGATGAGTCAGAGTCTGTTAAAGAAAAAATTGCGTGAAGAAGATACGTCTTATTCACAACTGCTCACCGCATGTAGAATGCAGCGTGCATTACAACTTGTTGTAATGCCTGGTATTCCAATAAAACGCGTGGCAATGTCCTGTGGCTATAACAGCATGTCATATTTTATTTACGTTTTTCGAAATTATTATGGGATGACACCCACAGAGTATCAGGAACAAATAGCACAAGGAAAGTTCAATGGCGACTCAATGACAAGACTTGTTACAGAAGAAAATTTTAGAGTTCGGCTGTAAGAATAAGATTACAACGTCTGCCCGAACATAAAAAAAACCCGGCATAGGGGACCGGGAAGAGGATAGTCTGCCGTCTCCAGACTAATAAACCGTTATAACACTCCCTGTTGGCACGGGAAACTTTTGTGCTCTCAGTAAGTTAAATATAACGTTTGCTGGAGATAAGATCAGCCAAATTTTTATAAACATAGGCTATACGATTTTTAAAAATATATTATTATTGTATTTACTTATTTCTAATTAACTGTTATGCAAATTTGCGTAATAGGTAAAGTATGATCCTACTAAATATGGCAGTTTTAGTCCTGAAGAACAGTCAGGCATCATTTCATCAGTATACTGAAATTGAAATAATCGCAGTAATGGAATATAAGGGATAGTCATGGCTCATGTTTGCTCGGTGATCCTCGCCTGCCGTTCGTTTGATATTTATCATGAACAGCAAAAAATATCGTTGAACAAAGCGAGTATTCTACTACTGGAGAAAAATTTGGCAGACGATTTTTCGTTTTGTTCACATGATACGCGACGTTTGGATATCGATGAGCTGACGGTTTGTCATTACTTACAAAATATTCGTCAGGCACCACATAATTTGGGGCTACATAACAAAAATCGTTTATTAATTAACCCAGAACCGCCAATGCCTCTGGTGATAGCGATTTTTGATAGTTTTGCTAAATCCGCTGTAAATTCTCCTATATTGAGCAATATGCTCTATCTTTCCTGCTTATCAATGTTTTCTCATAAGAAAGAGCTTATCCCTTTACTTTTTAACAGTATCAGCACTGTATCGGGGAAAGTTGAACGTATTATTAGCTTTGATATAGCCAGGCGTTGGTATCTGCGTGATATCGCAGAAACAATGTATACCAGTGAGAGCTTAATCAAAAAAAAGTTGCAGGAAGAAAATACTTGCTTCAGTAAAATATTACTCGCCTCGAGGATGTCGATGGCCAGAAGACTACTTGAGTTACGGCAAGTTCCTCTACATACCATTGCTGAAAAATGTGGGTATAGCAGTACGTCGTACTTTATAAATACATTTCGACAATATTATGGCGTCACACCACATCAGTTTGCACAGCATTCGCCGGGAACCTTCTCCTGATTGCATATCTCATTTGGGTATTGGTCAGGATCTCACAGTCGCTGCATGTAAAAATCTTTCCTGATTATCTCTGCCGGAACCAACGGCAAGTTCTCTTTGGCAGTTCGCAAACGGGTATTAGTATTTTCAGGAGGAAAAGACGCGGCATGTTTGGGATTATTAAGCTAACAATTCATATAATTACGGGAATGCTGGTCTGTATTGTGCTGTTCAAATTGATGACCAATGGCTGGAGTGGTTTCTACTTTCACTGCTGTTTGTTAAGTCTGGTATTCCTCACGATTAGCTGGTTGTTGAGTAGTGAGTGGTTGCGAGGAAAGAGTAAGGCTGAACGCTCATGTTCAACCTTACTCTCATTCATACGTTACGCTTTTTTAAAGCGGGCAAAGAGATGTTCCACAACGACAAAAAAGACGGGAACGAAGTAAATTGCCAGCACAGTTGCTGCAAACATCCCCCCCATAACGCCTGTACCTACCGCGTTTTGTGCGCCGGAACCTGCGCCATGACTGATAACCAGCGGCAGTACGCCGAGAATAAAGGCCAGAGAGGTCATGAGGATTGGGCGTAAACGCATCCGCGCCGCTTCGATAATCGCTTCTACCGGTGTTTTGCCTTCTTTCTGCATCATCTCAACCGCAAATTCGACGATCAGGATGGCGTTCTTGGCGGAAAGCCCGATGGTGGTCAGCAATCCGACCTGAAAGTAGACGTCATTGCTTAAGCCGCGCAGGTCAGTTGCCAGTAATGCACCAATGACACCCAACGGTACAACTAACATCACCGAGAACGGAATTGACCAGCTTTCATACAGCGCGGCGAGGGCGAGGAACACCACGACCAGTGAAATGGCATACAGTGCGGGAGCCTGGTTGGATGATAACGCTTCCTGATATGACAACCCGGTCCAGGAGTAGCCGACGCCCGCCGGAAGTTTAGCGACCAGATCCGCCATAAATTTCATTGCGTCACCGGTACTTTTCCCGGCAGCGGCTTCCCCTAAAATCTCCATCGACGGAATGCCGTTGTAACGTTCCAGTCGCGGCGAACCGTAGGTCCATTCTGTTGAAGAATAGGCAGAAAGCGGCGCCATCGTGCCAGAGGCGTTGCGTACATACCATTGGTTGATGTTGTCCGGCAGCATACGGAACGGCGTTCCTGCCTGGACATACACTTTTTTCACACGCCCCTGATTGAGGAAGTCATTGACGTAGCTACTGCCGAAGGCGGTAGAGAGGGTCTGGTTGATATCAGACAGTTCCACGCCCATCGCTTCGGCTTTCGCGGCGTTGACGTTCACTTTGAACATCGGTGTATCTTCCAGGCCGTTCGGGCGAACCGCTGTTACCTGATCGGGTGATTGTGCTGCCAGCGACAACAACTCGTTTCTCGCCTGGGTCAGCTTTTCGTGCCCCAGGTTGCCGTTGTCCAGTAGTTCCATATCAAAACCTGATGCTGTACCCAGCTCCGCTACCGCAGGTAAGTTGAACGGGAAAATCATCGCTTTATTGATACTGCTCAGAGCCACCATTGCCCGCTGAATGATTGCGGTCACTGAGTTTTCCTCGCCGACACGTTCAGACCACGGCTTGAGGCTGATAAACGCCAGACCGTTGTTTTGCCCCTGACCGCTGAAGCCAAAGCCGCCAACGGTAAACACCGACTGGACATTATTTTTCTCTTTTGTCAGATAGTAATCTGTCACCTGTTGCAGCACTTTCGTGGTGTTAACCATGGTGGAACCTGACGGTAACTGCGCGGTGGTCATAAAGACCCCCTGATCCTCTTCCGGTAAGAAAGAGGTCGGTGTACGCAGGAACAGCACCGCCATCCCCGCACAAATCAGCAGGTAAACCACCATGTAACGACCAGTGCAACGCAGCAGTGAGCGGGTGCTGTCGGTATAGTGTTGAGTCGATTTTTCAAACAGATGGTTGAAGCGTTCGAACAAGGCGTTCGGTTTGTGACCACCTTCCGGTGCGGCTTTCAGAATGGTGGCGCAAAGTGCCGGGGTCAGGCTCATCGCCACAAACACCGAAAGCAACATGGATGAAATCAGCGTAATGGAGAACTGGCGATAAATTTCCCCGGTCGCGCCGCTCATAAAGGCCATTGGCATAAACACGGCGGACAGAACAACGGCAATCCCGACCAACGCACGCTGGATTTGCCCCATCGATTTATGCGTCGCTTCCTGCGGCGGCAGTTTATCTTCCGCTATCACGCGCTCGACGTTTTCCACCACCACGATGGCGTCATCTACCAGAAGCCCTATAGCTAACACCATCCCGAACATGGTGAGGGTGTTGATGGTAAAACCGACCGCCGACAAAATCGCGAACGTACCGAGAATAACCACCGGCACGGCGATAGTCGGGATAATCGTAGCGCGAATGTTTTGTAAAAACAGGTACATGACCAGGAAGACGAGGATGATCGCCTCAACCAGCGTTTTGAAAACTTCCTGAATTGAAATTTGGATAAACGGTGTGGTGTCGTAAGGATAAACCGTCTTCAGGCTGGCGGGGAAATAGGCTGATAAGCGGTTGAGTTCTGCTTTTACTGCCCGCGAGGTATCGAGCGCGTTTGCCCCGGTAGCCAGTTTGATGGCGATACCGGCAGCAGGTTTGCCGTTATAGCGCGCCACGGTGGAATAATCTTCCGCCCCCAGCTCGACGCGAGCAACGTCGCGCAGCAATACTTGCGAACCATCTTGCTGAACTTTTAGCAGGATTTTGCCAAATTCTTCCGGCGTTTGTAGACGCGTCTGCACAATGATTGAGGCGTTCAGTTGCTGGTCTGCCGCCTGTGGCATCCCCCCCAGTTGACCGCCGGAAATCTGGTTGTTTTGTACTTTGATTTGGGAAATAACATCAGAAGGAACGAGATTGTATTTATTGAGTTTTTGCGGATCCAGCCAGATACGCATGGCGTACTCTGAACCAAAGAGCTGTACGCTACCGACGCCTGCGGTACGGCTTAGAGGGTCTTTAATATTAGACGCCACATAGTCCGCGATGTCGTACTGGTTGAGGCTGCCGTTATCAGAGATAAACGCTGCCACCATCAGGATATTGCTGCTCGATTTATTGACGCTAATTCCTTGTTGCTGTACCGCTTCGGGGAGCGATGGCATGGCGAGTTGCAGTTTATTTTGTACCTGAACCTGCGCGATATCGGGCGATGTTCCCGTCTCAAAGGTCAGGGTGATGGATGCATTACCTGCTGCATCGCTGGTTGATGACATATACATCAGGCCATCAAGCCCATTCATATTTTGCTCAATCACCTGAGTGACCGAGTCTTCTACTGTTTGCGCATCAGCACCCGGATAGGTGGCGCTGACGGTGATGGTCGGCGGCGCAATCTGCGGATACTGCGCAACCGGTAAGTTCATGATCGCCAGACCGCCTGCGAGCATCAAAATAATGGCAAGTACCCAGGCAAAAACCGGGCGATCAATAAAATAGTTAGCCATGAAAGTCCCCTTAAGCCTGCAACGTTATTGTTTCGATTCGGTGCTGGCGTTTTCCTGGCTGGAGGAAATTGCGCGTGCTTTGATACCCGGATGTATGCGTTGCAAACCGGAAACGATCACCCGATCGCCAGCTTGCAAACCAGAGGTAACAACCCACTGATTTCCGATAGCTTTGGTAGCGTTAATTTCGCGTAACTGCACGACATCGTCTTTATCCAGAATGAGTGCCGTCGCTTTACCCTGAGCGTTGTGAGTAACGCCTTCCTGCGGCACCAGTAACACATTCTGGCGACTACCTTCATCCACTAACGCTGTGACGTACATGCCTGGCAGTAAGTCACCATTTGGATTGGGGAAGATCGCGCGCAACGTGACGGAACCCGTGGTTTCATCTACTGTCGGGTCGGAAAATTTCAGCGTGCCGGTCTGGCTGTAACGTTTGCCATTTTCCAGATTAAGCTGCACAGGCGTACTGCCCTGAACCTGCTTGATCTGCCCACTGGCGACCTCTTCTTTCATGCGCAAAAAATCCTGCACCGACTGCGTGAGATCGACATAAATCGGATCCAGACGCTGCACAGTGACCAGGGAATCAGCTTGATTAGCAGTAACTAATGCGCCGACGGTTACCGACGATTTTCCGCTGACGCCCGTAATCGGCGAGGTGACATTCGCGTATTGCAGATTGATCGTCGCCTGCTCAACAGCCGCTTTGGCGACGGTGACATTGGCTTCTGCCTCATTCAGTTGGGTGCGCGCGGTGTCGTAATCCTGACGGCTAACGTAGTTGGTCTTCAGCAACGATGCCTGGCGGTTAAAGGTGATGCGGGCATTGCTGGCGGTGGAGAGAGCTTTCGCCAGCGAACCTTTGGCAGAGTTCAGCTCTGCCTGTAAGGGTGCAGGATCAATCTGATACAGCGAGTCGCCCTGGTTAACTTTATCGCCTTCGATAAAGTTGCGTTTAATGATAATGCCGCCCACCTGGGGACGTATCTCAGCAACTTCATAAGGAACTGTTCTGCCGGGCAGTTCGCTCATCACATTGACCGAACCGGGAGAGAGTGTCACCACACTCACTTCAGGTGTCATGGCGGCGGCATTTTCCGTCGATTTGTCATCGCAGGCGGTGAGCATCGCGCCGCAGAATAACAACGGTATTAACAGTATTCTTTTTCTGTTCATTTTAGTCCCTGAAAACTCGTGAGAAATAACGGTTCTTTGAATTACGCGTGGGGTGAGGTATGAGGGATTTACAGACCAGCGGCATAATGCAAGTCATGAGGTTGTAAGCCAGCGAGGAAGCATGTAGGCAGAGTGACCAATATTGTGACGTTAATGGCAAAAAAAATGTTGCCGTTCTGCCGACAGTCTCTGTCTGCATCCGGGCAACGAAGGTTTCTACTGGTGGATACATAAACCAGGGGAATAAGTTCGTTTTCGCTTCTCCTTGGGTTATCACCGGGAGTAATGGAGTCAGCATTTGCATCCCTCGTCATGCCAGCCATTAATTTCAGACAATTATCGCTGGGTCACATCGGCTCCTTATTAAAAATAAGAAGAAATTCCCAGAGTCACGATGTCGCTCATACGTCTCAGTTTCAGCTTGTACATGATATTGAATTTCTGGATCTTTAACGTTTGCTGCGAAATATTCAGTGTTGATGTGATATTACTTTCATTTTTGTTTTTCAGAATCAGTTGCATAATTTTGAATTGATTATGCGAGAAACATAATTGAGAATTCTTATGGGGTAAGTGTTTTCCATAAGTAATATCAATCAGGTTTTTAATACTTTCTTTGCGGCTGATAAAATAAATAGGCGACTGACTTTTCAGTTTACTGATGTGATAAGGTGCCAGAACAATGATTCTTTCGGCATCTAATTTCTCAAGAAACTTAATAGCTTCTTCATCAAGGATATGATTATGATAGGTATCAATGATCACCTTGAATGGTTTGTTGCCTATGCTTTTGAGCTCTGACAGGGAATTGATTTTTATCATTTCGTGATTATCTTTCAACTGCAAAAAGCCCTGTAAAAGAAAAGAATCCTTCGTCATGAGAAAAATCATAACTTGCTCCTTAGCCGTTATCGTTTCGAACATGTTGTCCCTTTCATTATTTACATCCATGTCCGAATATGGTGTTCAATATAGTAAACGCCTATAAGAACCTTGCCCTTCGTGAACTAATACGTCTATTAACACTAATCAAAACTTCAGATTTAGCCATCATCTGGTCCATATATTGATCCTAGGTAAGATTCCTGGTTGTTATTGATTTGTAATTAATAAACAAAACATTAACACGCTGCGGACTTCTACCCAAGAATAAGTTATAAATAATCCATTTGTGATCTCTGAAGAATATTACTAAAGTTAAAGCGTAATCCGATTTAAATATTGAGTCTCCTTGTTTCTATTTAAGCTGGCAATTGGATTGCCAGCTTTCTTTTAGTGCATTGATAGTGAAAAAATAAACTCTGGAATATTTGTTTATCTACCCATAGCATCGATGTTTATGGAACCTTCAGTTCACTTTCTCACAGCACTTCTAAAACATTAAACCTGACAACGAAAAATATCAGCCATGATAATGTTTGAAATGGCTAATTCGCCGTGAAATAAATAAAAAAAACAAAAATTTCAGATAGTTGATTTAATCGCTGTGCGCGATTTATTTCAATGATAGTACGTGTTTTATCAAGGTAGCCATGCGGTGGTGTAGGTGTTAGCTGCCTCATAATCATTGTGCGTAACTATGAGGCAGGCTAAAAAATAGAGCGGAGATACGTCGGCTAGTTATTATTTTTTAACGAACAAACTAGCAAAACTGAACAGGCTGGCGGCGCTAAATATGAGTTCGATCCCTACCAGGGTAGATACCAATGTCACAGAAACCATCGGTGTTGCGCCAAGGAATATCCAGGCAATGACGATATCCAGCACACCAATAACGAGTTGTAGCCAGCTACCTTTCATTGAACGCTGACGATACCAGCTCATCAGGCGAATAACCCCTGCGACGCAGAACAGACCCGCAATAAACGCTGCAATGGCGAAAATCCCTAGTTCCGGTGCGCGGATAAAGAAATAGCCGATCAATAAATAGGCTACAGCCACGAGGAACCCCGATAATACAGGCCAGAAATTATGACTGCGGTTGCTGAATAATCCAACAATAAGTGCGATACCCGAGCAGATTAATAATACGCCAACTACCGTGCTTAGAATATCACCAGAAACAAACGGGAAACTGATACACAGTAAACCGACGATGAATAGCAGTACAGCAATAAACTGGATCGCTCTACGATGCTTCTTAAGCATATCCAGATCAAACTTCAAAATTGTTGCCTTATCTATATATAACATAGAACCACCCTATAAATTTAAGAAGGAAAACCCCTGCTATCAATCTATGCCAAAAATGCATCTGAGAATGCAGTTGATTTAATAAAAATTTCCTAATTACCGTGCGTGATGACCATGTAACCTATTGTATTAGAATAAAAATATCTGATTTTGATATTTTGTCTCAACATGACATACCCAGAAAACCAGGTTATAACCTCAATGTCGAAATTGATTCGTGACGGCTCTTTCACTTTATAGTTGAGGATATTACGATGAAAAAAGTATTAGGCGTTATTCTTGGTGGTCTGCTTCTTCTGCCAGTAGTGAGCAATGCAGCGGATGCACAAAAAGCAGCTGACAATAAAAAACCGGTCAACTCCTGGACCTGTGAAGATTTCCTGGCTGTGGACGAATCCTTCCAGCCAACTGCAGTTGGTTTTGCTGAAGCACTGAACAACAAAGATAAACCAGAAGATGCGGTTTTAGATGTTCAGGGTATTGCAACCGTAACCCCAGCTATCGTTCAGGCTTGTACTCAGGATAAAAAAGCCAGCTTTAAAGATAAAGTTAAAGGCGAATGGGACAAAATTAAGAAAGATATGTAATTACGGGAATGCGTTACATCGTATTTCCTTAAATATTGAACAGGCCGGAATATCTTGTTTATAAAGCAGGTAATCCTCCTGTTCATATATCAATTATTTATTGAATGGGTTGTAAAATGAATATTGCATCTCTACGTAAAGCCATTGTTTTCGTTGGCGCTGTAGCGGCACTGTCACTGGTTAATGCGCAATCTGCGCTGGCGGCTAATGAATCTGCTAAAGATATGACTTGTCAGGAATTTATTGACCTGAATCCGAAAGCGATGACACCTGTTGCATGGTGGATGCTGCATGAAGAAACGGTTTATAAAGGTGGCGATACTGTAACCTTAAATGAAACCGACCTGACTCAGATTCCTAAAGTGATTGAATATTGTAAGAAAAATCCGCAGAAAAATTTGTATACCTTTAAAGATAAATTGGCAAATGTCCTGCCGAATTAACAGGAATAAAGCAAAAAGGAGTAGCAAGCCGAGCCATCTTGCTGCTCCTTTTTGCGTTTTTATATGACTACCGAATTTATTATTCGTTTGATCCTGACCGCAATTGCTTGTGGTGCTATTGGCATGGAAAGGCAAATGCGCGGCAAAGGAGCCGGGTTACGCACACATGTCTTGATTGGTATGGGCAGCGCGCTGTTCATGATTGTGTCGAAATATGGTTTTGCTGATGTGCTGGCCTTGGATCATGTCGGTCTTGATCCCAGCCGTATTGCCGCTCAGGTCGTCACTGGCGTCGGATTTATCGGTGCGGGGAACATCCTCGTTCGCAATCAAAATATTGTCGGTTTAACGACCGCTGCGGATATTTGGGTAACGGCAGCCATCGGTATGGTGATTGGTAGCGGCATGTATGAACTGGGGATTTACGGTTCCGTGATGACCTTGCTGGTGCTGGAAGTCTTCCATCAATTAACCTTCCGCCTGATGAACAAAAATTACCATTTACAGCTGACGTTAGTGAACGGTAATACGGTATCAATGCTCGACTGGTTTAAGCAGCAAAAAATAAAAACAGATTTAGTTTCGTTGCAGGAAAATGAAGATCATGAAGTGGTTTCTATTGATATCCAGCTTCATGCCACGACATCGATAGAAGAGCTGTTGCGATTATTAAAAGGCATGGCAGGGGTGAAAGGCGTTTCAATTAGCTAATCTGTATCGTTATTTATTCGGCAGGAGTACCAGAGCGGTACTCCTGTTGGTTTTAATGATCGAGGACGATCAGTGGTGAATGGTTAGCCGGATCTTTTAGCACGGTAATATCCGCGCCATAGAGCATTGTCAGCGCCTGCTGTGTCAATACGTCCTGCGGTTTGCCATTTGCAACAACCTTTCCTTTTTGCATCAAAACAACACGGTCAGCATAACGGGCTGCAAGATTAAGATCGTGCAATACGCAGCAGACGTTAAATTGCCGTTCGCGAACCAACTGGCGTAATAAACGAAACAGATGTTGTTGATGGTGAATATCCAGCGCCGACGTTGGTTCATCAAGAAATAACCATTTCGGTGAGGGGACTGGTTCCCAGAGTTGCACCAGCAGGCGAGCCAATTGCACACGCTGTTGTTCACCGCCGGATAATTGCCGGTAGTCGCGGTTAGCGAGTGCCTGACAGTCGCATAACGCCATAATCTGCACCGTTTCACCGCTCTGATTGCCGGTACGATGTGGATGCCGCCCCATCTGGATCACTTCCTTTACGCTGAATGGAAACGCCATGTGGCTATTTTGACGCATCACGGCCCGGTGTTTCGCTAGTTCGGTGATTGACCATTCATTTAATGGCTTATTAAACAACCGGCATTCGCCGCTATCTGGTTGAAGATAGCCGGTTAGCTGGCGAAGCAACGTGGATTTTCCCGCGCCATTAGGGCCGAGAATGGCAACAATTTCTCCGCCGGGAAAAGTCAGCGAGACATTGTCAGTCAGACGCCGTCCCTGAAGGCTATAAACCAGGTTCTGGGCGCTGATCATGTGATCCTCCGGTTGCGCAGAATCAACCACATAAAATAAGGGCCGCCAAGCAGGCTGGTTAATAATCCCACGGGCATTTCTGCTGGCTGTACTAGCGTGCGGGCAAGTGTGTCTGCCATCAGCAATAAACAGGCGCCGGCGAGGGCGGAACAAGGGATTAACCAGCGGTGATTTGCCCCGGTCGTCATGCGAATCAGATGTGGGATCACCAGGCCTATAAAACCGATAATTCCACTTACCGATACGGCAGCGCCAACAAGCAGTGAGCTAATCAACAGTAATTGCTGGCGTTTACGTTTAACGTTCACGCCGAGGTAGTGGGCTTCTTCATCACCAAGTTGCAGCAAATTTAGCGTTCCGGCGAGACAGGTTGTCGCGATAATGGCTGGCAGAATGAATGAACTGGCGACCAATAACGTCGGCCATTGCGCCTGTCCAAGATTGCCCATCATCCACAGTGTGAGTTGTCGTAGCTGCTGTTCATCGCCGATATAGCTCAGTACGCCAATCGCCGCACCGCACAGGGCGTTGATGGCGATCCCGGCCAGTAACAATTGCATCATGCTGCCATCGCGATGGCGCTGCGTGATGAGAAAAATGATGGTGCAGACCACTAAACTACCGGCGATGGCAAATACCATTTGCTCATAGAGCACCAGCATCACCGGGAAGGAAAAGGGCAGCACAATAGCAACGCCAACCATTAATGCCGAACCGCTACTGACGCCGAGTAATCCAGGGTCAGCCATGGGGTTGCGAAAAAGCCCCTGCATAATCACCCCGGCGGTTGCCAACGCTGCGCCTACCAGCACTGCCAGTAAAACGCGAGGCAGGCGAATATTCAGCCAGATATCGCGGTATTCCTCATCAAAAAGGGCATCAAAACTGATCTTTAACGCTCCCTGACTGGCGCCGAACAGCACCAGGGCAAGCAATAAGAGTGATAGCCCCATAAAGACACTGGCGGAAGACAATGAATCCTTGAGCACGCAAAACTCCATTACGACATTACGGCGCGGATATTCCGCGCCGGGAGGGGATTACGCCGGTTTCAGATCTGGTTCAATCAGACTGTAGATCTGCTTGTTGAGTGTCGGCTGACTGGCCAGTTCAGCAATATGTGTAGCGACATCGGCACGGCGGACAAAACCATGACATTCCTGATTTTGTATCCGTAACGCTTTGCCCGTTGCTGCGCCATCAAGCAGACCGCCTGGACGGAGAATGGCGTAGTCAAGTTGGCTGGTTTGCAGCCAGCTTTCCGCCAGCGTTTTTTCCCGTACCGCCTGACCAAACGCGGCTTTGGCGCGATCTGATAAAAACGGCCAGCTATCGCCGCATCCCAAAGAGGTCACCAGAATCATGCGACTGATGCCAGCCTTTTCGGCCTCATCAATCACTGTTCTGTGCGCCAGATAATCCTGAGCTCCTCCCATTGTTGAGATGAGAAGCGCATCCGGGCCAGCTGCGCGGCAAGCAGCCGCAACTACGCTGGCATCACAGGCGTCGCCTGTAAAAACCTGCACACCTTGTTGTGCCAGTTTCTTGGCTGCATCGGCATGACGAACGACAGCAACGACCGGACGTTGTTCCGCCAGCGCCAGTGCAAGCGTTCTGGCTCCAACTCCCTTTCCGCCTGCGCCAAAGAGTAGCCACGGCGTCATCAGGCATGTTCCTTCAGAGATGCCGCCAGAGCATGGAAGGCGCTGACTTGTTCGCTCAGGAGCTGACGATGGTCATCCCTGCCGAGGAAGATTTTCAGCATGGCGCTGCCTTCCTTATTGAAAAAGAGAATAGAGGCGGTGTCCATGCCCATGAATTTACGTTCGATCAAGGCAATATGTGTGCAGTTTTCTGCTTTGATATGCCCGGACATGCCGTGCTTTCCGCGTAGGTTGAAATAGCCGTGACGATGGAAACCCGAAGGCAGTTCGCCGCTAAATTCGAGGATCACATCGGCAGTATGCACCAGCGTGGTGACGTTGCCCCATTCGCAGACGGTATCCCAGACAGTATCGAATTTATCGCCTGACACGACCGTCGGAGAGGGCAGATTTTTCACTACCTCCAGCAGTGTGGTGTTGTATTGTTCGGCGATCGCTTCCAGCGTACCGTCTGGCTCCGTTTTCAAAAATTCCTGTAACGAGACATGGCTCATAAATCACTCCTGTTATGGTTTTCCACGCACAATCGCTGGCGCATTAAGTACCTGAATCAGTTCATTAAGAGACTGCAAAATATTGCTTGCCCAGAAACGACCTTCATTAGTCAGCCGCAGGCAAGTTGAAGCATCGCGGCTTAAGCCTTTTTGGTGCCACTGAGCCAGTAACGGCGCGAGTTTTTCGGCATGTGGCGTAAGTTCGTCCAGTGATACACGCGCCGTTTCAATGCCCGACTGCAAGGTATGACGCCACTGCGCGTTACGTTCGGCGTTACGCATGATCATCATCAGCGGTTTTTTGCCTGCCGCGACGGATTCATGCCAGGTCTGAAGGTTGCGTTCGTTCATCCAGGAGTAACCATTAATCGAACCGCCTGCGCCAGAACCAAAGGCCAGACAATCGGCTCCCTGTTTAATCAGCAGGTTATAGAGATTGCGTTCGCGTGTGGTACGGCCCCAGTGGCTGTTACTGATGCAGCGCCAGCCGGCATCGTCCATGAAGTCACACCCTTGCAGATAGAGATCGCGACGTTCTGCCGGAGAGGGCACGGTAGTGCGCCCATTTTCCACGGCTTTGCCCAGCGGCGTGTTGGGCAGGACATTGAGCGCATAGAGATCAACGCCATCGAGACCGATATCGCGGGCAATAGTCAGATCTTCTCCCCAGGTTTGCGCATCCTGACCTGGCAGGCCGAATAACAGATCGCACACCACCGCAGCACGGTCGCGTTTGACCAGGCTTTCCATAAATGCAATGGCGGTTGGGCCATCAGAGGTGCGTGCCATTTTCTTGCGGATGTTGCTGTTAAATGACTGAATACCAATAGAAAAGCGATTTGCTCCTGCGTCAAGGCAAGCGTCGATTCGGTCAGCGTCAAAATTCAGTACCCGGCCTTCAATGGTGATTTCACAATCGGGTGCCAGCGGTAATTTCTCTCGTAGTGTGGTGATGATTCTGGACAAATCGCGCGCAGAGAGCGCAGAAGGCGTGCCACCACCGAAATAGACTGCGTGGATGGGCGCGGACTGATGCAATACACTGTCCGCCTCCAGCTCGATTTCTCGAATCAGGGCATCGGTATAATGAGCGCACGCATCTTCGTTAAAACGATTTTGATAAAAACCACAAAACGTGCAGTGTGTCGCGCAAAAAGGAATATGCAGATAAACCAGTCGCTTACGAGGTGAAGTCGTTTGACCGATCATCTCTTGCCAGGTTTGTGCCAGTTGTTCTTTGGCGACCGGAATGGCTCCACGAAATGGCATCATGGCGCGCCTGTCTTTAAATGGCTGGTCTCCGTCTAAAGCAAAATGTGGCGTGAGATCCAGGGTGTTTTTCATGTTCATACGTCTGATTTAAATCCGTTTATTGCGGCCAAAGCTGCTGGTGTAAAGACTCAACGACATCAGCAATACGCGGGCCCATTCCCAGAATCAGGTTTTGATCAACGGTGATAATGCGCTGGTTTTTCCATGCGGCGGTGTGGGTAATTCCGGCAATAGAACGCAGCCGATTAATATCGCCATCGACCATTTGTGAGGTGACGACAATCACTTCAGGGTTAGCCGCAATCAGCGATTCCGCGCTGTAACTTTTGTACTGCTGGTGGGTAGCGACGTTTTCTGCTCCGGCAAGCGAAAGAATGGCGTCCGCGACGCTGCCTTTACCGGCAACCTGTGGCGCACTGCCGCCTGCGGAGAGAATAAACATCGCTTTAACCGGGGCTTTTTTGGCCGCCACGTTTTGCTGTACTCGCTCCAGGCGTTGGTTGATCTGTGTCACCAGCGCGTCGCCTTGTTCAGGAACCTGTAACGTTTTCGCCAGTTGACGAATGTTGGCGTACATCTGCTCAAGGGTGGCAGGCACTCGCGGCAGGGTGACGACGTTGACTTTCTGCGCCCGTAGTTGGTCGAGCACAATTTGTGGCCCGGCATCCTGCCAGGTAATTACGCTATTCGGGCGAAGTGACAAAATGCCTTCGCTGCTTAGTTGTTTCCAGTAACCAATATGCGGCAGTTTGGCGGTTTCTGGTGGATAAGATGTTGTTTCATCGACACCAACCACGCGGTTACCAGCACCCATCGCGTAGATCAGTTCCGTCAGTGACCCTCCAGCAACCACGATACGTTCGGTCGCCGTTGCGCTAAAAGCCCAGCTAAGAGCCAGTACTGCCATAAACAGTTTTTTCATGGAACTTCGTTTTACCGTGGTCTTCGCGGCAGAGGCCACGGCTGAAATGCATAACGTTAGTGGGGAACAAAGACACGGCCTGGTGGTGATCCTTGGCATCATATTGAGAACTCTTATCAAATTGATAATGATCATGATTATCATTTGAGTTATATATGAAATTCCACCACCGATTCAATACGCATGGCGTTACAAGCGTATTTATTTTTGATTTTTATCAAGATGATTCGTCAGCTAACGTTCTTTGCAACGGCTGAATTTCGGGGCGAGAAAAAGGTGAAACTCCAGCAATGTCGCGGGTTGTAGGGCAAAAAAATAGAAAAATTATTGCAGTTAACGACAAAGATTTGTTACGGCACGGTGGGACGAATTGTGACAAGGACGCTGCGGTTGATGAGAGATAAACAGATTCTTTAACCCCCTGTTTAGTGTGTTAATAGCGGTTAAAAAAAGCTTGATCATAAAAAAATGATCGATAATAATTCTCATTATCAAGTTGGTATTTAACAAAATATGATCATATGGATAATGAAATTATAACTTTCGTGAGGGATAACGCACGGCACTCTTCACTTCAGACGTGGTGTACCACCCGGCCTGATAAGAGGGCTTGTATTTGCGCAATTGTCAGAAATACCAGGTAATTTCACGGGATATAAACGCCAATTAACTCACCTGGCTAATACTATCGCATTGAATCGTAAATAAATTTATTTTCGCCAGCCACCCCGGTTTTTACCCAGGCAGCCAGCATTTTTTATTTTCCTCATGGAGAATCGCTATGTCACGTCCGCAATTTACCTCGTTGCGCTTGAGTTTGTTGGCTTTGGCTGTTTCCGCCAGCTTGCCGACGATTGCTTTTGCTACTGAAACCATGACTGTTACTGCAACGGGGAATGCCCGCAGTTCCTTCGAAGCGCCAATGATGGTCAGCGTTATCGACACTTCCGTCCCTGAAAACCAAACGGCCACTTCTGCCACCGATCTGCTGCGCCATGTTCCTGGAATTACTCTGGATGGTACCGGACGAACCAACGGTCAGGATGTAAATATGCGTGGCTATGATCATCGCGGCGTGCTGGTTCTTGTCGATGGTGTTCGTCAGGGAACGGATACCGGACACCTGAATGGCACTTTTCTCGATCCGGCGCTGATCAAACGCGTTGAGATTGTCCGTGGTCCTTCGGCATTACTGTATGGCAGTGGCGCGCTGGGAGGGGTTATCTCCTACGATACGGTCGATGCAAAAGATTTATTGCAGGAAGGACAAAGCAGTGGTTTTCGTGTCTTTGGCACTGGCGGCACGGGAGACCATAGCCTGGGATTAGGCGCGAGCGCGTTTGGGCGAACTGAAAATCTGGATGGTATTGTGGCCTGGTCCAGCCGCGATCGTGGTGATTTACGCCAGAGCAATGGTGAAACCGCGCCGAATGACGAGGCTATCAACAACATGCTGGCGAAAGGAACCTGGAAAATTGATTCTGCCCAGGCTCTGAGCGGGTTAGTGCGTTATTACAATAACGACGCGCGTGAACCAAAAAATCCGCAGACCGTTGAGGCTTCTGATAGCAGCAACCCGATGGTTGATCGCTCAACGATTCAACGTGATGCGCAGCTTGCTTATAAACTCGCTCCGTTGGGCAACGACTGGTTAAATGCCGATGCAAAAGTTTACTGGTCGGAAGTCCGTATTAATGCGCAGAACACGGGGAGTTCCGGCGAGTATCGTGAACAGACGACAAAAGGTGCCAAACTGGAGAACCGTTCCACTCTGTTTGCCGATAGTTTTGCCTCTCACCTGCTGACATATGGCGGTGAGTATTATCGTCAGGAACAGCATCCTGGCGGTGCGACGACGGGGTTCCCGCAAGCGAAAATCGATTTCAGCTCCGGTTGGCTGCAAGATGAGATAACCTTACGCGATCTGCCGATTACCCTGCTTGGCGGAACCCGCTATGACAGTTATCGCGGTAGCAGCGACGGCTACAAAGATGTGGATGCCGACAAATGGTCATCTCGCGCGGGGATGACTATCAACCCGACCAACTGGCTGATGTTATTTGGCTCGTATGCGCAGGCATTCCGCGCCCCGACGATGGGCGAAATGTATAACGATTCTAAGCACTTCTCGATTGGTCGCTTCTATACCAACTATTGGGTGCCGAACCCGAATTTGCGTCCGGAAACCAACGAAACTCAGGAGTACGGCTTTGGGCTGCGTTTTGATGACCTGATGTTGTCCAATGATGCCCTGGAATTTAAAGCCAGCTACTTTGATACCAAAGCGAAGGATTACATCTCCACGACCGTCAATTTCGCGGCGGCGACGACCATGTCGTATAACGTCCCGAACGCCAAAATCTGGGGCTGGGACGTGATGACGAAATATACCACTGATCTGTTTAGCCTTGATGTGGCCTATAACCGTACCCGTGGCAAAGACACCGATACCGGTGAATATATCTCCAGCATTAACCCGGATACTGTTACCAGCACCCTGAATATTCCCATTGCCCATAGTGGCTTCTCTGTCGGTTGGGTCGGTACGTTTGCCGATCGCTCAACACATGTCAGCAGCAGTTACAGTAAACAACCGGGCTACGGCGTGAATGATTTCTACGTTAGCTATCAAGGACAGCAGGCGCTCAAAGGCATGACCACCACTCTGGTACTGGGCAACGCCTTCGATAAAGAGTACTGGTCGCCGCAGGGTATCCCGCAGGATGGTCGTAACGGAAAAATTTTCGTGAGTTATCAATGGTAATCATCTGCCCCGATATTTCGGGGCGTTTATCTGGAAGGAAGAGAGACAATGAACCACTACACACGCTGGCTTGAGTTAAAAGAACAAAATCCCGGAAAGTACGCGCGTGACATCGCAGGTTTAATGAATATTAGCGAAGCAGAACTGGCATTTGCGCGCGTCACGCACGATGCGTGGCGGATGCGTGGCAATATTCGTGAAATTCTGGCAGCACTGGAAAGCGTTGGCGAAACCAAATGCATTTGCCGGAACGAATATGCTGTTCATGAGCAGATAGGTGCTTTCACGAACCAGCATTTGAACGGTCATGCCGGATTAATACTCAACCCGCGCGCGCTGGATTTACGACTGTTTCTCAATCAGTGGGACAGTGTTTTCCATATAAAAGAAACCACGGCTCGCGGCGAACGCCAGAGTATTCAGTTCTTTGATCATCAGGGCGATGCGTTACTGAAAGTTTATGCCACCGATAATACCGACATGGCGGCATGGAGCGAGCTTCTGGGGCGTTTTATCGTCGAAGAGAATACGCCGTTTGAGTTAAAAGCCGTTGATGCGACTGCCGCACAAACCGACGTAGATGCCAGTGTGGTCGAGCAAGAGTGGCGGGCGATGACCGACGTTCATCAGTTTTTTACGTTGCTCAAGCGCCACAACCTGACTCGCCAGCAGGCGTTTAATCTGGTGGCAGACGATTTGGCCTGCAAAGTACCCAATAGTGCGCTGGCGCAGATACTGGAATCCGCCCAGCAAGATGGTAATGAGATCATGGTATTTGTTGGCAACCGTGGTTGCGTACAGATCTTCACCGGTGTGGTTGAAAAAGTGGTGCCGATGAAAGGCTGGCTGAATATTTTCAACCCAACGTTTACTCTTCACCTTTTAGAGGAGTGCATTGCTGAAACCTGGGTAACTCGTAAACCCGCCAGCGATGGCTACGTAACCAGTCTGGAATTGTTTGCCCATGACGGTACGCAGATTGCGCAGCTCTATGGTCAACGTACAGAAGGCGAACAGGAGCAAGCGCAATGGCGTAAACAGATTGCGGCATTGACGCAGGAAGGTGTTACTGCGTAAAGCGTAATTGTGCGGAGGTCTGGCGGTCGCCGGGCCTCTTTATAAATATCAGCTGGCGAGTTCAGACCAGATAATCAATATGTTGATGACGTACCAGTTCGTTGATCCGCTTAAGGTTGAGAATCATCATAATATTGTGTTTATGGCAGTAGAATGTTTTCAGCGAAATTTTTAATTTTCCCAGAATATCTTCTGTCGTCATTTGATTAGCAATGCAGGTCAGAACTTGATGTTGTTTGCATGAGAGTGACACATCCGCTTCTGGCACAGAACAGTAACTGCCATTAAGCAGCGCGACAAAGTCAATAATCGTAATATTTCTCTGGACAAAAGTTACCGGGACTTTTCCCAGACAGCGTTTAATATTAAACGGTGAGAAAACAATGACATGAACAGGCTTCAGATGTTCAATTTTGTTGAGTATTGAAGAATGAAAGACATTGTTCATTAATGTATCAATAATCACTAAGGCATTCTGATGCAATGTTAAGTCGATCTCCTCTTCGTTCTGTATATGAACGACATTACCCCTACTTAAAATATTTTTCATCGCGGTGAAAAACATTGTATCCCTGGTAATTATAAGAAACATAACCGACTCCTGTTGCGGACATTAACTTTATAATCAGGTGCCAAAGGTAATAAATAGAGAGGATATTATAATTATAGTTATATATAAATATTCATACTAAAGATGCAGATATTTGAAAAATATCTGCATCTTTAAACTAAATTATTTCACCAGTTCTGGTGTTACCTGGCTAACCGCATTGGTGTAGTAAGGTGCGCCCCAGCCTGGTTCAGGCCAGAATGCGCCGTAGCCGTAATCCCACAGGTTGTAGGTGGTGTTGACCACTTCTCTCAAATGCCACACCTGAATACCTTGTACATTCACGTCAACGAAGTTATATGGGACTTTATTGATAAATCCAGGTTGTTCGCCCTGAATTGTGCCGAGAACAGTAACAAAGTGATTACGATAGTTCACTGGGTCAAGGAAGCCATTTTGTCTGGCGAGCAGGCGACCTTGATAGTTGGCTTCAATGTCAGGTTTGGCATAGCTATCCAGCGGTAATACGGCGATTTCTAACAACGTATCAGTTTTGCCGTTAATAACGTTGATAACCTTACCGCCAAAGCGTGCCTGTTGCCCAACATACAAATTCGGTTGGTTATGAACAGCAACAAAACTTTTTTGAATATCAGGTTGATTATTGCCTTTAATATTTTGCGGAATCGAACTACATGCGGCAAGAAAAAATGAAAGGCTGAAGATGAGTGCACCTTTTGTCTTGTTCATGTTACTATCCTTATCAACAAATGTTAAAACCATAATAGATATTTCTTTATAGTTTTCATCCGATTCTTAGGCGATATGCCTGATAGTAACGTAAACCTGTCTGATATTTATATCCTTGAATATTAGTCCCGGATAGCATTGACATATGATGTTATTATCCGTCTCCTCGTAATATTAGTTCTTTATTTAATTATTATAATGAGTTTATTTTTTATCTCATGTTACATGGAGTGCTAATTATTAGCATTATGGTGATAACCATTTATTAAAATGGAAACTATTTATCTTCGAGGGCAGGAAGCGCAATTTACTGAGATTGCACGATCTCGCATCCGGTAAGAAATGATACGCGTTCGTCAGAGATTGGGGGCACAGCCACCCCCCTTTGTTTATTTTAATCGTTGACCCGAATCATCGACCACTTTCTCACCGTCTTCCTTGGTAAACGCCCCTTTCTGAGTATCTGGCAGGATCTCCAGCACCACTTCCGAAGGACGGCACAGCCGGGTTCCCAGCCGCGTTACCACGATTGGGCGGTTAATCAGAATCGGGTGTTGCAACATAAAGTCGGTTAACTGATCGTCAGTAAATTTATCTTCTGCCAGACCCAGTTCCTCATACGGTTCAACGTTTTTACGTAGCAGAGCGCGAACACAAATTCCCATATCAGCAATGAGTTTTACCAGCTCATCACGCGTCGGTGGGTTTTCCAGATAATAGACAATGGTCGGTTCTGTACCGCTGTTGCGGATCATCTCCAGCGTATTACGCGACGTGCCGCAGGCCGGGTTGTGATAAATGGTAATGTTGCTCATATCAGTATCTCATTACAAAGTGAAAGAGAGGCGTAGCACCAGCGCCACCAGCGTTACAAACAGTACCGGCAGGGTCATGAGAATCCCTGTGCGGAAGTAATATCCCCAGGTAATCGTCATATTCTTCTGCGAAAGTACGTGCAGCCAGAGCAGCGTCGCCAGGCTACCAATTGGGGTGATTTTCGGCCCCAAATCGCAGCCAATCACGTTGGCATAAACCATCGCTTCTTTGATAACGCCAGATGCCGTGCTGCCATCAATGGACAACGCGCCAACCAGTACCGTCGGCATATTGTTCATAATAGAAGAGAGGAAGGCGGTGAGGAATCCGGTGCCCAGCGTCGCGGCCCACAGGCCGTTATCCGCCAGCACGTTGAGTACGCCAGAAAGATATTCCGTTAACCCGGCATTGCGCAGGCCATAAACCACCAGATACATACCGAGCGAGAAGATGACAATCTGCCAGGGCGCACCGCGCAGCACTTTACCCGTATTGATAGCATGACCGCGTTTAGCGACTACAAACAAAATCAGCGCACCCACCGCCGCAATGGCGCTTACCGGAATGCCGAGTGGTTCCAGGACGAAAAATCCCACCAGCAGAAGCAGTAAAACAACCCAGCCAGTTTTGAAGGTGGCGGGATCTTTAATTGCTTCTGCCGGTGCTTTCAGCAGCGCCATATCGTAGTTCTGCGGAATGTCTTTGCGAAAGTAGAGATGTAGCATCACCAGCGTAGCCAGTATCGCGGCGATATCCACCGGCACCATTACCGAAGCATATTCGCGAAAGCCAAGACCAAAGAAATCTGCCGAAACGATATTCACCAGGTTCGAGACGATAAGCGGCAGGCTGGCGGTATCGGCAATGAATCCGGCTGCCATCACGAACGCCAGCGTAGTGCCTTTGCTGAACCCTAACGCCAGCAGCATGGCGATGACAATCGGCGTTAAAATAAGCGCCGCGCCATCATTGGCAAACAGAGCTGCAACGGCGGCGCCGAGCAGGACAATCCAGGTAAACAACAGGCGACCGCGTCCATTGCCCCAGCGTGAAACGTGCAGCGCCGCCCATTCGAAAAAGCCGGATTCATCCAGCAGCAGGCTGATGATAATGACGGCAATAAATGCGGCGGTTGCATTCCAGACGATATTCCACACCACCGGAATATCACCCGGATGAACCACGCCTGTAACTAACGCCAGTATTGCGCCCAGCGTCGCACTCCAGCCGATGCTTAAACCTTTCGGCTGCCAGATAACCAATACGATGGTCAGGACAAAGATAGCGCCTGCCAGTAACATAATGCCTCCCGGATAAAACACATACGAAAATCCATATGTGTTTAGCTAAATTTTTTAACTGCAAATGTTCTTACTGTCTACGGAACAATTTTGTCGAGCCAGGTTGCGGACAATCGCCTGAACCTTTTCCTGTTCACATCGCCAGGCCTCATCAATAATTTTCGCCGCCCATGCTGGAATATGCGGCGATAGGCGGTAATGAACCCACTTACCTTGCTTGCGATCCAGCAATAAACCGCTTTCCCTCAGCAATGCCAGGTGGCGTGAGATCTTGGGCTGCGACTGATTCAGGGCAGTACAGAGATCACACACGCATAACTCTCCCAGTTCGCTAAGCAGTAAAACGATGCCCAGACGGGTTTCATCAGCAAGAATTTTGAACAATTGGATGGGTAACAGAAATGACATATTGCGCTCCTGATTGTTGCAGGTAGTGTCTCTCTTCGAAGCGGATAAGTCAAAAACATATATGTTTTAACGGATGCGTAGGTGCAGAGGAAGGTAATAGGTGTGAATTTTGAGTTGGCTATTCATTCGAAAGGAGGTCTGAATCAGGACGTAAAAAAACCGACTTTGCGTCGGTTTTTTACTTTCCAGCCCAGAGTTGGTGGCTCTGGCTGGAGTGAGAGAGCTCTTATCTAACAGCTCAATACTATTAGCCAGTGGCTAACATTGCAAGAATTAGCAATTTCTTCAGCTGGCGGAGGGGGCACTTCGGTATATATCGCAGTGACGATTTATATACTTTCACTGGGTCATCGTCATATTAAGCCTTGTCCGAATCCGGATGTAAAAAAACCGACTTTGCGTCGGTTTTTTACTTTCCAGCCCTGAGTTGGTGGCTCTGGCTGGAGTGAGATAGTCATCATCTAACGCATCAATGCTAATACCATACTGAAACTATTGCAAGGACGAGCTGGTTTTATAACCTGTATGTACTGTATGATTATCCAGTTAGCTCTGAGACATTTTCACTCTGACAATGCGCATAAACGCTTTCAAAGTCCTGGTCAAAAGTACGGGTGGTGCCGTTAACTGATGCTCTGGCCGGAGTGAGATAGTCGTCATCTAACAATGGGACATGCGCCGTGACAGGCAGTGGATGAGTAAGCGGATGCATTCTCACTCCATCGCATGGAGAAAACGGGTGATTGATAAAGCAATCATCGTTCTTGGGGCGTTAATTGCGCTGCTGGAACTGATCCGCTTTCTGCTTCAGCTTCTGAACTGATAGCGGAAACGTAACTAAGGGCAAAGAGCACACCACTCTTTGCCCTTTAACATTTAACGCATTGTCACGAACTCTTCTGCCGCCGTCGGGTGAATGGCAACCGTGTTGTCGAAGTCTTTTTTGGTTGCGCCCATCTTCAGCGCCACCGCGAAGCCCTGCAACATTTCGTCCATGCCAAAACCAATGCCGTGAATACCGACAATCTTCTCTTCCGATCCAACGCACACCAGCTTCATGCGGCACGGCTGGCGGTGAGTGGTGACGGCGGTATACATCGCGGTGAAAGAGGATTTATACACTTTCACCTGATCGTCGCCGTACTGCTCGCGCGCCTGCGGCTCCGTTAAACCAACAGTACCAATCGGTGGATGGCTGAAGACCACGGTCGGAATGTTGCTGTAATCCAGATGCTCATCCGGCTTGTTATTAAACAGGCGTTCAGAGAGACGGCGACCTGCCGCTACCGCGACCGGCGTCAGTTCCACTGCGCCTGTGTTATCGCCCACCGCGTAAATACCTTCAACGTTGGTATTTTGATATTTATCGACGACGATATAGCCTTTTTCGTTGGTTTTTACGCCAGCGGCTTCCAGGTTGATGTTGTCATTGGCAGGCTCACGACCAATCGCCCAAATCAGGCAATCCACCGTTTCACTGCGACCATCTTCCAGCTCCAGCGTCAGGCTGCCATCGGCATTTTTCACTACCGCTTTCGGGATGGCGTTGGTGTGCAACTGCGGGCCTTCGGCGTTCATCACTTCGACCAGCGTTTCAGAGATCATCGGGTCAAAGCTGCGCAGCGGCGCGTGTTTACGCACAAACAGATGCGTCTTCGCGCCGAGGCCGTTAATCACGCCAGCCAGTTCAACGGCGATGTAACCCGCACCAACAACCGCTACACGCTCTGGCAAAGCGGGTAGGGCAAAGAAACCATCGGAATCAATGCCGTATTCCACGCCCGGAATATCCGGGTGGCTTGGACGACCACCGGTGGCGATCAGAATATGATCGGCCGTAATGGTTTCACCGTTAACTTCCAGCGTTCTGGCATCAACGAAGCGAGCAAAGCCCTTGATTACATCAACGTTATTTTTACCGAGTACGTTTTCATAGGAAGTATGAATACGGTCGATATAGGCGGTACGGCTGGCGATCAACGTTTCCCAGTTGAACTTATTGATGGTGGTATCAAAGCCATAATCCGGGCCGTACATGTGGATCGCTTCGCGGATTTGCGCCGCGTGCCACATCACTTTTTTCGGCACGCAGCCAACATTCACGCAGGTGCCGCCCAGCTCTTTGGCTTCAATCAGCGCGCATTTCTGACCGTACATAGCCGCGCGGTTGATGGAGGCGATACCGCCGCTGCCGCCGCCGATGGCGATGTAATCATAGTGTTTAGTCATGACAGAGTGTCCTTATCGTTGATTACCGCGATTGTAGCGCGAGACGTAATAGGTGCCAGCAATGGCTGCAATTACTCCGGCACGATCCAGCTTACGGTGGCGTGCCCGGTGCCTGCCGGAACCAGTTTGCTGTGCAGCCACGGCAGCACGTTATTCATCTGCTGTTCCAGCTTCCACGGCGGGTTAATCACAATCATGCCGGAAGCGGTCATGCCACGGCGATCGCTGTCTGGCAGTACCGCCAGTTCAATTTGCAGAATTTTGCGAATGCCAGTCGCTTCCAGGTCGTGGATCATGCGCTTAATTTGCTGGCGCAGCACCACTGGATACCACAACGCGTAAGTGCCGGTAGCGAAACGTTTGTAGCCTTCTGCTATCCCGCTGACCACCGCCTGATAGTCGGTTTTCATTTCATACGGTGGGTCGATAAGGATCAGGCCACGACGGGAAACTGGCGGCAGTTTTGCTTTCAGTTGCAGGAAGCCGTCGGCTTTTTCTACGCGCGCACGGCTGTCTTTCTGAAATTCAGAACGCAGCAACGGGAAATCGCTCGGATGTAGCTCGGTCAGTTGCAGGCTGTCTTGTTCACGCAGTAACTGACGGGCAATCAACGGCGAACCGGGGTAGTAACGCAACTGTCCGCTACGGTTGAAGTGTTTTACCACATTGATGTACGGCTCCAGTTCTGCGGGCAAATCGTCCTGCTGCCAGATACGGGCGATACCTTCGAGATATTCGCCGGTACGCTCGGCATGTTCGCTGCCTAACTGATAACGCCCGGCTCCTGCGTGGGTATCGAGATAGAGAAACGGTTTATCTTTCTCTTTCAGCGACTCGATGATCAGGCTCTGAACGGTATGTTTAAGGACGTCGGCGTGGTTGCCAGCGTGAAAGCTGTGGCGATAACTGAGCATGGGTAAAGGTGTTCCGGTAAGTAAAAATCGGCCCGTATTTGGGGCGCACAAAAGCATATCAGGACAGTATACCGAAAAGAGGACGTCGCCGCGAAAGCGTAACGTTTCTCATTGAAATTCACTACACTTAACCCCATGCTATTACCCATTACGCGTCGGATGGCATCGGCCTATTAACGTAGGCCGGATAAGACGTCTGCGTCGCCTCCGGCGAAAGCGCCTGTGAGCGTTTCGTTCCCTCTATTTAACCAGGACTGTACCTATGACGAATCCGTTACTGACTCCCTTTGAATTGCCTCCGTTTTCTAAAATTCTCCCGGAACATGTCGTTCCTGCCGTGACTAAGGCGCTGAACGACTGTCGCGAAAATGTGGAGCGCGTGGTAGCGCAGGGGGCACCGTACACCTGGGAAAATCTCTGCCAACCGCTGGCAGAAGTGGACGATGTGCTGGGACGTATTTTCTCCCCGGTCAGCCACCTGAACTCGGTGAAAAATAGCCCGGAGCTGCGCGAAGCCTACGAACAAACGCTGCCGCTGCTGTCAGAATACAGCACCTGGGTAGGGCAACATGAAGGGCTGTATAAAGCGTATCGCGATCTGCGCGATGGCGATCATTACGCCACGCTGAACACGGCACAGAAGAAAGCGGTTGATAACGCACTGCGTGATTTTGAACTGTCGGGCATCGGTCTGCCGAAAGAGAAACAGCAACGCTACGGCGAGATTGCCACCCGTCTCTCCGAGCTGGGCAACCAGTACAGCAACAACGTCCTCGATGCGACGATGGGCTGGACTAAACTCGTTACCGACGAAGCTGAGCTGGCGGGTATGCCAGAAAGCGCGCTGGCTGCAGCAAAAGCCCAGGCCGAAGCGAAAGAACTGGAAGGCTATCTGCTGACGCTGGATATCCCAAGCTACCTGCCGGTAATGACTTACTGCGACAACCAGTCTCTGCGCGAAGAGATGTATCGCGCTTACAGCACACGCGCCTCCGATCAAGGCCCGAACGCCGGTAAGTGGGACAACAGCAAGGTGATGGAAGAGATCCTCACCCTGCGTCACGAACTGGCGCAATTGCTGGGTTTTGAAAACTACGCCTTCAAATCGCTTGCCACTAAAATGGCAGAAAATCCGCAGCAGGTGCTTGATTTCTTAACCGATCTGGCAAAACGTGCGCGTCCGCAGGGCGAAAAAGAGCTGGCGCAACTGCGTGCCTTCGCCAAAGCCGAATTTGGTGTGGATGAGTTGCAGCCGTGGGATATCGCTTACTACAGCGAAAAACAGAAACAGCACCTCTACAGCATCAGCGACGAACAACTGCGTCCGTACTTCCCGGAAAACAAAGCGGTTAACGGCCTGTTTGAAGTGGTGAAACGTATTTACGGCATCACCGCCAAAGAGCGTAAAGATGTTGATGTCTGGCATCCTGATGTGCGTTTCTTCGAACTGTATGATGAGAACAACGAACTGCGCGGCAGCTTCTACCTCGACCTGTATGCCCGTGAGAACAAGCGCGGCGGGGCGTGGATGGATGACTGCGTAGGCCAGATGCGCAAAGCCGACGGTTCGCTGCAAAAACCGGTCGCTTATCTGACCTGTAACTTCAACCGCCCGGTGAACGGTAAACCGGCGCTGTTTACCCATGACGAAGTGATCACCCTGTTCCACGAGTTCGGTCACGGCCTGCATCATATGCTGACCCGCATCGAAACCGCCGGTGTTTCCGGTATCAGCGGTGTGCCGTGGGATGCGGTCGAACTGCCGAGTCAGTTTATGGAAAACTGGTGCTGGGAGCCGGAGGCGCTGGCGTTTATCTCCGGTCACTATGAAACCGGCGAACCGCTGCCGAAAGAGTTGCTGGATAAAATGCTGGCGGCGAAGAACTACCAGGCGGCGCTGTTTATTCTGCGTCAGCTGGAGTTCGGTCTGTTCGATTTCCGCCTCCATGCGGAATTCCGTCCGGATCAGGGGGCAAAAATCCTCGAAACCCTGGCAGAAATCAAAAAACTGGTTGCCGTGGTGCCGTCTCCGTCATGGGGCCGTTTCCCACATGCATTTAGCCATATCTTTGCTGGTGGTTATGCAGCAGGTTACTACAGCTACCTGTGGGCTGATGTGCTGGCGGCGGATGCTTTCTCGCGCTTTGAGGAAGAGGGGATTTTCAACCGTGATACTGGACAGTCGTTCCTCGACAACATTCTGAGCCGTGGCGGTTCAGAAGAGCCGATGGAACTGTTCAAACGCTTCCGTGGTCGCGAACCGCAACTGGATGCGATGCTGGAGCACTACGGCATTAAGGGCTGATCATTCAGTGAAAATCTGCTTAATTGATGAATCGGGCGCCGGAGACGGCGCCTTATCTGTTCTGGCGACCCGCTGGGGGCTGGAGCACGATGAAGACAATCTGATGGCCTTGGTGTTAACGCCAGAGCATCTGGAACTGCGTAAGCGTGATGAGCCGAAACTCGGCGGCATTTTCGTTGATTTTGTCGGCGGGGCAATGGCGCACCGACGCAAATTCGGCGGTGGTCGCGGCGAAGCGGTAGCAAAAGCGGTGGGCATTAAGGGCGATTATCTGCCGGATGTCGTCGATGCGACCGCAGGATTAGGTCGTGATGCCTTCGTGCTGGCTTCTGTCGGTTGTCGTGTACGGATGCTGGAGCGTAATCCGGTAGTTGCCGCGCTGCTCGACGATGGCCTGGCGCGTGGCTATGCCGATGCGGAAATTGGTGGCTGGTTGCAGGAACGGTTGCAGTTGATTCACGCTTCCAGTTTGACGGCGCTGACCGATATTACTCCGCGCCCGCAAGTGGTCTATCTTGACCCGATGTTCCCACATAAGCAGAAAAGCGCGCTGGTGAAGAAAGAGATGCGAGTGTTTCAGTCGCTGGTGGGGCCGGATCTCGATGCCGATGGGTTGCTGGAGCCTGCGCGGCAACTGGCGACCAAACGTGTGGTGGTAAAGCGCCCGGACTACGCGCCGCCGCTGGCAAACATTGCCACACCGAACGCGGTTGTCACCAAAGGGCATCGCTTTGATATTTATGCCGGAACGCCGGTGTAAAAGTGAAAACGGGTAGCGTTATAGCTACCCGTTTTTCTGCAAGAATCATCAATGGCTTTCCGGCGTCTCAATCATTCGTTTCAGCCAGGGCACCATCATCAGCATCACTACTGCAACGCCCAGCGTGACCAGACCAATCTTACCAAACACGTTGGTGTAGACAGGTAACGTCTCAAGCGGATCGGTAATGTTGTCTGGCACTGCGGTAAATGTTGCCACATAGCCGCCGAGCAAGAACGCGGCAGCCTGCGTCAGAAACCACATTCCCAGAATAAAGCCCATCAAATGCTGTGGCACCAGAGCAGCAACCATCGCCAGACCCAGGGCGCTAATAAACAGTTCACCCAGGCTCTGGAACAAGTAAACCAGCACGATAAACCACGGCGATGTCAGCCCCTGCGCATCAGCAAACCACATTCCCGCAGCGGCGGCAGTCAGAAATCCCAGCGAGCACATAAACATGCCGAGAGTAAATTTCATCGGCATCGAGAGGTCTTTGCCTTTGTTACCCAGATGCGTGTAAATGCCCGCCAGTATTGGGCTGGCGAGTACCACCCAGAACGGGTTAAGCGCCTGGAAGCTGACCGGGTTGATGGAAAAACCGAGAATTTCATGATGTACGTTGTTGATGGCAAAGAAGTTCAGCGACGTTGGCATCTGGGCATAGAGGATGTAAAACACCACCGCTTCGAGCATCAGGACAAAGGCGACAAACATTTTATTGCGCCCGGTTTTATCCAGCTTGAATGCCTGACGGAAGAAGATAATGGTGACGACGATGGAGAGGGCGATCAGCACCAGATTGGCGATTTCTACGTTGTGCATCAGCCATGCACAGACGAAGATCATCACTACGCTGCCAATCAACACGTACAACAGTTTGCCGAAGTTCAGTGGTCGGAAGTCAGGATCTGAACCAATATCTTGCACCATCCCGCGACAGGCGATGTAGACCAGTAGCGCGACAATCAGACCTGCCCCACACAGGTTATAGGTTACGGAATAACCAAATCTATCGGCAATCACGGGTGCCAGCGACAACGCCACCAATGAACCAATATTGATCGACATGTAAAACAGTGTGAAAGCACCATCCAGACGCGGATCTTTCGGTGGATAGCATTTAGAAAGCAGGCTTGCCGGGTTGGCTTTAAACAAGCCGTTACCGACGGCAATAGTCCCCAGGGCGATGAAAATCAGATCAGGCTTAAGTAGTGACATTCCGGTCATGAAGTAGCCAATCGCCAGCACAATCGCCCCAAGAACAATGGTGCGTTTAGTCCCAAGCAGGTGGTCGCCGACATAGCCGCCAATGGAGATAAGTCCATAGACCAGCGCAGCAAAAGCGCCAAAGGTAACAAAGGCCTGCTCTTGTGAGAATCCGAGCTGTTTAACGAAGAAAACCGCCAGCACGCCTTGCACGCCGTAGTAGCCGAATCGCTCCCATAATTCGACAAAAAAGATCATGAAAAATGGGCGAGGTTGTTGCAGCATCCCAGTGGGTGTTGTTGTATTCATATTTATTAACCTTCCAATACCATCCTGAAAAGTATGAACGCGTAAGTGGTTGCACGCGAAAGATTTTACAGATGTCTAAGATTTTTAATATTGATGTGGTAAATAGTTATATGCACTATTTCAACAGAAAGTAACCAGCTAATCATGCTGGTTGTTTAAAGTAAGATGGTTTTACATTCTGATTTTTGAGATGCTGAAAATTTGGATAGCCCTGGGTATCTATGAGCCTGCTGGCCGCATCTGGAAAACAGGAGAGCGCAAAAGCAGAACGCCCGCATAAGCGGGCGTCGGGGGCAAGTCGGGAGGGGATGATTATTCTTCTTCGTCGCGCAGCGGAACAATCAGCATATCAACGTGAACGGTGTTGATAAGTTGACGCGCGGAAGACATCAGTTTGCTCCAGAAGTCCTGGTGATGACCACAAACAACCAGATCCATATCGTATTTCTTGATTGCATCCACCAGAACCTGACCCAGATCGCCGCTGCCGCTCAGGGTTTCAGTGATTGGGTAACCTGCGTTGGTAGAGAGCTCGGTCAGCGCGTGATGCGTCTCTTCGGAGATGCGTTTCTGCATATCACCCAGATTCACATCAATAAGCCCGGTGTATAGGTCAGAGTAGTTTACATCTACGTGGATCAGAGAAACCTTCGCATTGTAGGGACGAGCCATAGAGACTGCTTTCTCTACCAGAACTTTGCTTTCCGGGGAGAGATCGACCGCGATGAGAATGTGTTTATAAGCCATAGTGTTACTCCTTCCATAAAGTTGTCGATGACTGGCCAGCTAGCGTTTCTTGTGCCGTTACGTCACCCGCGTCCTGCGAACTACGTGCGCGGGGCTAACCCAGCCGTAAAGATTCAGTGTTAAGACCATCCTTACCTTATAGCGACCCAGATGATCCGTCAATCCGCCTTGCTTACCAATCAGATAATCAAATTTTCGAGATGAATATATTGATAGTGGTTAACCTTATGGAAAAAAAACAAGCTGATCTCCTACACTATCTATAGAGCCGCTCGGATGTGTGTCACGACAAAAGCGGTTTCTCCAGGACCTGGTGTTAACTGATTGGCAGCGTATCGGGAGCGGTAGCCCCGGAGTGGAACTCCGTGGGCAGGTCGCCGGGGAGGAGGTATGATAAGCACCGTCGCATTATTTTGGGCTTTATGTGTCGTTTGCATTGTTAACATGGCGCGCTATTTCTCATCACTACGCGCGTTGTTAGTGGTACTGCGTAATTGCGATCCATTGCTCTATCAATATGTAGATGGAGGGGGCTTTTTTACCTCACATGGCCAACCTAACAAACAGGTGCGTCTCGTCTGGTATATCTATGCTCAGAGGTATCGCGATCATCACGATGATGAGTTTATTCGTCGCTGCGAGCGTGTGCGTCGGCAGTTTATTCTGACCAGCGCATTGTGTGGTCTGGTCGTGGTAAGCCTGATTGCATTGATGATCTGGCATTAAGTACCACAGCAATAACGCATAAAAAAAGCGGGTCAGAAAACTGACCCGCTCGTGACTTATGACAAACGCAAAATTGCCTGATGCGCTACGCTTATCAGGCCTACATGATCTCTGCAATTTATTGAATTTGCATGTTTTTGTAGGCCGGATAAGGCGTTCACGCCGCATCCGGCATGAACAAAGCGCACTATGTCAACAATCTGAAGCGGGTCATTCAGCTGACCCGCTCGTTTTTCTGCGTGCGATTACAGGAACTGCAAGGAGATCCAGTACAGCCCGCCGGAGAGCAGTATCGCAGCCGGGAGGGTAAACACCCACGCCATCAGAATGCTGGTTACTGTTTTACGCTGTAAGCCGCCGCCATCAACAACCATCGTCCCCGCTACGGAAGAGGAGAGTACGTGAGTGGTGGAAACCGGCATCCCGGTATAACTCGCCAGGCCGATAGACACCGCAGCCGTCATCTGGGCAGACATCCCCTGAGCGTAGGTCATGCCTTTCTTACCGATTTTCTCACCGATAGTCGTTGCCACACGACGCCAGCCAATCATCGTACCGATACCTAATGCCAGCGCGACCGCCATGATGATCCACACCGGAGCGTACTCGATGGTACTCAGCATATCGGACTTCAGTTTCTTCAACAGACGCTGATCATCTGCTGTGACGCCAGGCATTTTCACCACTTTGTCGATGGTGTCAGATACGCACAGCATAATGCGGCGCATCTGGCTACGTTGGTCAAGCGACAGCTTGTCGTAGCTTTCCACGTCAGCAGTCAACATGCCTTTCAGGCGATTGAGCGCGTTAATGGTATTCGACGGATGGCAATGGAACTCCGCAGGTTGTGTTGCGCCTGCTTCCGGAGTCGGTACTAACTGATCAGCACCGGTCGCCTGTTTCAGCAGTGCAGGGTGTTGCTCAAAGTAAGCTTCCACGTTGTTGATTGCATCACGGGTACGAGTGATTTCGTAGCCTGAGGCATTCATATTAACCACGAAGCCCGCTGGTGCGACGCCAATCAGCACCAGCATAACCAGACCAATGCCTTTCTGACCATCGTTCGCGCCGTGGGAAAACGCCACGCCGACAGCGGAAAGGATCAGCGCGATACGCGTCCAGAACGGCGGTTTTTTCTTACCGTCTTTCTTTTCACGCTCCGCTGGGGTCAGGTGGATACGGGCGCGTTTCTTGGTGCCGCTCCAGTAGCGACGCAGCAAGAAAATTAGACCGCCAGCAAACACCAGGCCGACAATAGGGGAAACGATCAGAGATGCGAAAATACTTAATACTTTCGGGATATTGAGTGCATCCACCACTGACGTACCGGTCATCAACGCATTGGTTAAACCAATACCGATGATTGCGCCAATCAGCGTATGAGAGCTGGATGCAGGTAAACCAAAGTACCAGGTACCCAGGTTCCAGATAATCGCCGCCAGTAACATAGAGAACACCATGGCAAGGCCATGAGACGATCCCATATTAAGCAGCAAGTCTGTCGGCAGCATATGCACAATGGCATAGGCAACACTCAGACCACCCAGCAAAACACCCAAAAAGTTGAACACTGCCGCCATAACCACTGCGAGCTGAGAACGCATCGCGCGGGTATAGATGACAGTTGCCACAGCGTTGGCTGTGTCATGGAAACCATTAATGGCTTCATAGAACAGCACAAAAGCCAGTGCAAGCAATAATAACAGCCCGGTATGCAAATCCAGGCCAGCAAACAAATGTAGCATAGGACGTTACGCCATTTTGAGGACATGAACGCGGCGCATTATCAGTGACTTTCGCGGCGCGGGCAAAGTGAAATATAGATTTTTTTGATTTGCCTCCTGTATGATTTTTGCTCAAAAAATAATTATCTTATATAATTCAGGTAAATACTTCCCCTAAGTAATATTGATGCTGGTGCGACCACTGAGGAATCTTTACAATTCACGCCCGTTTTTTCTAAGAGGAGCGCAACGTGGAAAGGTTTGATGCCATTATTATAGGCGCTGGTGCGGCTGGTATGTTCTGTTCTGCGCTGGCAGGTCAGGCGGGACGCAGAGTTTTGCTGATTGATAATGGTAAAAAACCGGGGCGCAAAATCCTCATGTCTGGCGGTGGACGCTGCAACTTTACCAACCTTTATGTCGAGCCTGGCGCCTATCTGAGCCAGAATCCGCATTTTTGTAAGTCTGCACTCGCGCGTTTTACCCAGTGGGATTTCATTGATCTGGTCAATAAACACGGCATCGCCTGGCACGAGAAAACGTTAGGGCAACTCTTCTGTGATGACTCTGCACAGCAGATTGTCGACATGCTGGTGGATGAGTGTGAAAAGGGTAATGTGACCTTCAGATTGCGCAGCGAAGTGCTGAGTGTGGCAAAGGATGAAACGGGGTTTACGCTTGAACTGAACGGTATGACCGTCGGCTGCGATAAACTGGTCATTGCCACCGGAGGCCTCTCGATGCCTGGTCTGGGCGCATCGCCGTTCGGTTATAAGATTGCCGAACAATTTGGCCTCAACGTGTTGCCCACCCGCGCTGGCCTGGTGCCATTCACTCTGCATAAACCGTTGCTGGAAGAGTTACAGGTGCTGGCAGGCGTGGCGGCGCCTTCGGTGATCACCGCTGAAAACGGCACTGTATTCCGCGAGAACTTACTCTTCACTCATCGTGGCTTATCCGGCCCTGCGGTATTACAGATTTCCAGCTACTGGCAGCCGGGAGAATTTGTCAGCATCAATCTGCTACCGGATGTGGATCTCGAAACCTTCCTTAATGAGCAGCGTAACGCACATCCAAACCAGAGCCTGAAGAACACCCTGGCGGTTCATCTGCCGAAACGGTTGGTTGAACGGTTACAACAACTCGGGCAAATCCCGGATGTCTCGCTAAAACAGCTCAACGTGCGTGATCAACAGGCGCTGATTACCACATTGACCGACTGGCGCGTACAACCTAACGGCACTGAAGGCTATCGCACCGCCGAAGTGACGCTCGGCGGAGTGGACACCAACGAACTCTCTTCACGGACAATGGAAGCGCGCAAAGTGCCGGGGCTGTACTTCATTGGTGAAGTGATGGACGTCACCGGCTGGCTGGGGGGCTATAACTTCCAGTGGGCATGGTCGAGTGCGTGGGCTTGTGCGCAGGATTTGGCGGCAGAATAAGAAGCAAAATGCCCCCTCGTTTTCGTGGTGTAACCAGGGGGGATTAACCTGAATAAAGCCCAGATAAGACATTCGACACCTTATCTAAAGCCTTTTCTATTATTTTTTCGCTGAACCCGCTTCTAATATAGAAACGATTGAAAACAGCGTAAAACACACTGCACCTAAGCCCACCAAAACTCGCGAGGGAATAAAGTAAGCCATATCGATTTGCGCAATTTCAGCAAGGAACGCCGCGAGGAATAGGCAAAACAGACAGGTAAATACCGGTATCATTGGTATTCTGTTGGTTAACGAACAGGTGCGTCTCCAGACTAACGCCAACAGCCACACTTTGGAGAAAATGCTGTAGCAGATCATCCCCAGACAAATGAGAATAATGCCGGGTGCCAGACGGGCGCTTGCATCTGAACTGATTAATACGTAGATACCCTGAATAACGGTAAGTGAGCCGAGCAAAATAACCCAATAACACCAGAGCCAATGTTCTTTCGCTGAGAATGTGTTCCGCGTTTGATGAACAATAGTGGCGACCAGGCCAATAAGACAAGCGCAAATTGCCGTTAGCCCCAGGAATACATGGCCTGCAACATAATGCGCTGGAATATCTGCACTACGCAAAAGCGCAACTGACCAGAGGAAACCAAAGAGAGTCAGAAGTAGTGGCACGGCAATTAAGCAATTACCAATAAACGAAGAATAAGCCTGAAGCGGAGTTCCATCGCTTTTACTCCCTGCTGCGTTTTTCGGGATGAGCAGAAAATGCCCGGAAGATGCCGCGACGGTTGATACGCAGGCGGCAATCATCCCAACACCAAAAATAACGTGCCCGGCAACAAATTCATCCGCCATCACATTATCACTTGCCAGCAGAGACCATCCCCAAATCATCGTTGCAACGGAACCTGAATAACCAATAATAGGAAATAGCGTGTTGTAGAATTTATTCACACCATGATTTAACTGAGAGATGATAATAAATGCAGTAGTGAACAACGCCAGGCATATTGCAGAAAGAGAAATTAAAACATGCCCTGCAACGAAATATTCACTTTGCCCAGAACCTGCTAATACAAAATCACCTAACGCGATGCATATTATACCCATTATCAAAGGGATTAATTTAAACAACCATCCGATATATATGTTCATCTCAATCTCCATATGCGTTTCCGCTAATGTCAGAAAGCGTGTAAGTAGTATTTTTAGTCAATTAAATATAACAATGAGATACCACTAATTGTAAAAAGTAACTTTACTATAACCGGATTTATTGTTCTGAGTATTGAATTTTATAGGCGAGTTAATGCTGGCAAATAAATATTTATCCTACAGCTAATTCTGAATGAATATCTTTTCCTTATTTTTCATCGTTGCTTAAAACGCTGCTTTTTCTCATCCACCCTCTTTTCGCAAAAATACCTTATTACCTTTTGGTAAGATATTTGTACACAAGAGAATAATAACACTGCGTGATAGTCACCGTTCCTGTTAAGGATATTTTGGGTTAAAAACGTAATCGAAATGTAGAACATCGTGATGTATCACAAGCTGATTGTAATCAAATAGACAACATGAATATAACTGTTAGTATTTAATTGATTTCAATTATGAGTATGCGTGTTTCATTTACGGCCAGGAATGCTGATGATGACAACATTACTACCCGTTTTCACTAAGCTTTCCCCGTTGGCGCTCATCTTGCGGCGCCCTGGTCGTATATGCCGTTTCCTTCTCATCCCGGATGGAAGAATCCGCTGAACATCGTTCGGCGGCTGCTGTAACACGCGTCGTTTACTTACAGGGATTATGGCGGGTCGATTATGGATAAGATTAAGCGCCATCTGGCGTGGTGGGTTGTCGGGTTACTGGCGGTTGCTGCCGTCGTGGCGTGGTGGTTATTGCGCCCGGCAGGTGTACCGGAGGGTTTTGCCGTCAGTAATGGTCGCATTGAAGCGACGGAAGTGGATATCGCCAGTAAAATTGCCGGACGTATTGACACCATTCTGGTGAAAGAGGGGCAGTTTGTCCGCGAAGGCGAAGTGCTGGCGAAGATGGACACTCGCGTGTTGCAGGAGCAGCGACTGGAAGCCATCGCGCAAATCAAAGAGGCGCAAAGTGCCGTTGCCGCCGCGCAGGCTTTGCTGGAACAGCGGCAAAGTGAAACTCGTGCCGCGCAGTCATTGGTCAATCAACGACAGGCCGAACTGGACTCCGTTGCCAAACGTCATACGCGTTCCCGCTCGCTCGCCCATCGTGGAGCTATTTCTGCGCAACAACTGGATGACGACCGCGCCGCCGCCGAAAGCGCCCGTGCTGCGCTGGAATCGGCAAAAGCCCAGGTATCGGCTTCTAAAGCGGCTATAGAAGCAGCACGCACCAATATCATTCAGGCGCAAACCCGCGTCGAAGCCGCGCAAGCCACTGAACGGCGCATTGCCGCAGATATCGATGACAGTGAACTAAAAGCCCCGCGCGATGGGCGTGTGCAGTATCGGGTTGCTGAGCCAGGCGAAGTGCTGGCGGCAGGCGGTCGGGTGCTGAATATGGTCGATCTGAGCGACGTTTATATGACCTTCTTCCTGCCAACCGAACAGGCGGGTACGCTGAAACTAGGCGGAGAAGCACGGCTGATCCTCGATGCCGCGCCAGATCTGCGTATTCCTGCGACCATCAGTTTTGTCGCCAGCGTCGCCCAGTTCACGCCAAAAACCGTCGAAACCAGCGATGAACGGCTGAAACTGATGTTCCGCGTCAAAGCGCGTATCCCACCGGAATTACTCCAGCAACATCTGGAATATGTCAAAACCGGTTTGCCGGGCGTGGCGTGGGTGCGGGTGAACGAAGAACGTCCGTGGCCTGAAGACCTGGTGGTGAGGTTGCCGCAATGACGCATCTGGAACTGGCTCCCGTTCCGCCTGTCGCGCAACTGGCGGGCGTGAGCCAGCATTATGGAAAAACCGTTGCGCTGAACAATATCACTCTCGATATTCCGGCACGCTGCATGGTCGGGCTGATTGGCCCGGACGGCGTCGGGAAGTCGAGTTTGTTATCGCTGATTTCCGGTGCCCGCGTCATTGAGCAGGGCAACGTGATCGTGCTGGGCGGCGATATGCGCGACCCGAAGCATCGCCGCGACGTCTGCCCGCGTATCGCCTGGATGCCGCAGGGGCTGGGAAAAAATCTCTACCACACCTTGTCGGTGTATGAAAACGTCGATTTTTTCGCCCGCCTGTTTGGCCACGACAAAGCGGAGCGGGAAGTCCGAATTAATGAGCTGCTGACCAGCACCGGGTTAGCACCGTTTCGCGATCGTCCGGCGGGAAAGCTCTCCGGCGGGATGAAGCAAAAACTTGGACTATGCTGTGCGTTAATCCACGACCCGGAATTGTTGATTCTTGATGAGCCAACGACGGGGGTTGACCCGCTCTCTCGCGCTCAGTTCTGGGATCTCATCGACAGTATTCGCCAGCGGCAGAGCAATATGAGCGTGCTGGTCGCCACCGCCTATATGGAAGAGGCCGAACGCTTCGACTGGCTGGTGGCGATGAATGCCGGAGAAGTGCTGGCGACCGGTAGCGCCGAAGAACTGCGTCAGCAAACGCAAAGCGCCACGCTGGAAGAAGCATTTATTAATCTGTTACCGCAAGCGCAACGCCAGGCGCATCAGGCGGTAGTGATCCCACCGTATCAACCTGAAAACGCAGAGATTGCCATCGAAGCGCGCGATCTGACCATGCGTTTTGGTTCCTTCGTTGCCGTTGATCACGTCAATTTCCGCATTCCACGCGGGGAGATTTTTGGCTTCCTCGGTTCGAACGGCTGCGGTAAATCCACCACCATGAAAATGCTTACTGGGCTGCTGCCCGCCAGCGAAGGTGAGGCGTGGCTGTTTGGGCAACCGGTTGATCCAAAAGATATTGATACCCGTCGTCGGGTGGGGTATATGTCGCAGGCGTTTTCGCTCTATAACGAACTCACCGTGCGGCAAAACCTGGAGTTACATGCTCGTTTGTTTCACATCCCGGAAGCGGAAATTCCTGCGCGAGTGGCTGAAATGAGCGAGCGTTTTAAGCTCAATGACGTTGAAGATGTGCTGCCGGAGTCATTGCCGCTCGGCATTCGCCAGCGGCTTTCGCTGGCGGTGGCGGTGATTCATCGCCCGGAGATGTTAATCCTCGATGAACCTACTTCTGGCGTCGATCCGGTGGCGAGGGATATGTTCTGGCAGTTGATGGTCGATCTCTCGCGCCAGGACAAAGTGACCATTTTCATCTCCACCCACTTTATGAACGAAGCGGAACGCTGCGACCGTATCTCGCTGATGCACGCCGGAAAAGTGCTCGCCAGCGGTACACCGCAGGAACTGGTTGAGAAACGCGGAGCCGCCAGTCTGGAAGAGGCATTTATCGCCTGTTTGCAGGAGGCGGCGGGGCAGAGCAACGAAGCCGAAGCACCGCCCGTGGTGCGCAACGCTACCCATGCGCCGCGTCAGGGATTTAGCCTGCGCCGTCTGTTTAGCTACAGCCGCCGCGAAGCACTGGAACTGCGACGCGATCCGGTGCGTTCGACGCTGGCGCTGATGGGAACGGTGATCCTGATGCTGATAATGGGCTATGGCATCAGTATGGATGTGGAAAACCTGCGCTTTGCGGTGCTCGACCGCGACCAGACCGTCAGCAGCCAGGCGTGGACGCTCAATCTCTCCGGTTCCCGTTACTTTATCGAACAGCCGCCGCTCACCAGTTATGACGAACTTGACCGCCGGATGCGTGCGGGCGATATCACGGTGGCGATTGAGATCCCGCCCAATTTCGGGCGTGATATCGCGCGTGGTACGCCTGTGGAGCTCGGTGTCTGGATCGACGGTGCGATGCCCAGCCGTGCCGAAACGGTAAAAGGTTACGTGCAGGCGATGCACCAGAGTTGGTTACAGGATGTGGCGAGCCGGCAATCGACGCCCGCCAGCCAAAGCGGACTGATGAATATTGAGACGCGCTATCGCTATAACCCGGACGTAAAAAGCCTGCCAGCGATTGTTCCGGCGGTGATCCCGCTTCTGCTGATGATGATCCCGTCAATGCTAAGCGCCCTTAGCGTGGTGCGGGAAAAAGAGTTGGGGTCGATTATCAACCTTTACGTGACCCCCACCACGCGTAGCGAATTTTTGCTCGGCAAACAGCTACCGTACATCGCGCTGGGGATGCTGAACTTTTTCCTGCTCTGCGCCTTGTCGGTGTTTGTGTTTGGTGTGCCGCATAAAGGCAGCTTCCTGACGCTCACCCTGGCGGCGTTGCTGTATATCATCATTGCCACCGGAATGGGGCTGCTGATCTCCACTTTTATGAAGAGCCAGATTGCCGCCATTTTCGGTACGGCGATTATCACGTTGATTCCGGCGACGCAGTTTTCCGGGATGATCGATCCGGTGGCATCGCTGGAAGGGCCGGGGCGTTGGATCGGCGAGGTTTATCCTACCAGTCATTTTCTGACTATCGCGCGCGGGACGTTTTCGAAGGCGCTGGATCTGACGGACTTGTGGCAACTTTTTATCCCGTTGCTGATAGCCATACCGCTGGTGATGGGCTTAAGCATCCTGCTGCTGAAAAAACAGGAGGGATGATGCGCCATTTACGCAATATTTTTAATCTGGGTATCAAAGAGTTGCGCAGCCTGCTTGGTGATAAAGCAATGCTGACGCTGATTATCTTCTCGTTTACGGTGTCGGTGTACTCGTCGGCAACCGTCACGCCAGGATCGTTAAATCTGGCGCCGATCGCCATTGCCGATATGGATCAATCGCAGTTGTCGAACCGGATCGTTAACAGCTTCTACCGCCCGTGGTTTTTGCCGCCGGAGATGATCACTGCCGATGAGATGGATGCCGGACTGGACGCCGGGCGCTATACCTTTGCGGTAAATATTCCGCCTAATTTTCAGCGTGATGTCCTCGCCGGACGCCAGCCGGATATTCAGGTGAACGTCGATGCCACGCGCATGAGCCAGGCATTCACTGGCAACGGGTATATCCAGAATATTATCAACGGTGAAGTGAACAGCTTTGTCGCGCGCTACCGTGATAACAGCGAACCGTTGGTATCGCTGGAAACCCGGATGCGCTTTAACCCGAATCTCGATCCCGCGTGGTTTGGTGGGGTGATGGCGATCATCAACAACATTACCATGCTGGCGATTGTTTTGACCGGATCGGCGCTGATCCGCGAGCGTGAACACGGCACGGTGGAACATTTACTGGTGATGCCGATAACGCCGTTTGAGATCATGATGGCGAAGGTCTGGTCGATGGGGCTGGTGGTGCTGGTGGTGTCGGGATTATCGCTGGTGCTGATGGTAAAAGGCGTGCTGGGCGTACCGATAGAAGGCTCGATCCCGCTGTTTATGCTTGGCGTGGCGCTCAGTCTGTTTGCCACCACGTCAATCGGCATTTTCATGGGGACGATAGCGCGCTCAATGCCGCAACTGGGGCTGCTGGTGATTCTGGTGCTGCTGCCGCTGCAAATGCTTTCCGGTGGTTCCACGCCGCGCGAAAGTATGCCGCAGATGGTGCAGGACATTATGCTGACCATGCCGACGACACACTTTGTCAGCCTCGCGCAGGCCATTCTCTACCGTGGTGCCGGATTCGAAATCGTCTGGCCGCAATTCCTGACGCTGATGGCAATTGGCGGCGCGTTTTTCACCATCGCGCTGCTGCGATTCAGAAAGACGATTGGAACAATGGCGTAAGGAAGGGAAACTTGACTTCATATTGTGATGTCATACTATTGATGTCATAAAGTGAAGTCATAAGGACATGCCATGAGAACACAGGTACAGGCTTTACGGAAGAAACAAAAAAATACATTGGATCAAATATTTAAATCTCCTGTTCCTCAAGGGATTAAGTGGTCTGATATAGAGTCACTGGTTAAAGCATTAGGCGGAGAAATTAAGGAAGGAAGAGGCTCGCGTTGTAAGTTCATACTAAATATGAGCGTTGCGTGTTTCCATCGGCCTCATCCGTCGCCAGATACCGATAAAGGCGCTGTAGAAAGCGTGCGTGACTGGTTACTAAGTATAGGGGTAAAACCATGATCAAACTGAAGACGCCAAATTCTATGGAGATTGCCGGGCAACCTGCTGTAATTACCTATGTGCCAGAACTGAATGCATTTCGTGGCAAATTCCTGGGCTTGTCAGGTTATTGTGATTTTGTCTCTGACAGCATTCAGGGGCTGCAAAAAGAGGGGGAGCTTTCCCTGCGAGAGTATCTTGAGGATTGTAAAGCTGCGGGTATTGAGCCTTATGCGCGTACAGAAAAGATTAAGACCTTTACGTTACGCTATCCAGAATCGCTGAGTGAACGCCTTAATAATGCGGCTGCGCAGCAACAAGTCTCTGTTAATACCTATATTATTGAAACGCTGAATGAGCGTTTGAATCATTTATAAATTTTAGCGGCGTTCATTACGCAGAACATCTGCCTTTACAGGATCTATCTATGCAACTGAACTTAATTTTATAAATTAAGTTCAGTTAATATCTTTTCTTTCCGCGTTTCAGAAATAACTCAATCTTCCTTCGGCAAGCACTGTAAATGCCCGTGTCGCACGCCGCGCTGGGCGATAACGTCATCGGCAAAATGCTGCACGTCACCCATGTCACCTTTCAGCACGGCGATTTCCAGACAGTCGTCGTGATTAATGTGGACATGCAGTGTGGCGACCGAGAGATCGTGGTGATGATGCTGGGTGGAGACAATACGGCTGGCTAAGTCGCGTTTTTCGTGCTCATACACATACGACAGCACTGCGAAACCTTGTGTGCCGTGCTGCTGGGTGGCCTCCTGCGCCAGGGCGCTGCGCAGAATATCGCGGATAGCTTCGGAACGGTTGTTATAGCCACGACGCTGGCTCAGGCTGTCCAGCGTCTCCAGTAAATCGTCATCAAGCGTGATGGTGACTCGTTGCATTTGCGTTAAACCTTTTCAGTGGCGCGACGGCGCACGGGGAATGCGGGTAATACCGCGTTTTGTAGCACACGTCCGGCGTCAGAGGAAAAAGTTAATTTCTCTCCCACCACCTGGGTTTCGACGATTTGTCCGTTGTCCATCACCATCACCCGCTGACAGAAACGTTCCACCAAGCGTAAGTCGTGGGTGATGAACAGGCAGGCGGTGCCAAACTGTTGTTGTAGCTTTTTCAGTAGACGAATGACGCCCGCTTGTAACACGAGATCAAGGTTAGAAACGGCTTCATCCAGAATCAGCAGTTTCGGTTCGACCGCCAGCGCGCGCGCCAGGCAGACGCGCTGGAGCTGACCGCCGCTTAATTGCGGTGGGCGTTTGTCGAGCACGCTGTCATCGAGATCTACCGCCTTCAGCATTTCACTGGCGCGCGCCAGTTGTTCGGCTTTTTTCAGCGATAGCAGGTGGCGCATCGGTTCTCGCAGGATCTCGCGCACGGTTTTGCGTGGGTTAACGGCGCTGATGGAGTCCTGAAACACCATCTGAATATCACGGCGGAACGCTTTACGTTGCGCGCGATTGAGTTTCGCCAGCGGTTCGCCACGCCAGCTAATATTCCCTTGTGAGGGCGACTCTAAGCCTACCAGCAGCCGCGCGAGGGTACTCTTTCCGCAGCCACTGCGTCCCAGCAGGGCGACGGTTTCACCGCTTTTCAGGGTCAGAGAAACGTTATTGAGTACCGCCTGATGCTGGTGCTTACCGCTGAATCCACCGTGCGCATAGTGATGTGAAAGGTTGGAGACGTTAAGTAAAGTCATGATGCCAGCTCCATACCGTAGAGGGCGAGATGAGCGGAAACCAGGCTGCGCGTCACCGTATGTTTGGGGGCGTTAAACAGCGTTTCTACATCGCCCTGTTCAACAATCTTGCCGTGAGACATTACCGCCACATCGTCCGCCAGACGCGCTACTACGCCCATATCATGGGTGACCAGCAGCATCCCCGGCGCTTGTTTTTGCATAATGCTTTCCAGTAGATCGAGGATGCGCGCTTGCGCTACTACATCAAGGTCGGTGGTTGGTTCATCGGCGATGATAAACGGCGATTCGCACAGCACCGCCATCGCAATCATCATGCGCTGCAACATACCGCCGCTCATCTCGAACGGGTACAGCTTCAGCACGCGCGCGGCGTTTTCCAGCCCCACCGCTTCTATGGCAGCGATAAGCGTGGCGTCATCGGCGGGTTTCCCCAGTGCCAGGCAGGTTTCCCGCGCGTGGGTGTGCATGGTGTGCAGCGGATTAAAGGCGCTGCGCGGGTTCTGCATGATGGTGGCAATTTTGATACCGCGTAGCGCGCAGGGCGAAACCGGTTTGCCATCGGCTAAAATTTCTCCCGCCGTCTGGCAAACGCCTGCGGGCAGAATGCCCAGCGTCGCGGCGCAGGTCAGTGATTTCCCGCTGCCGCTACCGCCGACTAACGCCAGCACACGCCCGCGTTTAAGGGTTAACGATACGCCGTGCACCAGCGGCTGCGCGGCCTGTAGCGCGATATTACGTAGTTCAATCTGTTGCGGCATTAGTGTGCGTGCTCCGTCACCAGATGAGGATCCAGATGATCGCGCAGTGCGTCACCCACCAGGTTAAAGGCCATCACGCTGATAAACAGCGCCAGCCCCGGCCAGAACATTTGCAGCGGCTGGGTCCAGATATACTGACGTGCGTCGTTAATCATCACGCCCCATTCGGCGGTCGGTGCGGTCACGCCGAGGCCGAGGAAGGACATCCCCGCGACGTGCAGCATCATATGGCCGATATCCAGCGTTGCCAGCACCAGCAGCGAGGGGATCGCCGCACCTGCCAGATGATCAACAAACACCCGCACATGGCCCGCGCCAGAAAGCCGTGATGCCAGCACAAACTCGCGCTGGCGCAGTGAAATCACCAGGCTGCGCACCATGCGTGCATACCACGCCCAGTGCGACAGGGCGATGGCGATAATTACGTTGGTCAGCCCGGTGCCGAGCACGCCAACCATAAAGAACGACAGAATCGACGTCGGGAAGGTCATAAACATATCGGCGACGCGCATGGTGGCCTGATCAACGCGTCCGCCAATCAGTCCGGCGCTGCCGCCAATAACCAGCCCTAATGTCAGCACCAGCAGCAGGCAGGCCATTACCGAACCGAGCGACACGCGGGTCGCCGCCATCAGCCGCGAGAAAATATCACGCCCTAAGTGATCGGTGCCCAGCCAGTGCTGCGCATCCGGCGAGAGCAGGCGCGACGGCAGATCAATCGCCTGTGGGTCATACGGCAGCCACCACTGGCTGGTGAGCGCAATCAGCGCCAGCAGGGCGATAATGATCAGCGCCAGGCGTACCGACCAGCGGGAAGAGAGGAAAAAGTTCACGCGTGCGCTCCTTCATGACGACGAATACGCGGGTCCAGCGCGGCGTTGAGTAAATCAACAATCAAATTACAGACCACAAAAACCACCACCATCATCAGCGTAAAGCATTGAATTACCGGATAGTCACGGTTAAAAATCGCCGACACCGCATAGCGTCCTACCCCCGGCCAGGCAAAGATGTTTTCGATAATCATCGTCCCGCCGATCAGTTCGCCGATGTGCATCCCCACGGCGGTGATCATCGGCAACGAGGCATTGCGCAGGATGTGACGGCGTTCGGTCTGTTTAGCGTTAAGCCCGCGTAGCCGTGCCCAGGTCACGTGACGCTGACCGGCGACGTCGAGCATACTGGCGCGCAGCAGCCGCGCGTTAATCGCCAGCGACATAAAGGCGATGGAAACCGCCGGCAAAATGATGTGCTGCCAGTCGCCGTAGCCCATCGCGGGTAGCCATTGCAGATACACCGAAAACGCCATCACCAGTAAAAACGCCAGCCAGAAGTTAGGCATTGAGACGCCAAGAAACGCGATGAAACGCACGGCGAAATCCGGCAGGCGGTCGCGATGGCGCGCCGCCCAGATACCGAGCGGCACGGAAGTGAGCAGAATTAACACCAGCGCCGCGCCTGCCAGTTCCAATGTTGCGGGCAGGAAGTTCAGCATATCGTCGAGCACCGGGCGTTGGCTGGCGAATGAGATACCAAAGTCAAGATGCAGCGCCTTCCACAACCAGGTGCCGTACTGGACGTACAGCGGCTGATCCAGTCCCAGCATGGTGCGGGTAGAGGCCAGCATCTCCGGCGTCGGCGGCAGGTTAGATAAACGCAAATAGTCGAGCGCCGGGTCGCCGGTGCCGAGGCGCAACATCAGAAAAATGATCACCGAGGCGGCGAGCACCATCGGGATCAGCAGCAGAAGGCGGCGTAATACGTATCGCAACATTAAGGTTTCACCGGTTTAATCTGTTCGAACGGAATTTCGGTGGCGATCGGCGCGTAGGGGATGTTACCCAGATCCGGTTTTGATACCACCATCATTGAGATGTAACTGATAGGCAGATAAACCGCCTCGTCATGCAGACGGGTCAGAATGTCGCGATACAGCGCCTGACGTTGTGTTTCATCATGGGTCGCCAGCACTTCGCCGATCTCTTTATCAATCAGCGGTTTGTCGGCTAATCCTTGCTGTGCCTGGAAGTCAGCGTGTGACGGTACGCGCATTGAACTCAGGAAGGCGTGTGGATCGTATGGCGCGCCCCAGGTGCGGTGGAAAATCATGCCAAAACGACCGTCGCGCTGACGAGCATAGATACTGCTCTCTTCTTCGCCAATCAGCGAGACATCTGCGCCAATCTGGCGCATATCAGCCTGAATGATTTCCGCCATCGATTTGCTTAACGCATCGGTGCCGATGAACGACAGTTCAATGCGCAGCGGCTGACCATTTTTCTCGCGGATGTCTTTGCCCGCAGGCAGCGTCCAACCGGCTTTTTCCAGCAACTCTTTCGCTTTCTGCGGATCGTACTGGCGCGGTTTCAGGCCGAGATTAGCGTAGGGCACGGAAGGGGCAAACAGGGTGTCGGCGACCTGCTGAGTGCCATACAACGCGTTATCAATCAGCGATTTTTTGTTTACCGCGTAATTAAGAGCTTCACGTACTGCCAGCTCGTTGGTGGGGGCTTTGGCGGTATTGAGCGCCAGCATCACGGTTTCGATCGGCTGTGACAGTTGGGTGTGGTAAGCCGGGTTCTGGCTAAAGCGGGCGAAGGTATCGAGCGGTAATAACCCTTCGTTTCCGTACAGCAGGTCGATATCACCGGTTTCGAAAGCTACTGCGCGAGTGGTCGGATCCGGGATCACGTTGAAGGTGATCTTTTTAATCGCCGGCTTTTCGCCCCAGTAGTTTTCGTTACGGACGAAGACATCGTACTGATTCAGTTTCGATTCCTGCAAAACCCACGGCCCGGTGCCAATTGGCGCTTTAATCCCGTTCATGGTTTCATGGTTTTTAAACTGCGAGGGGGCGATAAAGCGGAAAGGGCGGGGCAGAGCCAGTTCTTGCAGGAAAGGATAGTAGGCGCTTTTCAGGGTGATTTGCAGCTCCGTTTTACTGAGTGCTTTGACATCAACAATCTGGTTTGCCAGCTCCAGCCAGGCGTGACGTTGGCGGTTATCGAGCACTGCGCGGAAGTTTTCTGCCGCCGCCTCTGCATCAAATGGTTCACCGTTAGAGAATTTCACGTCATCGCGCAGGGTGAAGGTCCAGGTTTTGCCATCTTCCGAATGGATCCAGCTTTTTGCCAGCCACGGGATCACCGAACCATCTGCCTGGTATTTCACCAGCGGTTCATAAACCATGCTTTGGGCGAACATCTGGTTAGGCGTGTAAAGGTGCGGGTTTAGTGGCCCGACATTCACCGGCCAGGCGGTGGTGATTTCATCTGGCGCGGCAGCATGGACGATAAAAGACGCACAAGCCAGCAGCGCAAATAGAGTGCGGCGGAGTGTGGAGAACATAGTAGCCCCAATGGATAAATAGTTGGCGAAATAAGTATGGCGACGATTCGCTATGTTGAAATCTGGTAGTGACTCTGCATATGCGGCCTGGGGGCGGCCTGTTCCCCTCACCCTAACCCTCTCCCCAAAGGGGCGAGGGGATGGTCCGTGCGCTTTTGTGACTGCAACTGCAATCGCCACTCATTGCACGGTGTGCCCCCTCTCCCTTTCAGGGAGAGGGTTGGGGTGAGGGTAAAATACGGTGATAATCCCACTACCTTCCCTAAAAACGGGGAAAACTGCGCCCGCTCATGTTGAGTCATCGATTTCAAGTATGACGATTTTAAGTATTCGTCATACTGATAACCTGTTCTGGATCAATAGATGGGCAGTCGGATGGGCGGATCAGTTAAGCGAATCGACCCATTGCACCGCGTCGGTGGTGAGCGTAAAGGGGGTAGGGGTGCAGATCGCCAGACTTAAATTTTCAAGCTGACAATGGCTGACAGACAGCGAGGACTGATAGGTGCTGTCTACGCTGACGATTTGCCAGGCGCTGCCGCCACGCTGTTTAACGATGGCTTCTTTGCGTGTCCAGATGCGCCAGAACATTTCCAGTTGCTGATCAGGATGCACGGCGTCCATTTCGGCATGTTCCCCGAGGCTAAACACCGTGTTTGCCAGCCAGTGCCAGTTGGCGCGCGGGCGAATCACTTCGATATCGCAGCCAACTTCGCCTTCATCGCTCAATAGCAGGGCGATATCGTCACCGCTATGACTTAAGTTGAACCATAGCGGGGTTTCCGGCGCGAATGCGGGTTTGCCCTGTTCACCGTAGATGATGTCCGGTAGCGGAGAAAGCACGTGTGAAAGCAATGCACGTCCCGCCAGCCAGCGTTCGCGTCGTGGACCTTGCGGTGCTTGATCGCGTAAAGCCGGTGGCAGTGGAACTGCGCTTAAGGTCGAAACTTTCCCCAGAACTATCCGATACATATCAGAGCCAACGTTTAATGGAAAAGGAAAGTGCGTATCGTATCACTTGTCGCCTCATCCCGGTAACCGACTTTTCGGTCGTCCCGGTCCCAGTAAAATCGCCAGTTTGCTGCCGCCTTTGGTGGTTTCCATCCAGATTTTACAGACGCTGGTTAATGGCACCGAAAGCAGCATACCCACCGGACCGAGTAACCACCCCCAGATCAACAATGACAGAAACACCACCATGGTGGACATCCCCAGTCGATGCCCCATCATCCGTGGCTCTAAAATATTGCCGATGACCATATGGACAACTAAAAACAGTGCACCGACCAGAATACATTCGTAAACGCCATTAAACAGCAACACCTGAATCATTGGCGGTACGGCGGAGATCACCGCGCCAATATTGGGAACGTAGTTGAGCAAAAACGCCAGTACCGCCCACATCAGCGCAAACTGTACGCCCATTAGCGCCAATCCCAGCCAGACGATGACGCCTGTCCATAAACTGAGCAGCGTCTTCAATGCAAGATAGTGCGAAACACCTTTTAAGGCGCGGTGTAGTCCGGCGATGTGAATCTGTGGATTATTCAACGCAAAACGCATTTTGTAAGGCACGTGGCGCACTTCAAACAGCATGAAAACTACGGTCATCACCAGCAGAAGCACGCTCGCCATTGCGCCGGAAAGCCCGGTCATCAGCGCAGTGGTGAAGGCGACAACTTTTTCCGAATCCATCCGCTGAAGCATTCGTTCGGGCGACATATGCAGATTAAGAAACGGTAACATCTCTTGTAATTTAAACAGCTTACGGGTCAGTTCCTTATTAAACTTCGGCAGCATAGAGATAAATTCGTTAAACGATGCCGCCAGTACGCCGACCAGCGCAGTAAGTGCTATCAGCATCACCACCACCACAATGGTAATGGCAATGGGGCGTTGTACTCCACGACGAATAAACCAGGTGACCAGCGGATTGAGGACAATGGCGAAAAAGAGCGCCAGTAGCAGTTGCACAATGATATCTGCCGCTGCGTGAATGCCGGCGAGAATCACTACCAGCGAGGCCAGCTTGAGCAGAATATGCATTCCTGTTTTATCCGGTTGAAGGGTTTCCATTGGGGCTTCCTTGTGACTTTTTGTATTAAGTGTAGCGGGAGTCACGCCAGCAATATTCTGATTCTTACTGCTGATTTTCACGCCAGCCCGTGGTAAAAATGAAACACTGTTGTAAAAATGTGGTGATCCTCATGCCCGAACCCGTTGCCGAACCCGCGCTAAACGGATTGCGTCTTAACCTGCGCATTGTCTCCATTGTCATGTTTAACTTCGCCAGCTACCTCACCATCGGGTTGCCGCTCGCCGTATTGCCGGGCTATGTCCATGATGTGATGGGATTTAGTGCCTTCTGGGCGGGTTTAGTTATCAGCCTGCAATATTTCGCTACTTTGCTGAGTCGTCCACATGCCGGGCGTTACGCCGATTTGCTGGGACCCAAAAAGATAGTCGTCTTCGGGTTGTGCGGCTGCTTTTTGAGCGGGCTGGGGTATCTGACAGCAGGATTAACCGCCAGCCTGCCCGTCATCAGCCTGTTATTACTTTGCCTGGGGCGCGTGATCCTCGGAATTGGACAAAGTTTTGCCGGAACCGGATCGACACTGTGGGGCGTTGGCGTGGTTGGCTCGCTGCATATCGGGCGGGTAATTTCGTGGAACGGCATTGTCACTTACGGGGCGATGGCGATGGGCGCGCCGTTGGGCGTGCTGTTTTATCACTGGGGCGGGTTGCAGACGCTGGCATTAATCATTATGGCCGTGGCGCTGGTGGCCATTTTGTTGGCGATCCCGCGTCCGTCGGTGAAAGCCAGCAAAGGCAAGCCACTGCCGTTTCGCGCGGTGCTTGGGCGCGTCTGGCTGTACGGCATGGCGCTGGCACTGGCTTCTGCCGGATTTGGCGTCATCGCCACCTTTATCACACTGTTTTATGACGCTAAAGGTTGGGACGGTGCGGCCTTCGCGCTGACGCTGTTTAGCTGTGCGTTTGTCGGCACGCGACTGTTATTCCCTAACGGCATTAATCGTATCGGCGGCTTAAACGTGGCGATGATCTGCTTTAGCGTTGAGATAATCGGCCTGCTATTGGTTGGCGTAGCCACCGTACCGTGGATGGCGAAGATCGGCGTCTTGCTGGCTGGCGCTGGGTTTTCGCTGGTGTTTCCGGCATTGGGCGTGGTGGCGGTAAAAGCAGTTCCGCAACAGAATCAGGGTGCGGCGTTGGCAACCTATACCGTGTTTATGGATTTATCGCTGGGTGTGACCGGGCCGCTGGCAGGGCTGGTGATGAGTTGGGCTGGCGTGCCGGTGATTTATCTGGCTGCGGCGGGGCTGGTAGCAATCGCGTTATTGCTGACGTGGCGATTAAAAAAACGGCCTCCGGAACACGTTCCTGAGACCGTCTCATCATCTTAAAATTTACTGAATAACCAGCGTATTAATGATGTTTTCTGCGGTGGTCTGCGCTTTTTGCTGATCGTCAGCTGGCAGCGTGATTTGCATGGTCAGCAGTTGATTACCCACGTTACCCAGAATGACGGAAGAGTACGCCGTCTGGCCTTTCGCGGAGATAATGCTGTCTAACTGCTGCATTTTGTGACCTTTCAGCTCAATAGATTTGTTGGTCACCACTTGCAGTTGCGGATCGCGGCTACGTTGCTGATCTTCCAGACGCTTCGCCAGCACAGCCAGATCTTCTTTCGGGTCATCGCCCATGATGACGATGACTGCTTTCTGCCCGGTGGCGTCGGACCAGACGTGCATGTTATTGGCTTGCGTTCCCAGCTTACCGCTCTGGTCGGTCATATCTGCTGGCAGCGAGAAACTTAGCTTGCCATCAAGCAGGTTGACGGGATTTGCGGCAGCGTTACTTTCCGCGACAGTGCCTTCCGCCGTAGCGTTAGTGTCTTTATCATCACAGGCCGCAAGCCCCATAACCAGCAGGCCAATTCCGACATATTTAACCAGATTGCGCATTGACTTCTTCCTTATCGATAAACGGCCATAACGGCTCATTCATCCATCTTATCACAACTCTGATAACGAACCTTTAACTGGCCTGCAAAGCGTTGATTTCGGATTTATCTGCCAGTCTTTTCAATAGCATATTGAGTAATACGCCATACATTGGCAGGAAGAAAACGATGCTGATTAACACTTTGAAACAGTAATCAACCAGCGCGATTTCCATCCAGTGCTCGGCCATAAAAGCATCCGGGCTGCGCCAGAAAGCAATGAAGAAGAAAGCCAGCGTATCGCTGACGTTACCAAACAGTGTGGAAGCCGTCGGAGCCAGCCACCAGCGATGACTCTGACGCAGGCGGTTAAAAACGTGCACGTCGAGGATCTGCCCCAGCGCGTAGGCCATAAAGCTGGCGGTAGCGATACGGGCGACAAACAGGTTGAAGTGGGCGAGAACGCCGAATCCCTGCCATGAACCCATATAAAACAGTGATGAGATGACGTAGGAGATCAGCAACGCGGGGATCATCACCGCAAAGATGATGCGACGAGCCAGCGGTGCGCCAAAAATACGCACAGTCAGGTCGGTAGCAAGAAAAATAAACGGAAAGCTAAACGCGCCCCAGGTGGTATGAAAACCGAAAATAGAGACCGGAAGCTGTACCAGATAGTTACTGGAGGTGATCACCAACAGGTGAAATAACGATAACCAGAACAACGCCTTATAGCGTTGAGTTTGTGAGAAAGCGTTCATATTGTACCTTTTTGATTAGCCATTGGGGTGAGGGAACCCAATACGTACGACACGTTATTTTATAGTGAGATAATAACGTGCTTACCCTTTTTTCGAGCCGCCGCATGATACTGCTTTGGCTTGACAATGCAATGGTTAATTTTCACGCAATCGTTAACCTGGTTTGCTAACGGACTCACAGGGCGTAAACTAGCGCCGTTTTTTTATGTGATGAGAAGAAAATGACCGATCTCTTTTCCAGCCCTGACCACACACTCGACGCACTTGGCCTGCGCTGCCCGGAACCGGTGATGATGGTGCGCAAAACGGTGCGCAATATGCAGCCAGGCGAAACGTTGCTGATTATTGCCGATGATCCGGCCACGACCCGCGATATTCCTGGGTTTTGTACCTTTATGGAACATGAACTGGTCGCCAAAGAGACGGATGGACTGCCTTATCGTTATTTGATTCGTAAAGGCGGTTAATGGGGGAAGATTGGCTTCGATGCCGCCTTTTCCCCTCACCCTCTCCCCAGAGGGGCGAGGGGACCGATCGCGTCCAATTTTGCGATCGGTTTGCAGGCTGCCCCCATTACTTTCTGCGCAACAATCTTAACGCATTCGCCGTCACCAGCACCGTTGCTCCCGTATCTGCCAGCACAGCCAGCCACAGGCCGGTTATTCCTAAAAGCGTGGTGACAAGGAAGATCCCTTTCAGCCCCAGCGCAATGGTGATGTTCTGGCGGATATTAGCGTGAGTGGCGCGTGCCAGCTCAATCATTTGTACCAGACCGCGCAGGTGGTTATGCGTTAATGCCGCGTCGGCGGTTTCCAGCGCCACGTCTGTGCCACTGCCCATTGCAATCCCAATAGCTGCTGCTTTCATTGCTGGCGCGTCGTTAATACCGTCGCCGACCATCGCCAGCGGCGCATGTTGGTTCAACTCCGTCACCGCTTTGACTTTATCTTCCGGTAGTAATCCGGCTTTAAATTCCAGCCCCAGTTCACCGGCAATCGCTGCCGCTGCGCGTGGATTATCGCCGGTGAGGATCACCCCTTTGACGCCCAGAGAGTTCAGTTCACTGATGGCAGTGGCGGCATCGGCGCGCAGGGTATCCTGCAATGCAATGACACCCAGCACGTCATCGTTACGCACTACCAGCACTACCGTTTGCCCGGCGCTTTCCAGTTCGTTAATCAAACCGGCAAATGCCTCGGCTGGATGTTTCCCGGCAGCGCATATCAGCACCCGCTCTCCGTTGACCTGCGCTTCAATGCCAGAGCCGACCAGCGCCCGCTGTGACTGGGCGGCGGGAATGGCGAGAGCAGCAACCTGTGCTTCACGAATGATGGCTTGCGCCAGTGGATGCGTTGCGCCTTGCTCGACCGCCGCTGCCAGCGCCAGCAGTTCAGATTCGCTAACGCCCGTTGCCGGATGAATCGCGGTAACGCGCGGTTTGCCGACGGTCAGCGTACCGGTTTTATCAAATGCGACCTGGGTGACACGACCTAACTGCTCCAGCGCCGCACCACCTTTAATTAACGCTCCACGACGTGCCGCTGCTGCCAGTCCGGAGGTAATCGCCGCAGGCGTGGAGATAACTAACGCACACGGGCAACCAATCAGCAGCAGCGTCAGGCCTTTATAAATCCACTCCTGCCAGCTTGCGGCAAATAGCAGTGGTGGCACCAGCGTTACCAGCAGGGCGACGGCCATAATCGCGGGCGTGTAGATACGGCTAAAACGGTCGATAAATCGCTCAATGGGTGCGCGGCGTTCTTCAGCCTCTTCGATCAGCTTCAGAATGCGGTCAATGGCGCTGGCACCCGGTTCTGACAGCACTTCCAGCGTCACCAGACGGTCTACGCTGGTGGCGCCTGCAGGAACTTTATCGCCCGTTGCGCGCTCCACCGGAATGGATTCGCCGGTCAGGGCGCTTTCATCAAAACTGGCAAACGGTGAGAGCAGTTTACCGTCGGCAGGCAAACGCCCACCTGCCGCAACTTCAATCACATCGCCAGGGCGCAGGCTATTGATCGCCACCTCTTCCCGCTCACCGTTACGCAGACGCGTGGCGGTTTCTGGCTTCAGCGCCATTAACGCGCTGACCCCTTGACGTGCGCGGCTGGCGGCCCAGCCTTCCAGTCGTTCGCCAATCAAAAACAGCAGCAACACCATCGCAGCTTCTGCCGTTGCGCCAATAAACAGCGCGCCAATGGCGGCTACGCTCATTAAGGTTTCAATGGCGAAGTAGCTGCCGGATTTGATCAGCCGTAATGCCTGACGAGCAATCGGGTACAGACCAACCAGCGTGGTCGCGATAAACGCCAGTTGACCGAACGGATGATTAAATTGCTCCAGCCCCCAACTGATTACCATCATCACAATAAGCGTAATCAGCGGCAGATTCTCTTTCAGGCGTGATTCTTGTGGTTCGTCGGTGGCCTGTTCATCGCGCAGGGAATAGCCTGCTTTTTGCACCGCCGATTCAACTTGCGCACGGATGTCATTGTCGGCATCCACCACCAGTTTTTCGGTGGCGAACAACACCTGCACCTGATTCACACCTGCAAGCTGGCGCACGGCATTTTCCACTTTGCGTGCGCAGGCGGCACAGTCCATGCCGCTGACTTTCCAGCTATAGCGGGTGCCGGAGACGTTTTCAGAGAGTGTTGGCGTGCTGGAACATGCGCCGTCGCAGCAACAGTCGTTGGCATTCTGTGCCGGGGTTAGCGGTTTGAACGCGGCAAATTGAGGGACTTTTTTGCCGTGATTGTCGGGAGTCGACATGGCATCCTCCGGTTAAGTTTTTTCTCATTAACCGAAGGATACACTCTGGAGTCGACTCCAGAGTCAAGTTTTATCAGAGATACAGCGAGCGGACGATGAGGAAGTGACCGGCAAAGTAGCAAGCCGCAGCAATAGCGTTATCCGCACGGAAGCGGCGGCGATAGTGGCTACCCAGCCAGACAAAGTTACTGATAAACAGCAACGAAGCGCCCATAAAGGCCGAGAGTGCCGGAGCGGTCGGACGGAAGAACCACAGTTCACCTGCCAGCCACACCATCACCAGCGTCATACCGATAAAAGTACAGACAGGCCAACGGAACTCCTCCAGACGCGTCCAGATAATGGCCAGCAATAGCGCGCCCAGAACCAGCAGTATCAGTGGCAGAGGCCAGAAGAAAGAGAGCGTCATCTGGCTGGCGAAATAGATGGTGTACAACAGGTGTGAGAGGAAAAATGCGCCGATAGCGTACATCAGACGCTGACGTGGCAATAGCGTTAGCGCATCGCCCAGCAGTGAGGCACACAGCCCCGCCAGCACAAGATAACTAATAGCGTCGAACATCGGCGCTTGCCACGCCAGCAATAGCAGGAGAAGAAGGGTTAACGGTTTAAATACCCAGCGTTGCCAGGTTGGCCCACGGTACGATGCATCCACAGATAGCCATGCGGAAAGACAGACAGCGATAAACGACCAAAGCATCTTAGTTCCTTGAATTCGTTATTTTTTCGTAAGCGGAATGCCTACGGTCTTGCTATTCAGTTTAGTGGCGAGGATGGACGGATGACAACACCATAACTGGCAGGGTATGCTTATTTCCGCATTTTCCGATGAGGGATAAAGATGAGCAAACCACCTCTTTTCTTTATTGTTATCATTGGCTTAATTATCGTCGCCGCATCGTTTCGTTTTATGCAACAGCGGCGGGAAAAAGCTGATAATGATATGGCACCGCTCCAGCAAAAGCTGGTGGTGGTGAGTAACAAGCGGGAAAAACCGATTAACGATCGACGTTCGCGCCAGCAGGAAGTGACTCCGGCAGGCACCAGTATGCGCTATGAGGCGAGCTTCAAACCGCAAAGCGGCGGACTGGAGCAGACGTTCCGCCTCGACGCCCAGCAGTACCATGCCCTGACAGTGGGCGATAAAGGTACACTGAGCTATAAAGGAACGCGCTTTGTTAGCTTTGTTGGCGAACAATAAGGTTATTTTTTAACTTTAAATTTCTTCTGCCAGACCAGCAGTTCAAACACGCCGAAAAGGAAAATACGCACCTTTTCGGCGGTGGTCATCTGCGGGCCATCTTTCGGCAAGGTCGATTTTAACAGCGCCAGTTGCATACCATGCATCAGCACGGTAAAAATCAGCGCCACGTTAACGAAAATATTCAGCGGGCGTGGGAATGGTTGAAAAAGATTGAGGATCAAAAATCCCCAAACGCAGAGCATTAACAAACGTCCAATATTAATCAGCATCACTTTCTCCTTGTGTTTCACGCTGATACAGCCGATAAGCGACCTGACCAGCCACTTTTTCGCGATATAACGACCAGTTGGCAGGAACGGCGGGCAGGCCATTTTCTACTTCACTTTCAACATATACCCAGGCTTCATCAGCCAGCCAACCGTTGTTTTCCAGTAAATTAATGGTTTCTTCCAGCAAGCCACGGCGGAACGGAGGGTCAATAAACACAATATTATGCGGCGTTCCTTTTTGCATTAGAAAAGACATCGCATTGGTGTTCACGACTCGCGCATTGCCTGCTTTCAGCGTCGCGAGATTCTTGGTTAATTGCTGAGATACCGCGCGATCCATCTCAACCAGCGTAGCTTCCGCAGCGTAGCGTGACAAGGCTTCCAGCCCCAGCGCACCGCTACCTGCGAAGCAGTCCAGGCATTGCGCATCAACAATGACCGGCGCCAGCCAGTTAAACAGCGTTTCGCGCACGCGATCGGTGGTAGGACGTAGACCTGGGCTATCAGGAACCGGGAGTTTACGGCCTCGCCACTGCCCACCAATAATGCGGATTTGACCGCTGCCGGAATGATTCGGTTTTTTCATGGTAAATTGCTCAATCCGCCAGATAACACATACTTGCAGGCGGTGATGTGGATTAAGTTAAGTGGTAGACTATTTCATCATTTTTTTAGCTGCTATGTACATAGCGTTAACGCTGTGCCATGAAGCAACAGCGAGGAGTGTAGTCGCAGATGGCGAAAGAAAAAAAACGTGGCTTTTTTTCCTGGCTGGGCTTTGGTCAAAAAGAGCAGACCCCGGAAAAAGAGACAGAAACCCAAAACGAACAACCGGTTGTAGAAGAAATCGTCCAGGCGCAAGAGCCTGCGAAAGTTGCTGAACAACCCGTTGAAGAACAGCCGCAGGCGCATACTGAAGCTGAGGCGGAAACTTTTGCTGCCGACGTTGTGGAAGTCACTGAACAGGTTGTTGAAAGTGAAAAAGCGCAACCTGAAGCGGTTGTCGAGCCGGAAGTTATTGCAGAACCGGAGCCGATAGTTGAAGAAACGCCAGCGTCGGTAGTTGAACCTGAAGTCACGCCAGAGCCAGTGGCTATCGAGCGTGAAGAGCTGCCGCTGCCAGAAGACGTTAAAGTCGAAGAAGTTTCGCCAGAAGAGTGGCAGGCCGAAGCGGAAACCGTGGAGATTGTCGAAGCGGCGGAAGAACAAGCAGCGAAAGAAGAAATCACCGACGAAGAGCTGGAAGCTCAGGCGCTGGCCGCTGAAGCGGCAGAAGAGGCGGTGATGGTCGTTCCGCCGGCAGAAGAAGATCAGCCGGTGGAAGAGGTAGCCCAGGAGCAGGAAAAACCAACCAAAGAAGGTTTCTTCGCTCGCCTGAAACGCAGCCTTCTGAAAACTAAAGAAAACCTCGGTTCCGGATTTATCAGCCTGTTCCGTGGTAAAAAAATCGACGATGATCTGTTTGAAGAGCTGGAAGAGCAATTGCTCATCGCCGATGTGGGCGTGGAAACCACGCGCAAAATCATCACCAATCTGACTGACGGCGCGACCCGCAAACAGCTTCGCGATGCTGAGGCGCTCTACGGTCTGCTGAAAGAAGAGATGGGTGAGATTCTGGCGAAGGTCGATGAACCGCTGAATATCGAAGGTAAAACACCGTTCGTGATTCTGATGGTAGGCGTCAATGGCGTGGGTAAAACCACGACTATCGGTAAGCTGGCGCGTCAGTTTGAACAACAAGGTAAATCGGTCATGCTGGCGGCGGGCGATACTTTCCGTGCAGCAGCGGTTGAACAGCTTCAGGTCTGGGGTCAGCGCAACAATATTCCGGTGATTGCCCAGCATACCGGCGCGGATTCCGCCTCAGTTATCTTCGACGCTATTCAGGCCGCTAAGGCGCGTAATGTTGATGTCCTGATTGCCGATACCGCCGGACGCTTGCAGAACAAATCGCACCTGATGGAAGAGCTGAAGAAAATCGTCCGCGTGATGAAGAAACTCGACGTTGAAGCGCCGCATGAAGTTATGCTGACTATCGATGCCAGCACCGGGCAGAATGCGGTAAGCCAGGCCAAACTGTTCCATGAAGCCGTCGGCTTAACCGGCATCACGTTAACTAAACTGGACGGCACGGCGAAAGGCGGAGTAATTTTCTCGGTGGCTGACCAGTTTGGTATTCCTATTCGCTATATTGGTGTCGGCGAACGTATTGAGGATTTGCGTCCGTTTAAGGCGGACGACTTTATAGAGGCACTTTTTGCCCGAGAGGATTAACAATGATTCGCTTTGAACATGTCAGCAAGGCTTATCTCGGTGGGAGACAGGCGCTGCAGGGCGTTACGTTCCATATGCAGCCGGGTGAGATGGCGTTTCTGACCGGTCATTCCGGTGCAGGGAAAAGTACCCTCCTGAAGCTGATCTGTGGGATTGAGCGGCCCAGCGCCGGGAAAATCTGGTTTAGCGGCCATGACATCACGCGTCTGAAAAACCGTGAAGTTCCGTTTCTGCGCCGCCAGATTGGCATGATTTTCCAGGATCACCATCTACTGATGGATCGTACTGTCTACGATAATGTGGCGATCCCGTTGATTATCGCCGGTGCCAGCGGTGACGATATTCGTCGTCGTGTATCGGCGGCGCTGGATAAAGTCGGGCTACTGGACAAAGCGAAGAACTTTCCGATTCAGCTTTCTGGCGGTGAACAACAACGCGTTGGCATTGCCCGCGCGGTGGTTAACAAACCAGCGGTACTGCTGGCGGACGAACCGACCGGTAACCTTGACGACGCGCTGTCGGAAGGGATTTTACGTCTGTTTGAAGAGTTTAACCGCGTTGGGGTAACGGTATTGATGGCAACGCACGACATCAACCTGATTTCGCGGCGTTCCTATCGTATGCTCACCCTGAGCGATGGTCACTTGCATGGAGGCGTGGGCCATGAATAAGCGCGATGCAATCAATCATATCCGGCAGTTTGGCGGACGTCTGGATCGCTTCCGTAAATCGGTCGGCGGCTCAGGCGACGGTGGTCGTAACGCGCCGAAACGCCCGAAATCCTCGCCAAAACCGGTAAATCGCAAAACTAACGTTTTCAACGAACAGGTGCGTTATGCGTTCCACGGCGCTTTGCAGGATCTCAAAAGCAAACCGTTCGCTACGTTTTTAACGGTGATGGTCATCGCCATTTCCCTGACGCTGCCAAGCGTCTGCTACATGGTGTACAAAAACGTTAACCAGGCGGCGACGCAGTATTATCCCTCACCGCAAATCACCGTTTATCTGCAAAAAACGCTGGACGATGACGCAGCAGCGGGTGTGGTGGCACAGTTACAGGCCGAACAGGGCGTGGAGAAAGTGAACTATCTTTCTCGTGAGGACGCGTTGGGCGAGTTCCGTAACTGGTCTGGTTTTGGCGGCGCGCTGGACATGCTGGAGGAAAACCCGCTTCCGGCTGTGGCGGTGGTGATCCCAAAACTCGATTTTCAGGGGACGGAGTCGCTGAATACGTTGCGTGATCGCATCACGCAAATTAACGGCATCGATGAAGTACGAATGGACGATAGCTGGTTTGCCCGTCTGACCGCACTGACTGGGCTGGTAGGGCGTGTTTCGGCGATGATCGGCGTGCTGATGGTGGCGGCAGTGTTCCTGGTTATCGGCAACAGCGTGCGTCTGAGCATATTTGCCCGCCGCGACTCCATCAACGTGCAGAAACTGATTGGCGCGACGGATGGTTTCATACTTCGCCCGTTCCTGTATGGTGGCGCGCTGCTGGGATTTTCTGGCGCATTACTGTCATTAATTTTGTCAGAAATTCTGGTGCTGCGTTTGTCATCGGCGGTTGCGGAAGTGGCACAGGTATTCGGAACGAAGTTTGATATCAATGGGTTATCGTTCGATGAATGCCTGCTGCTGCTGCTGGTGTGTTCGATGATTGGCTGGGTGGCAGCATGGCTTGCCACGGTACAACATTTACGGCACTTTACGCCGGAATAATAAAATCGTGTTATACTCTTTCCCTGCAATGGGTTCCGTAGCAGGGAAAGAGACCCCGTTGTCTCTTCCCGGTATTTCATCTCTATGTCACATTTTGTGCGTAATTTATTCACAAGACAGCATTGAACTTGTGGATAAAATCACGGTCTGATAAAACTGTGAATGATAATCTCGTTGCTCTTAAGCTCTGGCACAGTTGTTGCTACCACTGAAGCGCCAGAAGATATCGATTGAGAGGATTTGAATGACTGACAAAATGCAAAGTTTAGCTTTAGCCCCTGTTGGCAACCTGGATTCTTACATCCGGGCAGCTAACGCGTGGCCGATGTTGTCGGCTGACGAGGAGCGGGCGCTGGCTGAAAAGCTGCATTACCATGGCGATCTGGAAGCAGCTAAAACGCTGATCCTGTCTCACCTGCGGTTTGTTGTTCATATTGCTCGTAATTATGCGGGCTATGGCCTGCCACAGGCGGATTTGATTCAGGAAGGTAACATCGGCCTGATGAAAGCAGTGCGCCGTTTCAACCCGGAAGTGGGTGTGCGCCTGGTCTCCTTCGCCGTTCACTGGATCAAAGCAGAGATCCACGAATACGTTTTGCGTAACTGGCGTATCGTCAAAGTTGCGACCACCAAAGCGCAGCGCAAACTGTTTTTTAATCTGCGTAAAACCAAGCAGCGTCTGGGCTGGTTTAACCAGGATGAAGTCGAAATGGTGGCTCGCGAACTGGGCGTAACCAGCAAAGACGTCCGTGAGATGGAATCGCGTATGGCGGCACAGGACATGACTTTTGACATGTCTTCCGACGACGATTCAGACAGCCAGCCGATGGCTCCGGTGCTCTATCTGCAGGATAAATCATCTAACTTTGCCGACGGCATTGAAGATGATAACTGGGAAGAGCAGGCGGCAAACCGTCTGACCGACGCGATGCAGGGTCTGGACGAGCGTAGCCAGGATATCATCCGCGCGCGCTGGCTGGACGAAGATAACAAATCTACGTTGCAGGAACTGGCTGACCGTTACGGCGTTTCCGCTGAACGTGTACGTCAGCTGGAAAAGAACGCGATGAAAAAACTTCGCGCTGCCATTGAAGCGTAATTTCCGCTATTAAGCAGAGAACCCTGGATGAGAGTCCGGGGTTTTTGTTTTTTGGGCCTCTACAATAATCAATTCCCCCCTCCGGCAAAACGCCAATCCCCACGCAGATTGTTAATAAACTGTCAAAATAGCTATTCCAATATCATAAAAATCGGGTATGTTTTAGCAGAGTATGCTGCTAAAGCACGGGTAGTCATGCATAAAACGAAATAAAGTGCTGAACAACAACATCACAACACACGTAATAACCAGAAGAATGGGGATTCTCAGGATGAACATAAAGGGTAAAGCGTTACTGGCAGGATGTATCGCGCTGGCATTCAGCAATATGGCTCTGGCAGAAGATATTAAAGTCGCCGTCGTGGGCGCAATGTCTGGTCCGGTGGCACAGTATGGTGACCAGGAGTTTACTGGCGCAGAACAGGCGGTTGCGGATATCAACGCCAAAGGCGGCGTTAAAGGCAACAAACTGCAAATCGTAAAATATGACGATGCCTGTGACCCGAAACAGGCCGTCGCGGTGGCGAACAAAGTGGTTAACGACGGCATTAAATATGTCATTGGTCACCTCTGTTCTTCATCAACACAGCCAGCGTCTGACATTTATGAAGACGAAGGCATTTTAATGATCACCCCAGCGGCAACCGCGCCAGAGCTGACAGCCCGTGGCTATCAGCTGATCCTGCGCACCACCGGTCTGGACTCCGACCAGGGGCCGACGGCGGCAAAATATATTCTTGAGAAAGTGAAACCGCAGCGTATTGCTATCGTTCACGACAAACAACAGTACGGCGAAGGTCTGGCGCGTGCGGTGCAGGACGGTCTGAAGAAAGGCAATGCTAACGTAGTGTTCTTTGATGGCATCACCGCCGGGGAAAAAGATTTCTCGACGCTGGTGGCACGCCTGAAGAAAGAGAATATCGACTTCGTTTACTACGGCGGTTATCACCCGGAAATGGGGCAGATCCTGCGTCAGGCGCGCGCGGCGGGGCTGAAAACTCAGTTTATGGGGCCGGAAGGTGTGGCTAACGTCTCGCTGTCTAATATCGCGGGCGAGTCAGCGGAAGGACTGCTGGTGACCAAGCCGAAGAACTACGATCAGGTTCCGGCGAACAAACCGATTGTTGACGCGATCAAAGCGAAAAAACAGGATCCAAGCGGCGCATTCGTCTGGACCACCTACGCGGCGCTGCAATCTTTGCAGGCGGGGCTGAATCAGTCTGACGATCCGGCGGAGATCGCCAAATACCTGAAAGCGAACTCGGTTGATACGGTGATGGGGCCACTGACCTGGGATGAGAAAGGTGACCTGAAAGGCTTTGAGTTCGGTGTGTTTGACTGGCACGCCAACGGCACGGCGACCGATGCGAAGTAACAGATAGATAAATGAAAATGCCCGATGAGCTGAACCGCCATCGGGTTTTTTTGTGTTTGTCGAAATGGTTGTAGAAAGATTAAACAATCCAGGATATGCTTAATGTACGGTAGAATTCCGTACATATTTATAAGTAGCAGGAGAGTTTACATGTCTGCTGTTAAAAAGCAGCGTATCGATCTGCGTTTAACTGACGATGACAAAAGTCTAATTGAGGAAGCGGCGGCGATATCTAATCAGTCCGTCAGCCAATTTATGTTGAATAGTGCCTCGCAGCGGGCTGCAGAAGTGATTGAACAGCATCGGCGAGTGATCCTTAATGAGGAGTCCTGGACGCGGGTGATGGATGCGCTGAGTAATCCGCCGTCACCAGGTGAAAAGTTAAAACGTGCGGCAAAACGTCTTCAGGGAATGTAATAATTTATGGATGATCTGACGATAGAGATTCTGACAGATGATGCAGATTATGATCTACAGCGATTCGACTGCGGCGAAGAAGCCTTAAATCTCTTTCTGACGACACATCTGGTTCGTCAACATCGCAATAAAATTCTGCGAGCGTACATCCTTCGTGCCAACACGGCAGAACGTCAGGTCCTGGGATATTACACATTATCCGGCAGTTGTTTTGAACGAGCCGCATTGCCCTCGAAATCGAAACAGAAAAAAATTCCCTACAAAAATATTCCCAGCGTCACTCTTGGGCGTCTGGCAATTGATCGTTCAATACAGGGGCAGGGATGGGGAGCAACACTGGTTGCTCATGCCATGAAAGTCGTCTGGTCAGCCTCTTTAGCGGTAGGTATTCACGGTCTTTTTGTCGAGGCGCTGAATGAAAAAGCCCATACGTTTTATCAGTCGCTGGGCTTTATCCCGTTGGTCGGAGAAAACGAAAATGCGTTATTTTTCCCAACAAAATCCATAGAACTGCTTTTTACACAGAGTGATTAACGCTTCTCCCAACCGCCCTGCTGTGCCGTAAACCCCTGTGCTTGCATAAACGCTGTCATCACGCCGCGATCTTCCACGCCAGCATCCGCCATCCACCAGTATGAAACGCCGGGATTATCACGTAACACTTCTTCCAGCAGATATTGCCCTACGCCGCGTCGGCGGGTGACTTCCCGTACACGCAGGGAATCCATCGCTCCCTCGGTGCCGCTTAAGGTTACTCGCACGGCAGCGAGCAGGCGCTCGTTAAAACGCGCGGCGTAAATACGGTGGGAATCGTCAACCTGTAAAGAGGAAGGAGAATACTCCGGCCAGATCTTTTGCAGGTCAATCCGGTCCTGGTCGCTAAAGTTTTCTAATCGAATGATGGTCAGCTTCATGGGGAACCCGTGTAAATCACAAAAGTGGAACCAGTGTAGCGAAATAATTTAATCGGAGGCTTTCTCTTTTTTATTTCTTTTGGCAGGTGATTAATTTTTTTTCAGCAATAATTACAAATTAAAAACATTATAGAATGAAAATTGTCCAGCATAATCCCCTGAATGGTAGTGAATTATTCCGCCCTTTGTGCCGTTATTTTATGCTGACAACGGCGCTTTTTTCTGTTTATCTATCAATTAATTCAGAATATTATCTGTTATTAATCGACTGAAAAATAGAGATTTTAATCGATATCATCACAAAAAACTGCGCTAAACCCTTAATCGGACAGGCAAAAACAGCGCAGTATAAAAAAGAACAGTCTGATTTGTTAACACATAAAAAACAAAGCAACACAACATTACGAGTGGGGATTTTTGACTATGAAACGGAATGCGAAAACTATCATCGCAGGGATGATTGCACTGGCAATTTCACACACTGCTTTAGCCGACGATATTAAAGTTGCCGTTGTCGGCGCGATGTCCGGCCCGATTGCCCAGTGGGGTGATATGGAATTTAACGGCGCGCGTCAGGCGATTAAAGACATTAATGCCAAAGGGGGAATTAAGGGCGATAAGTTGGTTGGCGTGGAATATGACGACGCCTGCGACCCAAAACAAGCCGTTGCGGTCGCCAACAAAATCGTTAACGACGGCATTAAATACGTTATTGGCCATCTGTGTTCCTCTTCTACCCAACCTGCGTCAGATATCTATGAAGATGAAGGTATCCTGATGATCTCGCCGGGGGCGACTAACCCGGAGCTGACTCAACGCGGTTATCAACACATCATGCGTACTGCCGGGCTGGACTCTTCCCAGGGGCCAACGGCGGCAAAATACATTGTTGAGACGGTGAAGCCTCAGCGCATCGCCATCATTCACGACAAACAACAGTATGGCGAAGGGCTGGCGCGTTCGGTGCAGGACGGGCTGAATGCGGCTAACGCCAACGTCGTCTTCTTCGACGGCATTACCGCTGGCGAGAAAGATTTCTCCGCGCTGATCGCCCGCCTGAAAAAAGAAAACATCGACTTTGTTTACTACGGTGGTTACTACCCGGAAATGGGGCAGATGCTGCGCCAGGCGCGTTCCGTTGGCCTGAATACTCAGTTTATGGGGCCGGAAGGTGTAGGTAATGCGTCGCTGTCGAACATTGCCGGCGATGCCGCCGAAGGCATGTTGGTCACCATGCCAAAACGCTATGACCAGGATCCGGCAAACAAAGGCATCGTTGATGCGCTGAAAGCGGACAAGAAAGATCCGTCCGGACCTTATGTCTGGATCACCTATGCGGCGGTGCAATCTCTGGCAACTGCCCTTGAGCGTACCGGCAGCGATGAGCCGCTGGCGCTGGTGAAAGATTTAAAAGCTAACGGTGCAAACACCGTGATTGGGCCGCTGAACTGGGATGAAAAAGGCGATCTGAAGGGATTTGATTTTGGTGTCTTCCAGTGGCACGCCGACGGTTCATCCACGGCAGCCAAGTGATCATCCCACCGTCCGTGAAATGCGGGCGGGTTTAGAAAGGTTACCTTATGTCTGAGCAGTTTTTGTATTTCTTGCAGCAGATGTTTAACGGCGTCACGCTGGGCAGTACCTACGCGCTGATAGCCATCGGCTACACCATGGTTTACGGCATTATCGGCATGATCAACTTCGCCCACGGCGAGGTTTACATGATTGGCAGCTACGTCTCCTTTATGATCATCGCTGCACTGATGATGATGGGCATTGATACCGGCTGGCTACTGGTAGCGGCGGGATTTGTCGGCGCAATCGTCATTGCCAGCGCCTACGGCTGGAGTATCGAAAGGGTGGCTTACCGCCCGGTGCGCAACTCTAAGCGCCTGATTGCCCTCATCTCGGCAATCGGCATGTCCATCTTCCTGCAAAACTACGTCAGCCTCACCGAAGGTTCGCGCGACGTGGCGCTGCCCAGCCTGTTTAACGGTCAGTGGGTGGTGGGGCATAGCGAAAACTTCTCTGCCTCTATTACCACCATGCAGGCGGTGATCTGGATTGTCACCTTCCTCGCCATGCTGGCGCTGACGATTTTCATTCGCTATTCCCGCATGGGGCGCGCGTGTCGTGCCTGCGCGGAAGATCTGAAAATGGCGAGCCTGCTTGGCATCAACACCGACCGGGTGATTGCGCTGACTTTTGTGATTGGCGCGGCGATGGCGGCGGTGGCGGGCGTTCTGCTCGGTCAGTTCTACGGCGTGATTAACCCCTATATCGGCTTTATGGCCGGGATGAAAGCCTTTACCGCAGCGGTGCTCGGTGGGATTGGCAGTATTCCGGGGGCGATGATTGGCGGGTTGATTCTGGGGATTGCGGAGGCGCTCTCTTCGGCTTATTTGAGTACGGAATATAAAGATGTGGTCTCATTTGCCCTACTGATTCTGGTTCTGCTGGTGATGCCGACCGGTATTCTGGGTCGCCCGGAGGTAGAGAAAGTATGAAACCGATGCATATTGCAATGGCGCTGCTTTCTGCCGCTATGTTCTTTGTTCTGGCGGGCATCTTTATGGGCGTGCAACTGGAACTGGATGGCACCAAACTGGTGGTTGATAGTGCTTCGGACATCCGTTGGCAGTGGGTGTTTATTGGCACGGCGGTGGTCTTTTTCTTCCAGCTTGTGCGACCCGCTTTCCAGAAAGGGCTAAAAAGCGTTTCAGGGCCGAAGTTTATTCTGCCAGCGATTGATGGTTCCACGGTGAAGCAAAAGCTGTTCCTCGTGGCGCTGCTGGTGCTTGCGGTGGCATGGCCGTTTATGGTGTCACGTGGGACGGTGGATATTGCCACTCTGACCATGATCTACATTATCCTCGGCCTCGGGCTGAACGTGGTGGTAGGGCTTTCTGGTTTGCTGGTGCTCGGTTACGGCGGCTTTTACGCCATCGGCGCTTACACCTTTGCGCTGCTCAATCACTATTACGGTCTTGGCTTCTGGACTTGCCTGCCGATTGCCGGATTAATGGCAGCGGCGGCGGGCTTCCTGCTCGGCTTCCCGGTGCTGCGTTTGCGTGGTGATTATCTGGCGATCGTTACCCTCGGTTTCGGCGAAATTGTGCGCATATTGCTGCTCAATAACACCGAAATTACCGGTGGTCCGAACGGTATCAGCCAGATCCCTAAACCGACCTTCTTCGGCCTTGAGTTCAGCCGTACCGCCCGCGAAGGCGGCTGGGATACGTTCAGTAATTTCTTTGGCCTGAAATACGATCCCTCCGATCGCGTCATCTTCCTCTACCTGGTGGCGTTGCTGCTGGTAGTGTTCTCTTTGTTCGTCATTAACCGCCTGCTGCGGATGCCGCTGGGGCGTGCGTGGGAAGCGTTGCGTGAAGACGAGATCGCCTGCCGTTCGCTGGGCTTAAGCCCACGTCGTATCAAGCTGACCGCCTTTACCATCAGCGCCGCGTTTGCGGGTTTTGCCGGAACGCTGTTTGCTGCGCGCCAGGGCTTTGTCAGCCCGGAATCCTTCACCTTTGCCGAATCGGCGTTTGTGCTGGCGATAGTGGTGCTCGGCGGTATGGGCTCGCAATTTGCGGTAATTCTGGCGGCAATTTTGCTGGTGGTGTCGCGCGAATTGATGCGTGATTTCAACGAATACAGCATGTTAATGCTCGGTGGTTTGATGGTGCTGATGATGATCTGGCGTCCGCAGGGCTTGCTGCCCATGACGCGCCCGCAACTCAAGCTGAAAAACGGCGCAGCGAAAGGAGAGCAGGCATGAATCAGCCATTATTATCTGTTAACGGCCTGATGATGCGCTTCGGCGGCCTGCTGGCGGTGAATAACGTCAATCTCGAACTGTACCCGCAGGAGATCGTCTCGTTAATCGGCCCTAACGGTGCCGGAAAAACCACGGTCTTCAACTGCCTGACCGGATTCTACAAACCCACTGGCGGCACCATTTTACTGCGCGATCAGCATCTGGAAGGTTTGGCGGGTCAGCAAATCGCCCGTATGGGGGTGGTGCGTACTTTTCAGCACGTGCGTCTGTTCCGTGAAATGACGGTGATTGAAAACCTGCTGGTGGCGCAGCATCAGCAACTGAAAACCGGGCTGTTCTCTGGCCTGTTGAAAACGCCTTCTTTCCGTCGCGCCCAAAGTGAGGCGCTCGATCGAGCCGCAACCTGGCTTGAGCGCATTGGTTTGCTGGAACACGCTAACCGTCAGGCGAGTAACCTGGCCTACGGTGACCAGCGTCGCCTGGAGATTGCCCGCTGCATGGTGACGCAGCCGGAGATTTTAATGCTCGACGAACCGGCGGCAGGTCTTAATCCGAAAGAGACCAAAGAGCTGGATGAGTTGATTGCCGAACTGCGTAACCATCACAACACCACTATCTTGTTGATTGAACACGATATGAAGCTGGTGATGGGGATTTCAGACAGAATTTACGTGGTCAATCAGGGGACGCCACTGGCAAACGGTACGCCGGAGCAGATCCGTAATAACCCGGACGTGATCCGTGCCTATTTAGGTGAGGCATAAGATGGAAAAAGTCATGTTGTCCTTTGACAAAGTCAGCGCCCACTACGGCAAAATCCAGGCGCTGCATGAGGTGAGCCTGCATATCAATCAGGGCGAGATTGTCACCCTCATTGGCGCGAACGGGGCGGGGAAAACCACCTTGCTCGGCACATTATGCGGCGACCCGCGCGCCACCAGCGGGCGAATTGTGTTTGATGATAAAGACATTACCGACTGGCAGACGGCGAAAATCATGCGTGAAGCGGTAGCGATTGTCCCGGAAGGGCGTCGCGTCTTCTCGCGGATGACGGTGGAAGAGAACCTGGCGATGGGCGGCTTCTTTGCCGAACGCGACCAGTTTCAGGAGCGCATAAAGTGGGTGTATGAGCTGTTCCCGCGTCTGCATGAGCGCCGTATTCAGCGGGCGGGCACCATGTCCGGCGGTGAACAGCAGATGCTGGCGATTGGTCGTGCGCTGATGAGCAACCCGCGTTTGTTGTTGCTTGATGAGCCATCGCTCGGCCTTGCGCCGATTATCATCCAGCAAATTTTCGACACCATCGAGCAGCTGCGCGAGCAGGGGATGACTATCTTCCTCGTCGAGCAGAACGCCAACCAGGCGCTAAAGCTGGCGGATCGCGGCTACGTGCTGGAAAACGGCCATGTGGTGCTCTCCGATACCGGCGACGCGCTGCTGGCGAACGAAGCGGTGAGAAGCGCGTATTTAGGCGGGTAATAACACGTTGATTGATAAGGAGTCAAAAGACTCCTTTGAGACTGCTGACAAATGTAAAAATGCCTGATGCGCTGCGCTTATCAGGCCTACTGGGTGAGTTGCAATATATTGAATTTGTACGAGCTTGTAGGCCTGATAAGGCGTTTACGCTGCATCCGGCATGAAACGATGAGCAATCTGTAGAGTTTGATTCAGACCTTCTATATTTTCCCGCTTATCCGTGTCCCATCTCCCATTTTCCCTCACCCGCGCCGTCACTGCCTTGTCATCTTTCTGACACCTTACTATCTTACAAATGTAACAAAAAAGTTATTTTTCTGTAATTCGAGCATGTCATGTTACCCCGCGAGCATAAAACGCGTGAATTCGCGCATTCGGTACAACAAGAGAGATAAACGATGAAACCGTTACATTATACAGCTTCAGCACTGGCGCTCGGACTGGCGTTAATGGGGAATGCACAGGCAGTGACGACCATTCCGTTCTGGCATTCTATGGAAGGGGAACTGGGTAAAGAGGTGGATTCTCTGGCTCAACGTTTTAATGCCGAAAACCCGGATTACAAAATTGTACCGACCTACAAAGGCAACTACGAACAGAATTTAAGCGCGGGGATTGCCGCATTTCGTACCGGCAACGCGCCGGCTATTTTGCAGGTTTATGAAGTTGGCACCGCTACCATGATGGCGTCGAAAGCCATTAAACCGGTATATGACGTGTTTAAAGAGGCGGGGATTAACTTCGATGAGTCGCAGTTTGTGCCGACAGTTTCAGGTTACTACTCCGACAGCAAAACCGGCCACTTACTCTCCCAGCCGTTCAACAGCTCGACTCCCGTTCTCTATTACAACAAAGACGCCTTCAAGAAAGCCGGTTTAGACCCGGAACAGCCGCCGAAAACCTGGCAGGATCTGGCGGACTATTCCGCAAAACTGAAAGCCTCCGGCATGAAGTGCGGCTACGCCAGCGGCTGGCAGGGCTGGATCCAACTGGAAAATTTTAGCGCCTGGAACGGTCTACCGTTTGCCAGCAAAAACAACGGCTTTGACGGCACAGACGCGGTGCTGGAGTTCAACAAGCCGGAGCAGGTGAGACACATTGCTATGCTCGAGGAGATGAACAAGAAGGGCGACTTCAGCTACGTCGGTCGTAAGGATGAATCCACCGAGAAGTTCTATAACGGTGATTGCGCGATGACCACCGCCTCTTCCGGTTCGCTTGCCAACATTCGCGAGTACGCCAAATTCAACTATGGCGTAGGCATGATGCCTTACGACGCTGACGCGAAAGATGCGCCACAAAATGCCATTATCGGCGGAGCCAGCCTGTGGGTGATGCAGGGCAAAGATAAAGAAACGTATACCGGCGTGGCTAAGTTCCTCGACTTCCTCGCGAAGCCAGAAAACGCTGCTGAGTGGCATCAGAAAACCGGTTATCTGCCGATCACCAAAGCGGCGTATGACCTGACCCGTGAGCAGGGCTTTTACGAGAAAAACCCAGGGGCGGATACCGCGACGCGTCAGATGCTGAACAAACCGCCGTTGCCGTTCACCAAAGGGCTGCGTCTGGGCAACATGCCGCAGATCCGCGTGATTGTGGATGAAGAGCTGGAGAGCGTGTGGACCGGCAAGAAGACGCCACAGCAGGCGCTGGATACTGCCGTTGAGCGTGGGAATCAGTTACTGCGCCGCTTTGAGCAGTCTACTAAGTCTTAATTCTCTTACCCTCACCCTAACCCTCTCCCTAAGGGAGAGGGAACCGATCGGCGTGGTGGGAAAGTGCCGTGTCGGTTTGTCACTTCGTTCTGAAGGCGAAGGGAACCACCCGGCGTGGTAGAGCGAAGTTGACTCAATGGCAAAACGCCGCACCGCCTTTCTCCCTCGCCCCTTTGGGGAGAGGGTCGGGGTGAGGGGAACACAACACGAAGAGTTTATTTATGTCATCATCCCGTCCGGTGTTCCGCTCGCGCTGGCTGCCCTATCTGCTGGTCGCGCCGCAGCTCATCATCACCGTTATCTTTTTTATCTGGCCTGCGGGCGAAGCGTTGTGGTATTCGCTACAAAGCGTCGATCCGTTTGGTTTCTCCAGCCAGTTTGTCGGCCTGGATAACTTCGTCACGCTGTTCCATGACAGCTACTATCTCGACTCCTTCTGGACGACGATAAAATTCAGCACCTTTGTCACCGTCAGTGGTTTGCTGGTGTCGCTGTTCTTTGCGGCGTTGGTGGAGTACATCGTGCGCGGCAGCCGTTTCTATCAAACCTTAATGCTGCTGCCTTACGCTGTGGCACCCGCCGTTGCCGCCGTATTGTGGATCTTCCTGTTTAACCCCGGTCGTGGGCTGATCACTCATTTTCTCGCTGAGTTCGGCTACGACTGGAACCACGCGCAAAACAGCGGTCAGGCGATGTTCCTGGTGGTGTTTGCCTCGGTGTGGAAGCAAATCAGCTATAACTTTCTGTTCTTCTATGCCGCGCTGCAATCCATTCCCCGTTCGTTGATCGAAGCCGCAGCCATCGACGGCGCAGGCCCAATTCGCCGCTTCTTTAAGATTGCGCTGCCGCTTATCGCCCCGGTGAGTTTCTTCCTGCTGGTGGTGAACCTGGTCTACGCCTTCTTCGACACCTTCCCGGTGATCGACGCCGCCACGTCCGGCGGGCCGGTTCAGGCCACCACGACGCTGATTTATAAGATCTACCGCGAAGGCTTTACCGGACTGGATCTGGCTTCGTCTGCCGCGCAGTCGGTGGTGTTGATGTTCCTCGTCATCGTGCTGACGGTGGTGCAGTTCCGCTATGTTGAAAGCAAGGTGCGTTACCAATGATTGAGAACCGTCCGTGGCTGACGATATTCAGCCATACCATGCTGATCCTCGGGATCGCGGTGATCCTCTTCCCGCTGTACGTGGCGTTTGTCGCGGCAACGCTGGATAAACAAGCTGTCTACGCCGCGCCGATGACGCTAATTCCTGGCACACATCTACTGGAAAACATCCACAACATCTGGGTGAACGGGGTAGGCACGAATAGTGCGCCGTTCTGGCGGATGTTGCTTAACAGCTTTGTGATGGCGTTCAGCATTACGCTCGGCAAAATTACCGTCTCGATGCTTTCGGCATTTGCTATTGTCTGGTTTCGTTTTCCGCTGCGTAACCTCTTCTTCTGGATGATTTTTATCACCCTGATGCTGCCGGTTGAAGTGCGTATTTTCCCGACGGTAGAAGTCATTGCCAATCTGAAGATGCTCGACAGCTACGCCGGTTTAACGCTGCCGCTGATGGCCTCGGCGACCGCTACCTTCCTGTTCCGCCAGTTCTTTATGACGCTGCCGGATGAGCTGGTGGAAGCCGCGCGGATCGACGGCGCGTCGGCAATGCGCTTCTTTTGCGACATTGTTTTTCCGTTGTCGAAAACCAATCTGGCGGCGCTGTTTGTGATCACCTTTATCTACGGCTGGAACCAGTATCTGTGGCCGCTGCTGATTATTACCGACGTTGATCTCGGCACTACCGTTGCAGGGATCAAAGGGATGATTGCCACAGGCGAAGGCACCACGGAATGGAACTCGGTGATGGCGGCGATGTTGTTAACGCTTATCCCTCCGGTGGTGATTGTTTTAGTGATGCAGCGTGCCTTCGTGCGCGGCCTGGTCGATAGTGAGAAATAAGATGGCAGGACTGAAATTACAGGCAGTAACCAAAAGCTGGGATGGCAAAACCCAGGTGATTAAACCACTGACCCTTGATGTGGCGGATGGCGAATTTATCGTGATGGTCGGTCCGTCTGGCTGCGGGAAATCGACGCTGCTGCGCATGGTTGCCGGGCTGGAGCGGGTGACGGAAGGCGATATCTGGATCAACGACCAGCGGGTGACCGAAATGGAGCCGAAAGATCGCGGGATTGCGATGGTGTTCCAGAACTACGCGCTTTATCCGCATATGAGCGTCGAAGAAAACATGGCGTGGGGGCTGAAAATTCGCGGCATGGGCAAGCAGCAAATTGCCGAGCGCGTTCAAGAAGCGGCACGCATTCTGGAACTGGACGGCCTGCTTAAGCGCCGCCCGCGTGAGCTTTCCGGCGGGCAGCGCCAGCGCGTGGCAATGGGGCGCGCGATTGTGCGCGATCCGGCGGTATTTTTGTTTGATGAGCCGCTCTCGAACCTTGATGCCAAGCTGCGCGTGCAGATGCGCCTTGAGTTGCAGCAATTGCACCGTCGCCTGAAAACGACTTCACTCTACGTTACTCACGATCAGGTTGAGGCGATGACGCTCGCTCAGCGGGTGATGGTGATGAACGGCGGCGTTGCCGAACAGATTGGCACGCCGGTTGAAGTGTATGAAAAGCCCGCCAGCCTGTTTGTGGCGAGTTTTATCGGCAGTCCAGCGATGAACCTGCTGACAGGCCGCGTGAATAACGAAGGCACGTACTTCGAACTGGACGGCGGTATCGCGCTGCCGCTAAACGGTAGCTACCGGCAGTATGCCGGACGTAAAATGACCCTCGGTATTCGCCCGGAACATATTGCGTTAAGCTCGCAGGCAGAAGGCGGCGTGCCGCTGGTGATGGACACGCTGGAGATCCTCGGCGCAGATAACCTGGTGCACGGACGCTGGGGCGAACAGAAGCTGGTGGTACGACTGGCGCATCAGGAGCGCCCGACGGCAGGCAGCACACTGTGGCTGCATCTGCCGGAAAATCAGCTACATCTTTTTGATGGTGAAACAGGACAACGAGTATGAGTAACTGGCCTTATCCCCGCATCGTCGCCCATCGTGGCGGCGGTAAACTGGCTCCAGAAAACACCCTGGCGGCAATCGATGTGGGGGCAAAATACGGTCATAAGATGATCGAATTTGACGCGAAGTTATCGAAAGATGGTGAGATCTTCTTGCTCCATGACGATAATCTCGAGCGTACCAGCAACGGCTGGGGCGTAGCAGGCGAACTAAACTGGCAGGATTTACTGCGCGTGGATGCAGGCAGTTGGTACAGCAAAGCGTTTAAAGGCGAGCCGCTGCCCTTGCTTTCGCAGGTGGCGGAACGCTGCCGCGAACACGGGATGATGGCGAATATCGAAATCAAACCCACCACTGGCACCGGGTCATTAACGGGCAAAATGGTGGCGCTGGCGGCGCGTGAACTTTGGACTGCTATGACGCCGCCGCTGCTGTCATCGTTTGAGATTGATGCTTTAGAAGCTGCACAACAGGCTGCACCGGAACTGCCGCGCGGTTTGTTGCTTGATGAGTGGCGCGACGACTGGCGAGAACTGACTATGCGGCTGGGCTGCGTCTCTATTCATCTCAATCATAAGTTGCTCGATAAAGCGCGAGTGAGGCAGTTGAAAGACGCCGGATTACGGATTCTGGTTTATACCGTCAATAAACCCCAGCGCGCGGCAGAGTTGCTGCGCTGGGGCGTGGATTGCATTTGTACCGATGCGATTGACGTGATTGATCCGAACTTTACGGCCCAATAGTTTTCAACGGAATATCAGGCTGCGGCGTGCTGGGTTGATTCAGCATGTCGCCGTTTCTCCTCTCCGGCAGCATATGCTGCTGATTCAGCGAGTTATCTGGATTACGGTTGCCGTTTAACATCCCGCCGTTGGTGTTGGGCAGCATTTGCTGCCGGGCGGGATTTAGCTCCCCCGGCTGCGGCTGCAATACCCGCTGCGAGTTACTGTTAATCTGATTTTCTAAATGTTGCTGCTGTAATTGCGTCTGCGTTTTCAGTTGCTGATTCAGCATCCCTTTTTGCTGGATTTGCTGGGTCTGCATCTGGGTTTGCATCCGTTGCTGACTGGGGATCTGATACCCCGACTGGTTAGGGTTGTTCAGAGTATTAATGGGCTGTGCAAAGCCGACGAACGGCAGGAGTGCCGTCAAAAGCAGAAGTCGTTTCATCGCGTATCCTCCTCTGAAGATATCCTTTAAGTTTACTCGCTTCCCGGCAAAACGATGATTAATTCAGAGTTATATACCAGGCTTAGCTGGGGTTGCCCCTTAATCTCTGGAGAATAACGATGATAAAACCGACGTTTTTACGCCGGGTGGCCATTGCTGCTCTGCTCTCAGGAAGTTGTTTTAGCGCCGCCGCCGCGCCTCCTGTTTCTTATGGCGTGGAGGAAGATGTCTTTCATCCGGTACGCGCGAAACAGGGGATGGTGGCGTCTGTCGATGCCACTGCCACCCAAGTGGGAGTAGATATTCTAAAGGAGGGCGGGAATGCCGTTGATGCCGCCGTGGCGGTGGGGTATGCGCTGGCGGTAACGCATCCGCAGGCGGGGAATCTGGGCGGCGGTGGTTTTATGCTGATCCGCACTAAGGATGGCAATACAACCGCTATCGATTTCCGCGAAATGGCACCCGCCAAAGCGACCCGCGATATGTTTCTCGATGACCAGGGCAACCCGGACAGCAAAAAATCACTCACTTCGCATCTGGCCTCCGGTACGCCTGGCACGGTCGCAGGCTTCTCGCTGGCGCTGGAGAAGTACGGCACTATGCCGCTGAACAAAGTGGTGCAACCGGCGTTTAAACTGGCGCGTGATGGTTTTATCGTTAACGACGCGCTGGCCGACGATCTCAAAACCTACGGCAGTGAAGTGCTGCCGAATCACGAAAACAGCAAGGCTATCTTCTGGAAAGAGGGTGAACCGCTGAAAAAGGGCGACAGGCTGGTACAGGCGAATCTGGCAAAGAGTCTGGAGATGATTGCTGAAAACGGCTCGGACGAATTCTACAAAGGCAAGATAGCGGAACAGATTGCCCAGGAGATGCAGAAAAACGGTGGCTTAATTACCAAAGAGGATTTAGCGGCGTATAAAGCGGTCGAACGCACACCAATAAGCGGCGATTATCGCGGGTATCAGGTTTACTCCATGCCACCGCCATCCTCCGGCGGGATTCATATCGTGCAGATCCTCAATATCCTGGAAAACTTCGATATGAAGAAATACGGCTTTGGCAGTGCCGACGCGATGCAAATCATGGCTGAAGCTGAGAAATACGCCTACGCCGACCGCTCGGAATATCTTGGCGACCCGGATTTTGTCAAAGTGCCGTGGCAGGCGCTGACCAATAAAGCCTATGCCAAATCCATTGCCGATCAAATTGATATCAACAAAGCGAAGCCGTCCAGCGAAATTCGCCCAGGCAAACTTGCGCCTTATGAGAGCAATCAAACAACCCATTACTCAGTGGTGGATAAAGACGGTAACGCGGTGGCGGTGACCTATACGCTGAACACCACCTTCGGTACGGGTATTGTCGCGGGCGAGAGCGGTATTCTGCTTAATAACCAGATGGATGATTTCTCCGCCAAACCGGGCGTGCCGAACGTTTACGGGCTGGTGGGCGGTGATGCTAACGCCGTCGGGCCGAACAAACGTCCGCTGTCATCGATGTCACCAACCATTGTGGTGAAAGACGGTAAAACCTGGCTGGTGACTGGCAGCCCTGGCGGGAGCCGGATTATCACCACCGTGCTGCAAATGGTGGTGAACAGCATCGATTATGGAATGAACGTTGCCGAAGCGACCAATGCGCCGCGTTTCCACCATCAGTGGTTGCCGGACGAGCTGCGTGTCGAGAAAGGATTTAGCCCGGATACGCTCAAACTGCTGGAAGCAAAAGGTCAGAAAGTGGCACTGAAAGAGGCGATGGGCAGTACACAAAGCATTATGGTTGGGCCGGACGGTGAGTTGTATGGGGCATCCGACCCGCGCTCGGTGGATGATTTAACGGCGGGGTATTAATATCTTAAGCCCTCTCCCGGTAGGTGAGGGCTTAAATGACCAACTTAGATTGCAAATTCTTTACTTCACCCGCGCCATAAAATACGCATCGACATATTCACCATTTCGCAACGCGTACTTTTTACCAGTTCCTTCAATCTCAAAACCGTATTTTTTATAGACCTTAATTGCCGGGGCGTTATCGACAAACACGGTTAGTTCAATGCGATCTACCCGCAGCCAGTTGTCGCACATCTCAATCATCTCTCGCATCAGGGCGCTGGCGACGCCGCGATTGTGCCAGCGGGAGTCGACGCAGATACCAAAATCGGCAACATGACTGCGGCGCGGGCGTTGCTGCACGTCAATGGTGAGATGACCCACGACGGTTCCATCAATACAGGCGACTAACTGTTTGATGCCGGGACGATCGGCGAGTCGCTCCTGCCACATATGATCGGAAGGATGAGGCACCTGTAGCGTGTTGTAATACACCTCCGGCTGGGCGTGGATTTGCCGAATGGCCTCGTAATCGCGCGTTTCAGCGTGGCGTATCACTATCTCACTCATTCCTCTGTCCTCTTTGGGGTAAATGTCCCTTTCAACATCATTGACTTTCAAATGCGAGTCAAATGCATTTTTTTGCAAAAAGTGTTGGACAAGTGCGAATGAGAATGATTATTATTGTCTCGCGATCAGGAAGACCCTCGCGGAGAACCTGAAAGCACGACATTGCTCACATTGCTTCCAGTATTACTTAGCCAGCCGGGTGCTGGCTTTTTTTTGCTTTCGTTCCTGCCAGGCTGACTTGCTATTTTGCCCACGGGAAGTGCTCGTGTTGAGACAAATGCAAAATTGCCTGATGCGCTACGCTTATCAGCCTACAAACCTGTGCCTGAACCGTAGGTCGGATAAGGCGTTCACGCCGCATCCGGCATGATCAAAGTGCACTTTGCCAACAATCTGACGTACTGAAGCACAGGCATAGGAACCACGTCCGCTTTGCGTTAAGGTGTAACTAACCACCTTATAAAAGGACGAAATCATGGTCATTAACTGCGCCTTTATTGGCTTCGGCAAAAGCACCACCCGTTACCATCTGCCGTATGTACTTAACCGCAAGGATAGCTGGCATGTCGCGCATATTTTCCGCCGCCATGCGAAGCCGGAAGAACAGGCACCTGTCTACTCGCATATCCATTTCACCAGCGATCTCGACGAAGTATTAAACGATCCTGACGTTAAACTGGTTGTCGTCTGCACTCACGCTGATAGCCACTTCGAGTACGCGAAGCGCGCGCTGGAAGCCGGGAAAAATGTGCTGGTTGAAAAACCGTTCACCCCTACGCTTGCGCAGGCGAAAGAGCTGTTTGCGCTGGCAAAAAGCAAAGGGCTGACCGTCACGCCGTATCAGAATCGCCGCTTTGATTCCTGCTTCCTGACGGCGAAAAAAGCGATTGAAAGCGGCAAGCTGGGGGAGATTGTTGAAGTGGAAAGCCATTTTGACTACTACCGCCCGGTGGCAGAAACTAAACCGGGGCTGCCGCAAGATGGTGCATTTTATGGCCTTGGCGTGCATACCCTCGACCAGATTATCTCGCTGTTCGGTCGCCCGGATCATGTGGCTTACGACATTCGCAGCCTGCGTAATAAAGCCAATCCGGACGACACCTTTGAAGCGCAGTTGTTTTATGGTGATTTGAAAGCCATCGTCAAAACCAGCCATCTGGTGAAAATCGATTATCCGAAATTTATCGTTCACGGTAAGAAAGGTACATTTATTAAATACGGTATCGACCAGCAGGAAACCAGCCTGAAGGCTAATATTATGCCGGGCGAACCGGGATTCGCAGCGGATGATTCGGTCGGTGTGCTGGAGTATGTCAATGACGAGGGCGTGACGGTAAGAGAAGAGATGACGCCGGAGGTGGGAGATTACGGACGCGTCTACGATGCGCTGCATCAAACCATCACCACCGGTGCACCAAATTACGTCAAGGAATCTGAAGTTCTTACTAATCTGGAAATCCTTGAACGCGGTTTTGAACAAGTCTCTCCCTCCACAGTGACTCTCGCGAAGTAAGTTTGATGGCTCCTCGAATAGTTCAATTTTTTTGAACAGAGGGGTCAATTTTCACCCTCTATCATCCCAGGCGGATCGGGTCCACACTAAGCCCATCGAAAACATTCAGGGGGTGAATACAAATGATCTACTTACGCAAAGCAAATGAACGTGGTCATGCAAATCATGGCTGGCTGGACTCCTGGCACACTTTCTCTTTTGCCAACTATTACGATCCGAATTTTATGGGCTTCTCCGCGCTGCGCGTGATTAACGACGACGTGATTGAAGCAGGGCAGGGCTTCGGCACTCACCCACATAAAGATATGGAAATTTTGACCTACGTGCTGGAAGGTACTGTTGAGCATCAGGACAGCATGGGCAATAAAGAGCATGTTCCGGCGGGCGAGTTTCAGATAATGAGTGCGGGTACGGGTATTCGTCACTCAGAGTACAACCCCAGCAGCACCGAGCGTCTGCATCTGTATCAGATCTGGATCATGCCAGAAGAAAATGGGATTACGCCGCGTTATGAACAGCGTCGCTTTGATGCCGTGCAGGGCAAACAGCTGGTTCTTTCGCCGGATGCGCGTGATGGTTCGCTGAAAGTGTATCAGGATATGGAACTTTACCGCTGGGCGCTGGTAAAAGATGAGCAGTCGATACATCAGATTGCCGCTGAACGCCGCGTCTGGATCCAGGTAGTAAAAGGCAATGTCACCATTAACGGTGTCAAAGCCTCTACCAGCGATGGTCTGGCAATCTGGGATGAGCAGGCAATCTCCGTCCACGCCGATAGCGACAGTGAAATCCTGCTGTTCGATTTACCGCCAGTCTAAATTTATCTCACAAACCTTCCTGAGGAATCAGGAAGGTTGTGATGCGTCCGTGGTAAACTAAAAGAATCTATCCCTTTTGTACCCTTCAGGACGATGAAAAAGAAAAGACCCGTACTTCAGGATGTGGCTGACCGTGTAGGCGTGACCAAAATGACGGTCAGCCGTTTTTTACGCAACCCGGAGCAGGTCTCCGTCGCCTTACGCGGCAAGATTGCCGCCGCTCTTGATGAACTGGGTTATATTCCCAACCGCGCGCCCGATATCCTCTCAAATGCTACCAGCCGGGCAATTGGCGTCCTGTTACCTTCTCTCACCAACCAGGTTTTCGCGGAAGTATTACGCGGCATCGAAAGCGTCACCGACGCGCACGGTTATCAGACTATGCTGGCGCACTACGGTTATAAACCGGAAATGGAGCAAGAACGTCTCGAATCGATGCTCTCCTGGAATATCGACGGGCTGATCCTCACCGAACGTACCCACACGCCGCGCACCTTAAAGATGATTGAAGTGGCAGGTATTCCGGTGGTGGAACTGATGGACAGTAAATCACCGTGCCTCGATATCGCCGTCGGTTTTGATAACTTTGAAGCGGCACGCCAGATGACCACCGCCATTATTGCTCGCGGGCATCGTCACATTGCCTATCTCGGCGCACGTCTCGACGAACGTACTATCATCAAACAGAAGGGATACGAACAGGCGATGCTGGATGCAGGCCTGGTGCCATATAGCGTGATGGTTGAACAATCTTCTTCTTACTCTTCAGGTATTGAACTGATTCGCCAGGCGCGGCGGGAATATCCGCAGTTGGATGGCGTATTCTGTACCAACGATGACCTGGCTGTCGGCGCGGCGTTTGAATGTCAGCGTTTGGGGCTGAAAATTCCTGACGATATGGCGATTGCCGGTTTCCACGGTCACGATATTGGTCAGGTGATGGAGCCACGGCTGGCGAGTGTGCTGACACCGCGTGAGCGGATGGGCAGCATTGGCGCTGAACGCCTGCTGGCGCGTATTCGTGGCGAAGCAGTGACACCGAAAATGTTAGATTTAGGTTTCACCTTGTCACCGGGCGGATCTATTTAAGCTCACAAATTTGAAGTAGCTCACACTTATACACTTAAGGCACGGATGGATATTGCTTCTGATTTTGTCCGGCTGGACAATGTTACCGATAACAGTTACCCGTAACATTTTTAATTCTTGTATTGTGGGGGCACCACTTTGAGCACGACTAACCATGATCACCACATTTACGTCTTGATGGGCGTATCGGGCAGCGGCAAATCTGCGGTCGCCAGTGAAGTGGCGCATCAACTTCATGCCGCGTTTCTTGATGGCGATTTCCTCCATCCGCGTCGCAATATCGAAAAAATGGCGTCCGGTGAACCGTTGAATGATGACGATCGCAAACCGTGGTTACAGGCACTGAACGACGCCGCGTTTGCCATGCAGCGCACCAATAAAGTGTCGCTGATCGTCTGTTCTGCACTGAAAAAGCACTATCGCGACCTGCTACGCGCGGGTAATCCGAATCTCTCTTTCATCTACCTGAAAGGCGATTTTGATGTGATTGAAAGCCGCCTGAAAGCGCGTAAAGGCCATTTCTTTAAAACCCAAATGCTGGTGACGCAGTTTGAAACGCTGCAGGAACCGGGTGCGGACGAAACCGATGTACTGGTGGTGGATATCGATCAGCCACTGGAAGGTGTTGTGGCAAGCACCATTGAGGTTATTAAAAAAGGCAAATAAGTAGTGAGTACATTAACGCTTGTTTTAACAGCAGTAGGGTCTGTTTTACTGCTGCTGTTTTTAGTCATGAAGGCGCGTATGCACGCCTTCCTGGCTTTGATGGTGGTGTCTATGGGGGCTGGCCTTTTTTCCGGTATGCCGCTCGATAAAATCGCAGCGACGATGGAAAAAGGGATGGGAGGCACCCTCGGCTTCCTGGCGGTGGTTGTCGCTCTGGGAGCCATGTTTGGCAAGATCTTACATGAAACCGGCGCAGTCGATCAGATTGCCGTCAAAATGCTCAAATCCTTCGGCCACAGCCGCGCTCATTATGCCATTGGCCTTGCTGGGCTGGTTTGTGCGCTACCGCTGTTCTTTGAAGTGGCGATTGTTCTGCTGATTAGCGTTGCTTTCTCAATGGCGCGCCATACCGGCACGAACCTGGTGAAACTGGTTATCCCGTTATTCGCCGGTGTGGCGGCAGCGGCGGCGTTCTTACTGCCGGGGCCAGCGCCAATGCTGCTGGCATCGCAGATGAACGCCGACTTTGGCTGGATGATCTTGATTGGCCTGTGTGCGGCAATTCCGGGAATGATTATTGCCGGGCCGCTGTGGGGTAATTTCATCAGCCGCTACGTGGAACTGCATATTCCTGACGACATCAGCGAACCGCATCTCGGCGAAGGAAAAATGCCATCTTTCGGATTCAGCCTGTCGCTGATCCTGCTGCCGCTGGTGCTGGTAGGTCTTAAAACCATTGCCGCGCGTTTTGTGCCGGAAGGCTCTACCGCTTATGAATGGTTCGAGTTTATCGGTCATCCGTTTACCGCGATTCTGGTTGCTTGTTTGGTGGCGATTTATGGTCTGGCGATGCGTCAGGGTATGCCGAAAGACAAAGTGATGGAGATTTGCGGTCACGCGCTGCAACCGGCGGGAATCATTCTGCTGGTGATTGGTGCAGGTGGCGTGTTCAAACAGGTACTGGTTGATTCTGGCGTAGGTCCGGCACTGGGCGAAGCGTTAACCGGGATGGGGCTGCCGATTGCGATCACCTGCTTCGTGCTGGCCGCTGCAGTGCGCATCATTCAGGGTTCTGCCACCGTTGCCTGCTTAACGGCGGTGGGACTGGTGATGCCGGTTATTGAACAACTGAACTACTCCGGTGCGCAAATGGCGGCGTTGTCGATTTGTATCGCCGGTGGTTCGATTGTTGTCAGCCACGTTAACGACGCTGGTTTCTGGTTGTTCGGTAAATTTACCGGCGCGACCGAAGCCGAAACGCTGAAAACCTGGACCATGATGGAAACCATCCTTGGCACTGTCGGTGCTATCGTCGGGATGATTGCGTTCCAGCTGTTGAGTTAAGTTTGTTCGCCCGGTAGTTCTGACGCTACCGGGCTCATTTCGAGAAATTATCCCCGTCACCCCTTCATCCACATCCGAACGCCGTCGAGGAACATCTGGGTTGCCATCATCACCAGAATCAATCCCATCAGGCGTTCCAGTGCATTCACCCCTTTCTCGCCCAGCAGACGTAAAAATAGCGATGACTGCAGCAGGATGACAAATGTGCCGCCCCAGGCCAGCAGCAGGGCAATCACCAGATGCCCCATCTGATTGGGGTACTGATGAGACAGCAACATCAGCGTGGCGAGAATCGTCGGCCCGGCGACCAGCGGAATGGCTAATGGCACGATAAATGGCTCTTCACCGGCCGGAAGCCCACTGCTGTTTCCCGATGCGCTGGGGAAAATCATCTTAATGGCAATCAGAAACAGAATGATGCCGCCAGAAATAGAGACGGTTTCCGCCCGCAGACTAAGAAATGCCAGAATTTTCTCACCCGCAAACAGGAACACCAGCATCACCAGAAGAGCAATAAGCAACTCTCGCACCATGATTGCCCGACGTCTTTTCGGTTCAGTATGTTTCAGTACGGACATGAAAATAGGTAGGTTTCCGAGCGGATCCATAATCAAGATCAATAAAACTGCTGCAGAAATGATTTCATTCATAACTCAAGTTCCCTGATAATTGCGTTGGACTTTCTGCGTGCTATGAAAGCAGGATAAGTCGCATTACTGATTGCTTCGCTATCATTGATTAATTTCACTTGCGACTTTGGCTGCTTTTTGTATGGTGAAAGATGTGCCACGAGGACACCGGCACATATATACAGCACACATCTTTGCAGGAAAAAAACGCTTATGAAAAATGTTGGTTTTATCGGCTGGCGCGGTATGGTCGGCTCCGTTCTCATGCAACGCATGGTTGAAGAGCGCGACTTCGACGCCATTCGCCCTGTCTTCTTTTCGACTTCCCAGCCTGGTCAGGCTGCACCGTCCTTTGGCGGTACTACCGGCACACTTCAGGATGCCTTTGATCTGGAGGCGCTGCAGGCCCTCGATATCATCGTAACCTGTCAGGGCGGCGATTATACCAACGAAATCTATCCAAAGCTCCGTGAGAACGGGTGGCAAGGTTACTGGATTGACGCAGCATCGTCTCTGCGCATGAAAGACGACGCCATCATCATCCTTGACCCAGTCAATCAGGACGTCATTACTGACGGATTAAATAAAGGCATCAGGACTTTTGTGGGCGGTAACTGTACCGTAAGCCTGATGTTGATGTCGTTAGGCGGTTTATTCGCCAATGATCTTGTTGATTGGGTTTCCGTTGCAACCTACCAGGCGGCTTCCGGCGGTGGTGCGCGACATATGCGGGAGTTGTTAACCCAGATGGGCCAACTGTATGGTCATGTGGCGGATGAACTCGCAACCCCGTCCTCTGCTATTCTCAATATTGAACGCAAAGTCACGACCTTAACCCGCAGCGGCGAGTTGCCGGTGGATAACTTTGGTGTTCCGCTGGCGGGTAGCCTGATTCCGTGGATCGACAAACAGCTTGATAACGGTCAGAGCCGCGAAGAATGGAAAGGGCAGGCGGAAACTAACAAGATCCTCAACACATCTTCTGTGATTCCGGTAGATGGTTTATGCGTGCGTGTCGGAGCATTGCGCTGCCATAGTCAGGCATTCACCATCAAATTGAAAAAAGATGTATCGATTCCGACCGTGGAAGAACTGCTGGCGGCTCACAATCCGTGGGCGAAAGTCGTACCAAACGATCGGGAAATCACTATGCGTGAGCTAACCCCAGCAGCCGTTACTGGCACGCTGACCACGCCTGTAGGCCGCCTGCGTAAACTGAATATGGGGCCAGAATTTCTGTCAGCCTTTACCGTGGGTGACCAGTTGCTGTGGGGTGCAGCGGAGCCGCTGCGCCGGATGCTTCGTCAACTGGCGTAATCTTTATTCATTAAATCTGGGGCGCAATGCCGCCCCTTTTAGTGCGTAATACAGGAGTAAGCGCAGATGTTTCATGATTTACCGGGAGTTAGATAGAGCATTGGCTATTCTTTAAGGGTGGCAGAATACATGAGTATTCACTGCCTTACCTGAAGGGAGGACGACGCAGAGAGGATGCACAGAGTGCTGCGCCGTTCAGGTCAAAAAAATGTCACAACCAGATGTCAAAAATCAGTTGGATGGGGTGACACAATAAAACAGGAAGACAAGCATGTCCGTTCGTATCGATAGAGACGTGATAAACGCGCTAATTGCAGGCCATTTTGCAGACCCATTTTCCGTACTGGGAATGCATAAAACTACAGCAGGACTGGAAGTCCGTGCCCTTTTACCTGACGCCACCGATGTGTGGGTGATTGAACCAAAAACCGGACGCAAAGTCGCTAAACTGGAGTGTCTCGACTCTCGTGGATTCTTCAGCGGCGTCATTCCACGACGTAAGAATTTTTTCCGCTATCAGTTGGCTGTTGTCTGGCATGGTCAGCAGAATCTTATTGATGACCCTTACCGTTTTGGCCCTTTAATTCAGGAAATGGATGCCTGGCTGTTATCTGAAGGTACTCACCTGCGCCCGTATGAAACCTTAGGCGCACACGCAGATACCATGGATGGCGTTACCGGCACGCGTTTTTCTGTCTGGGCACCCAATGCCCGCCGAGTCTCGGTTGTTGGGCAATTCAACTACTGGGATGGTCGTCGTCATCCGATGCGCCTGCGTAAAGAGAGCGGCATCTGGGAACTGTTTATCCCTGGCGCGCACAACGGTCAGCTCTATAAATACGAAATGATTGATGCCAATGGCAATCTGCGTTTGAAGTCTGATCCTTATGCCTTTGAAGCACAGATGCGTCCGGAAACCGCTTCCCTTATTTGCGGACTGCCTGAAAAGGTCGTGCAGACCGAAGAGCGCAAAAAAGCGAATCAGTTTGATGCGCCAATCTCTATCTATGAAGTTCATCTGGGTTCCTGGCGTCGTCACACCGACAACAACTTCTGGTTAAGCTACCGCGAGCTGGCCGATCAACTGGTGCCTTACGCTAAATGGATGGGCTTTACCCATCTCGAACTGCTGCCAATTAACGAACATCCATTCGATGGTAGTTGGGGCTATCAACCGACGGGTCTGTACGCGCCAACTCGCCGTTTTGGTACTCGCGATGACTTCCGCTATTTCATTGATGCCGCACACGCAGCCGGTTTGAACGTTATTCTTGACTGGGTGCCGGGGCACTTCCCGACTGATGACTTTGCACTTGCCGAATTTGACGGAACAAATCTGTATGAACACAGCGATCCGCGCGAAGGCTATCATCAGGACTGGAACACGCTGATCTACAACTATGGTCGCCGTGAAGTCAGTAACTTCCTTGTCGGTAACGCGCTGTACTGGATTGAACGTTTTGGTATTGATGCGCTGCGTATCGATGCGGTGGCGTCGATGATTTATCGCGACTACAGCCGTAAAGAGGGCGAGTGGATCCCCAACGAGTTTGGTGGACGCGAGAATCTGGAAGCGATTGAATTTTTACGCAATACCAACCGTATTATCGGTGAGCAAGTTCCTGGCGCGGTAACGATGGCGGAGGAGTCTACTGACTTCCCTGGCGTTTCTCGTCCGCAGGATATCGGCGGCCTCGGCTTCTGGTACAAGTGGAACCTCGGCTGGATGCACGACACCCTGGACTACATGAAGCTCGACCCGGTTTATCGTCAATACCATCACGATAAACTCACCTTCGGGATGCTCTACAACTACACTGAAAACTTCGTCCTGCCGTTGTCGCACGACGAAGTGGTGCACGGCAAAAAATCGATTCTCGACAGAATGCCGGGCGATGCATGGCAGAAGTTTGCCAATCTGCGAGCCTACTATGCCTGGATGTGGGCGTTCCCAGGCAAAAAACTGCTGTTCATGGGCAATGAATTTGCTCAAGGGCGTGAGTGGAACCACGACGCCAGCCTTGACTGGCACCTGCTGGAAGGCGGCGACAACTGGCACCACGGTGTCCAGCGTCTGGTGCGCGATCTGAACCACACTTATCGCTATCACAAAGCATTGCACGAGCTGGATTTTGACGCGTATGGCTTTGAATGGCTGGTGGTGGATGACCATGAACGTTCGGTGCTGATTTTTGTTCGCCGTGATAAAGAGGGTAATGAAATTATCGTTGCCAGTAACTTTACGCCGGTGCCGCGCCATGATTATCGCTTTGGCATTAATCAGCCGGGTAAATGGCGTGAAATCCTCAATACGGATTCCATGCACTATCACGGTAGCAATACCGGTAATGGCGGCGCAGTACACAGTGATGAGATCGCCAGCCACGGTCGCCAGCATTCATTAAGCCTTACGCTACCGCCGCTGGCCACTATCTGGCTGGTTCGGGAGGGATAATGACACAACTTGCCATTGGCAATCCCGCTCCTCTTGGCGCGCATTACGACGGCCAGGGCGTTAACTTCACGCTCTTCTCCGCTCATGCCGAACGGGTAGAGCTGTGTGTGTTTGACGCTCAGGGCATCGAACATCGGTATGATTTGCTAGGACGAAGTGGTGACATCTGGCACGGTTATCTGCCGGATGCGCGCCCGGGTTTGCGTTATGGTTACCGCGTTCATGGCCCATGGCAACCCTCCATGGGGCATCGCTTTAACCCGGCGAAGTTGTTGATTGATCCTTGCGCGCGGCAAATTGTCGGGGAATTTAAAGATAACCCGCTGCTGCACGCCGGGCATAGTGATCCTGACTATCGCGACAACGCTGCTATTGCGCCGAAATGCGTAGTGGTCGTGGATCACTATGACTGGGAAGATGATGCCCCGCCGCGCACGTCGTGGGGCAGTACCATCATTTATGAAGCCCATGTCAAAGGCTTAACCTACTTGCACCCGGAGATCCCGGTCGAGATCCGTGGAACCTATAAAGCCCTGGGGCATCCGGTGATGATCAACTATTTAAAACAGTTGGGCATTACCGCACTGGAACTGCTGCCGATCGCGCAATTTGCCAGTGAGCCGCGCTTGCAACGAATGGGGTTGAGTAACTACTGGGGTTACAACCCGGTGGCGCTGTTTGCACTGCATCCGGCGTATGCATGCTCGCCCGATACGGCGTTGGATGAGTTCCGCGATGCAGTCAAAGCCCTGCACAAAGCGGGCATTGAGGTCATTCTCGACATCGTTCTCAACCACAGTGCGGAACTGGATCTCGACGGCCCGTTATTCTCCCTGCGCGGGATCGATAACCGTAGCTATTATTGGATAAGAGAAGACGGCGATTATCACAACTGGACTGGTTGCGGCAATACGCTCAATTTGAGCCATCCAGCTGTGGTGGAGTACGCCAGCGCCTGTCTACGCTATTGGGTGGAAACTTGTCATGTTGATGGCTTCCGCTTCGATCTCGCTACAGTCATGGGGCGAACGCCGGAGTTTCGTCAGGATGCGCCTCTGTTTACGGCTATTCAGAATTGCCCGGTACTTTCGCAAGTGAAGCTGATTGCCGAACCGTGGGATATCGCGCCTGGCGGCTATCAGGTGGGGAATTTCCCGCCGTTGTTTGCCGAGTGGAACGATCATTTCCGCGATGCCGCCCGGCGCTTCTGGCTGCACTATAACCTGTCGCTGGGGGAGTTTGCCGGACGTTTTGCTGCTTCCAGCGATGTTTTTAAACGTAATGGCCGTCTGCCGAGTGCTGCGATTAATCTGGTCACAGCGCATGACGGTTTTACGCTTCGCGACTGCGTTTGTTTTAACCATAAACACAATGAAGCAAACGGAGAAGAAAATCGCGACGGAACCAACAACAATTACAGTAACAATCATGGTAAAGAAGGGTTAGGCGGTACTCTTGATCTGGTTGAACGGCGGCGCGACAGCATTCACGCCCTGTTAACAACGTTGTTGCTCTCCCAGGGTACGCCGATGTTACTGGCCGGTGACGAACACGGTCACAGCCAGCATGGCAATAACAATGCTTACTGTCAGGATAACCAACTAACGTGGTTGGACTGGTCGCAAGCAAGCAGTGGCTTAACCGCGTTTACCGCCGCGTTAATCCATCTGCGCAAGCGCATTCCTGCTTTGGCAGAGGATCGCTGGTGGGAAGAAGGCGACGGCAATGTCCGTTGGCTGAATCGATATGCTCAATCTTTAAGCTCGGATGAGTGGCAGAACGGGCCAAAGCAGCTGCAAATTTTGCTTTCGGATCGTTTCTTGATCGCAATAAACGCCACGCTTGAGGTAACAGAGATTGTTTTACCTGCTGGGGAGTGGCGTGCCATTCCCCCATTCGCTGGAGAGGATAACCCAGTGATTACGGCTGTCTGGCCGGGACCTGCACACGGACTGTGTGTGTTCCAGAGATGATAAAAAAGGAGTTAGTCATGATTAGTTTAGAGAAGAACGATCACTTAATGTTGGCGCGCCAGCTGCCATTGAAGTCTGTTGCCCTGATTCTGGCGGGGGGACGTGGTACTCGCCTGAAGGATTTAACCAATAAACGAGCAAAGCCTGCCGTACACTTCGGCGGCAAGTTCCGTATTATCGATTTTGCACTGTCCAACTGTATCAACTCCGGTATCCGTCGTATGGGCGTGATCACCCAGTACCAGTCTCACACTCTGGTACAGCATATTCAGCGCGGCTGGTCGTTCTTCAATGAAGAAATGAACGAGTTTGTCGATCTGCTGCCAGCGCAGCAGAGAATGAAAGGGGAGAACTGGTATCGCGGTACGGCAGATGCCGTTACCCAAAACCTCGACATTATCCGCCGTTATAAAGCGGAGTACGTAGTGATCCTGGCGGGTGACCATATCTACAAGCAAGACTACTCGCGTATGCTTATCGACCACGTCGAAAAAGGCGCACGTTGCACCGTTGCTTGTATGCCTGTACCGATTGAAGAAGCCTCTGCATTTGGCGTTATGGCGGTTGATGGAAACGATAAAATTATCGAATTTGTTGAAAAACCGGCTAACCCGCCGTCAATGCCAAACGATCCGAGCAAATCTTTAGCGAGTATGGGGATCTACGTCTTTGATGCAGAGTACCTGTATGAATTGCTGGAAGAAGACGATCGTGATGAAAACTCCAGCCACGACTTTGGTAAGGATTTGATTCCAAAAATTACCGAAGCAGGCCTCGCCTATGCGCATCCATTCCCGCTCTCTTGTGTACAGTCCGACCCGGACGCCGAGCCGTACTGGCGTGATGTTGGGACACTGGAGGCTTACTGGAAAGCGAACCTGGATCTGGCTTCTGTCGTGCCGGAACTGGATATGTACGATCGCAACTGGCCGATTCGCACCTACAATGAATCATTGCCGCCAGCGAAATTCGTTCAGGATCGCTCCGGTAGCCATGGGATGACCCTTAACTCACTGGTTTCCGGCGGTTGTGTGATCTCTGGTTCGGTGGTGGTGCAGTCCGTTCTGTTCTCACGCGTTCGCGTGAATTCATTCTGCAACATTGATTCCGCCGTATTGCTGCCGGAAGTATGGGTAGGTCGCTCGTGCCGTCTGCGTCGCTGCGTCATTGACCGCGCTTGTGTCATTCCGGAAGGAATGGTGATTGGTGAGGATGCAGAAGAGGATGCACGTCGTTTCTATCGTTCAGAAGAAGGCATTGTGCTGGTTACGCGCGAAATGCTACGGAAGTTAGGGTACAAACAGGAGCGATAATGCAGGTTTTACATGTATGTTCAGAGATGTTCCCGCTGCTTAAAACCGGCGGTCTGGCTGATGTTATTGGGGCATTACCCGCAGCACAAATCGCAGACGGCGTTGACGCTCGCGTACTGTTGCCTGCATTTCCCGATATTCGCCGTGGCGTGACCGATGCAAAGGTGGTATCTCGCCGTGATACCTTTGCCGGACATTTCACGCTGCTGTTTGGGCATTACAACGGGGTTGGCATTTACCTGATTGATGCACCGCATCTCTACGATCGTCCCGGAAGCCCGTATCACGATACCAACTTATTTGCTTACACCGACAACGTATTGCGTTTTGCACTGCTCGGATGGGTTGGAGCGGAGATGGCAAGCGGGCTTGACCCATTCTGGCGCCCCGATGTTGTGCACGCGCACGACTGGCATGCGGGTCTTGCGCCTGCGTATCTGGCGGCACATGGGCGTCCGGCGAAGTCGGTGTTTACTGTACACAACCTGGCCTATCAAGGCATGTTTTATGCACATCACATGAATGACATCCAATTGCCATGGTCATTCTTTAATGTTCACGGGCTGGAATTCAACGGGCAAATCTCTTTCCTGAAGGCCGGATTGTATTACGCCGACCACATTACAGCGGTTAGTCCGACCTACGCTCGTGAGATCACTGAACCACAGTTTGCCTACGGTATGGAAGGTTTACTCCAGCAGCGTCATCGTGAAGGACGACTTTCCGGCGTACTGAACGGCGTGGACGAGAAAATATGGAGTCCAGAGACGGACTTACTTTTAGCCTCGCGTTACACCCGCGATTCATTGGAGGATAAAGCGGAGAATAAGCGCCAGTTGCAAATCGCAATGGGGCTTAAGGTTGACGATAAAGTGCCGCTTTTTGCAGTGGTGAGCCGTCTGACCAGCCAGAAAGGACTGGATTTGGTGCTGGAAGCCTTACCGGGTCTTCTGGAACAGGGCGGACAACTGGCACTGCTCGGCGCGGGCGATCCGGTATTGCAGGAAGGTTTTCTTGCTGCAGCGGCGGAGCATCCCGGCAAGGTTGGTGTACAGATTGGTTATCACGAAGCATTTTCGCATCGCATTATGGGCGGCGCGGACGTCATTCTGGTTCCCAGTCGTTTTGAACCGTGCGGCTTAACGCAACTTTATGGATTGAAGTACGGCACGCTGCCACTGGTGCGGCGTACCGGTGGGCTTGCTGATACGGTTTCTGACTGTTCTCTTGAGAACCTTGCAGATGGCGTCGCCAGTGGGTTTGTCTTTGAAGATAGTAATGCCTGGTCGCTGTTACGGGCTATTCGACGCGCTTTTGTTCTGTGGTCTCGCCCTTCACTGTGGCGGTTTGTGCAACGTCAGGCTATGGCAATGGATTTTAGCTGGCAGGTCGCGGCGAAGTCGTACCGTGAGCTTTACTATCGCTTGAAATAGTTTTCAGGAAATGCCTATATGAATGCTCCGTTTACATATTCATCGCCCACGCTAAGCGTAGAAGCTCTTAAGCACTCTATCGCTTACAAGCTGATGTTTACGATTGGAAAGGATCCGGTCGTCGCCAATAAACATGAATGGCTGAACGCAACGTTATTTGCTGTGCGCGATCGTCTCGTGGAACGCTGGTTACGTTCGAATCGTGCCCAGCTGTCGCAAGAAACTCGCCAGGTTTACTACCTGTCGATGGAGTTTTTGATTGGCCGTACTCTCTCCAACGCCATGCTGTCGTTAGGTATTTATGACGATGTCCAGGGTGCGCTGGAGTCGATGGGATTAAATCTCGAAGAGTTGATTGATGAAGAAAATGACCCGGGTCTCGGTAACGGTGGCCTGGGGCGTCTGGCCGCCTGCTTCCTGGATTCGCTGGCGACGTTAGGGTTGCCGGGGCGCGGTTACGGCATCCGTTATGACTATGGTATGTTCAAACAGAACATCGTTAACGGCAGTCAGAAAGAGTCTCCGGACTACTGGCTGGAGTACGGCAATCCGTGGGAATTTAAACGCCACAATACGCGCTACAAAGTGCGTTTTGGCGGCCGTATTCAGCAAGAAGGTAAGAAAACGCGCTGGATTGAAACCGAAGAGATTCTGGCCGTGGCTTACGACCAAATCATCCCCGGTTATGATACTGACGCGACCAACACTTTGCGTCTGTGGAGTGCTCAAGCCAGTAGCGAAATTAATCTTGGTAAATTTAACCAGGGTGACTACTTCGCGGCAGTGGAAGATAAAAACCACTCTGAGAACGTATCCCGCGTACTGTACCCGGATGACTCCACCTATTCCGGACGTGAACTGCGTTTGCGTCAGGAATATTTCCTGGTATCTTCGACCATTCAGGACATTTTAAGTCGCCATTATCAGTTGCATAAAACCTACGATAACCTGGCGGATAAAATCGCGATTCACCTCAACGACACCCATCCGGTGCTGTCGATTCCTGAGCTGATGCGTCTGCTGATCGATGAGCACAAATTTAGCTGGGACGACGCTTTTGAAGTGTGCTGCGAGGTCTTCTCCTACACCAACCACACGCTGATGAGCGAGGCGCTGGAAACCTGGCCGGTCGATATGCTGGGTAAAATTCTGCCGCGCCATTTGCAGATTATCTTTGAAATCAACGACTATTTCCTGAAAACCTTGCAGGAGCAGTATCCGAACGATACTGACCTGCTGGGACGGGCGTCGATCATTGATGAATCGAATGGGCGTCGTGTGCGCATGGCCTGGCTGGCTGTTGTGGTCAGCCACAAAGTTAACGGCGTATCGGAGCTGCACTCTAATCTGATGGTGCAATCGCTGTTTGCTGACTTTGCGAAGATCTTCCCTGGACGTTTCACCAACGTTACCAATGGTGTGACTCCGCGTCGCTGGCTGGCGGTGGCGAATCCGTCGCTTTCAGGCGTGCTGGATCAACACCTCGGTCGTAACTGGCGTACCGATCTGAGTCAATTAAACGAGTTGCAACAGCATTGTGATTTTCCGATGGTCAATCATGCTGTTCATCAGGCGAAACTGGAGAACAAAAAGCGTCTGGCGGAGTACATCGCCCAACAATTGAATGTGGTGGTGAATCCGAAGGCGCTGTTTGATGTGCAAATCAAACGTATTCACGAATACAAACGTCAATTGATGAATGTGTTGCACGTGATCACCCGCTATAACCGCATCAAGGCCGATCCAGATGCGAAGTGGGTTCCACGAGTGAATATCTTTGGCGGTAAGGCGGCTTCGGCCTATTACATGGCGAAGCACATTATCCATTTGATCAATGACGTAGCGAAAGTGATCAACAACGATCCACAGATTGGCGATAAGCTGAAAGTGGTGTTTATCCCGAACTACAGCGTCAGCCTGGCGCAGCTGATCATTCCGGCAGCCGATCTTTCCGAACAGATTTCGCTGGCGGGTACGGAAGCCTCCGGCACCAGTAACATGAAGTTTGCACTTAACGGCGCACTGACTATCGGTACGCTGGACGGTGCGAACGTCGAGATGCTGGATCATGTCGGTGCGGATAATATCTTTATCTTTGGTAACACTGCGGAAGAAGTGGAAGAACTGCGTCGTCAGGGCTACAAACCGCGTGAATACTACGAGAAAGACGAAGAACTGCATCAGGTGCTGACGCAAATCGGCAGCGGCGTGTTCAGTCCGGAAGATCCGGGACGCTACCGCGATCTGGTTGATTCGCTGATCAACTTTGGCGATCACTACCAGGTGCTGGCGGATTATCGCAGCTATGTCGATTGTCAGGATAAAGTTGACGAACTGTACGAACGTCCGGAAGAGTGGACAGCCAAAGCGATGCTGAACATCGCAAATATGGGCTATTTCTCTTCTGACCGGACTATTAAAGAGTACGCCGATCTTATTTGGCATATTGATCCGGTGAGATTGTAATTTCGCCAAAAATAGAACGGGGCCAAAAGGTCCCGTTTTTTTTCGCCTTTATTTCGGAAAAGTGTCCAGCGGGGCGAAGATAGTGGAGGAGTATAATTTCGCCATTCAGAAAGAATGGACAGAATGATGCAAAACAAAAAATGGATTTTGATCTCGCTGGTAATGACTTTTTTCGGTATTCCCATACTGGCGCAATTTTTGGCAGCGGTTATTGCCACGCTGGGTGCGACTCGATGGCGCGACGGCAGCATAACCCATTTATGCTTCTGCCTTTTATGCGTTAAACGTTATATCGGAAGATTTTCACGTCTGAGATATCTGGATAACTCTCGCACGCCAGAAGCGTATAACAAAATCGTTAAGGGCGATGCCGATATTATTTTCGTGGCGCAACCTTCCGGTGGGCAGAAAAAACGGGCAGAGGAATCGGGCGTCACTTTGATATACACCCCCTTTGCCCGCGAAGCATTTTTTTTCATCGTCAATACGGATAATTATTTTTTATATTGCGCCAGAGAAATCAGCTTTGCTGGAAAATATCCGTAATTTCTTTCTGAGTGTTGTTTGGGTGCCCCCTGAATTTTTCGCCATTTTGGCTCCAGCCGTGGACTGAGTTAGTCGGTTCGATAAGTGCACAGCTTGGTTTTGCGCTGGGATATTACTGCCAGTGGCGTAGCAAAAATAGAAGCCAGAGGTGGAAGTGGGGCGGGTGGGGAATGTGCCTGAGTTTTGTTACGTTGGGTATGATGGTGTGGGCTTTGCGATAATTCCCTGAATCCAAAAGTTATTGAGATTGAAATTTGACCACAGATTGTTGGCAAAGTGCGCTTTGTTCATGCCGGATGCGGCGTGAACGCCTTATCAGGCCTACAAAACCATGCAAATTTAATATATTGCATAAGCTACGTAGGCCTGATAAGCGTAGCGCATCAGGCAGTTTTTGTGTTTATCATCAGTCTCAGGTCAGATTGAAATCTGACCTGACCACCTTACGTTAAATCACGACGCCAGCGACAATTTCTGCTGCGTATACTCGACCAGCCACTGACTTACACGAGACTGTTGCTGCGCATTCAGCCACATGCCTTGTTTCGTGCGACGCCACAGGGCATCGTCGGCGCGGCGTACCCATTCGTGGTCGACCAGATATTTCAGCTCCGCTTCGTAGAACTCATGACCGAAATCTTCCCCAAGATCGCTTATCGTCTCTGCATTGCCGAGCAACAGCTCGCTGTTGCTGCCGTAAGTGCGCGCGTAATGACGTGCCAGCGATTCCGTAATGAACGGATAGCGGCGGCGCAGGCGGGCGGCATAATCGTCGCGGTCGCCTTCAATGGCACCACCCGGCAGCACGCTCTCTTTCGTCCACGCCGGGCCAATACCCTGATAATACGGCGTCAGTTTTTCCAGCGCATGTTCCGCCAGTTTACGATAGGTCGTCAGCTTGCCGCCAAATACCGACAGCAGCGGTGCTTTGCCGTTTTCATCATGGATATCAAGCGTGTAATCACGAGTAATAGCCTGCGGTGAGTCGGACTCATCATCACACAGCGGGCGCACGCCCGAGTAGGTCCAGACGATATCGTCCCGGCTTAACTGTTTTTTAAAGTGCGCGTTATACACTTTCAGCAGGTAATTGATTTCACTCTCTTCAATCTTTACTGCCTTCGGATCGCCTTTGTACTCCACGTCGGTGGTGCCGATGATGGAAAACTCGTCCATCCACGGGATCACGAACACAATACGTTTATCTTCGTTTTGCAGAATGTAGGCTTGCTTCTGGGTATGCACACGCGGCACCACAATATGGCTGCCTTTGATCAGGCGAATGCCATAAGGCGAAGGCAGATGCATCCCGTCGTCGAAGAACTGTTTCACCCACGGGCCGGTAGCATTAACCAGGCCGCGCGCCTGCCAGGTGTATTTTTTGCCGGTATCGATATCTTCCGCTTCCACAATCCACAGGCCGTTTTCGCGGCGGGCAGAAGTAGCACGAGTACGGGTAAGCACTTCGCCGCCTTTACGCACCACCATCTGGGCGTTGGCGAGTACCAGACGAGCGTCGTCTACCCAACAGTCGGAATATTCGAATCCGCGCTTAATTTCCGGCTTTAACACTGAATTTGCGCCAAAACGCAAACCGTTTGATCCCGGCAGGCTGGTGCGTTTACCCAGATGATCGTACATAAACAGACCAATACGAATCATCCACGCCGGGCGCAGATGCGGGCGATGCGGCAGGCGAAAACGCATCGGGAAGGCGATATGCGGCGCCATCTTCAGCAGCACTTCACGTTCAGCCAGCGCCTCGCTGACCAGGCGGAATTCATAGTGCTCAAGGTAGCGCAGGCCACCGTGAATGAGTTTTGAACTGGCGGAAGAGGTCGCGCAAGCGAGATCCTGCGCCTCCAGCATCAGCACGGATAAACCGCGTCCAGCGGCGTCTGCCGCGATACCAGCACCATTGATGCCGCCACCTATCACAATCAGATCTTTGGTTTCCATGCTGCCCTCATTCACTTTCGTTAAAGCTCATAAATGTTCGTTATCGAACATATTAGCAAAGAATCGCGCTTTGGGTAACATTGAAAAAACATTTTAGAGTGATATGTATAACATTATGGCGTTTATCTGCCGCTTCGACGTAAACTGTGCGGTAAATTTGCCCACTTGTTTGTAAAGAAAGAGAGACGCATGGATCAGTTCGAATGTATTAACGTTGCCGACGCGCACCAGAAGTTGCAGGAAAAAGAGGCGGTGCTGGTCGATATTCGCGATCCACAGAGTTTCGCAATGGGGCATGCGGTGCAGTCTTTCCATTTAACTAACGACACGCTTGGCGCGTTTATGCGTGATAACGACTTTGACACTCCGGTGATGGTGATGTGTTATCACGGCAATAGCAGCAAAGGCGCGGCGCAGTATCTGCTGCAACAGGGCTACGATGTGGTCTATAGCATTGACGGCGGCTTTGAAGCCTGGCAGCGTCAGTTTCCCGCAGAGGTGGCGTACGGCGCGTAACGCTTTATACTGTCCCCTTTTGTGTGGAATAAGCGACAGCAACGATGTTGATGATTACCTCTTTTGCTAACCCCCGCGTGGCGCAGGCGTTTGTTGATTACATGGCGACGCAGGGTGTTATCCTCACGATTCAACAACATAACCAAAGCGATGTCTGGCTGGCGGATGAGTCCCAGGCCGAGCGCGTGCGGGCGGAGCTGGCGCGTTTTCTCGAAAACCCGGCAGATCCGCGTTATCTGGCGGCGAGCTGGCAAGCGGGCCATACCGGCAGTGGCCTGCATTATCGCCGTTATCCTTTCTTTGCTGCCTTGCGTGAACGCGCGGGGCCGGTAACTTGGGTGATGATGATCGCCTGCGTGGTGGTGTTTATCGCCATGCAAATTCTCGGCGATCAGGAAGTGATGTTATGGCTGGCCTGGCCATTCGATCCAACACTGAAATTTGAGTTCTGGCGTTACTTCACCCACGCGTTAATGCACTTCTCGCTGATGCATATCCTTTTTAACCTGCTCTGGTGGTGGTATCTCGGTGGCGCGGTAGAAAAACGTCTCGGTAGCGGTAAGCTAATTGTCATTACTCTCATTAGTGCCCTGTTAAGCGGCTATGTGCAGCAAAAATTTAGCGGGCCGTGGTTTGGCGGGCTTTCTGGCGTGGTGTATGCGCTGATGGGCTACGTCTGGCTACGTGGCGAACGCGATCCGCAAAGTGGCATTTATCTGCAACGTGGGTTAATTATCTTTGCGCTGATCTGGATTGTCGCCGGATGGTTTGATTTGTTTGGGATGTCGATGGCGAACGGAGCACACATCGCCGGGTTAGCCGTGGGTTTAGCGATGGCTTTTGTTGATTCGCTCAATGCGCGAAAACGAAAATAATTCCAGGGATTTATAAATGAAACAAACACAACGTCACAACGGTATTATTGAACTGGTTAAACAGCAGGGTTATGTCAGTACCGAAGAGCTGGTAGAGCATTTCTCCGTCAGCCCGCAGACTATTCGCCGCGACCTCAATGAGCTGGCGGAGCAAAATCTGATCCTGCGCCATCACGGCGGCGCGGCGCTGCCTTCCAGTTCGGTTAACACGCCGTGGCACGATCGTAAAGCCACCCAGACCGAAGAAAAAGAGCGCATCGCCCGCAAAGTGGCGGAGCAAATCCCCAACGGTTCAACGCTGTTTATCGATATCGGCACCACGCCGGAAGCGGTGGCGCACGCGCTGCTTAATCACAGCAATTTGCGCATTGTCACCAACAATCTCAACGTTGCTAACACGCTGATGGTAAAAGAAGATTTTCGCATCATTCTCGCCGGTGGCGAATTACGCAGCCGCGATGGCGGGATCATTGGCGAAGCAACGCTCGATTTTATCTCCCAGTTCCGCCTTGATTTCGGCATTCTGGGGATCAGCGGCATCGATAGCGACGGCTCGCTGCTGGAGTTCGATTACCACGAAGTTCGCACCAAACGCGCCATTATTGAGAACTCGCGCCACGTTATGCTGGTTGTCGATCACTCGAAATTTGGTCGTAACGCAATGGTCAATATGGGCAGTATCAGCATGGTCGATGCCGTCTACACCGACACCATGCCCCCTGCGGGCGTGATGCAGGTGCTGACGGACCACCATATTCAACTGGAGCTGTGCTGATCCTGCACGGCTTCCCACGTCAGACCAAAACGCGCCAGGTATTTGCGTAGCCGATCTGCGTCATTGACGCTGGCTTTGCCCTGGCGCGAAACGTCAAAAAGCTGACGTCCGGCAGCAGAAAGCGACTTTGCCTGACGGCAGACAGCGATAACGTTTTCCAGTTGTATGCGGTCAAAGAGATCGATGTTTTCCATCTCCGCGCCCAGCAACGCTGTAAGCGCCGAAGGGCGGCTTTCCTGCCAGTTGTAGCGCAGACGGTTTATCTCATCTTCCACCACTTCCAGAGTGATGCGTCCGCTAGTGGCAAAGGTTGCCATGCGCGTAACGCTGGCAGAAAGCTCGCGAAAGTTACCGCGCCATGTCGCCTGGGGAGATGTCGCAAAGGTCAGCCAGGCACGCCGCGCTTCGGTGTTAAAACGCACGCTGTCACCGGTGAGTGAGGCGTGGCGCTCCACTTCATAATCCAGATTAGGCTCGATATCCTCCTGACGCTGGTGCAGCCCCGGCAGGGTGAAGGTCCAGAGATTGATCCGCGCGTACAGATCTTCGCGAAATTTGCCTTCGGCAACCAACTGGCGCAAATCGCGCACCGTTCCGGCGATAAGCTGAAAATCGCTACTCACCTGGCGATCGCTACCAAACGGGTAAAAGGTTTTTTCTTCAATGGCTTTTAGCAGCATGGCTTGCTCGTCTGCGCCCAGTTCGCCGATCTCATCGAGAAACAACATCCCGCCGTTGGCGCTGCGTAACAAACCTTCCCGCGATTCCCGCGCCCCGGTAAATGCGCCTTTCACATGACCAAACAGCGCCGACATGGCGGTATCGCCGCGCAGGGTGGCGCAGTTCACTTCTACAAACGCGCCGCTAAACTGATGCCGCGCCTGTTTTAATTCAAAAATGCGCCGCGCCAGAAACGATTTACCTGCGCCGGTCGGGCCGTTAAGCAGGATCGGCGCGCGGGATTTAATCGCTACTTTTTCGATCTGCTCAATCATGCGGTTGAAGTGGGGGTTACGCGTGGCGATGCCTGATTTGAGGAAATCGAGTGTTTGCTGGCGTTCTTTGGCAAAGCGGCTGGCAATCGCGTTATAACGGCTTAAATCGAGATCGATAATCGTCACCGCGCCTGGGCTATCGGGCTGTTCTTTTTTGCGTGGTGGTGAAGTTTGCGCCAGTCGGGCGGGCAGGTAACGTGCTTCTGCCAGCAGAAACCAACAAATCTGCGCGACGTGGGTGCCGGTGGTGATGTGAATTAAATAGTCTTCTTTATCAGGTTGAAACGTGTAATGACGGGCGAAATCATGCAGGCAGGCGTAAACCTCTTCGAAATCCCACGGGTTATGCAGTTCTATCTCAACGCCCACCACTTCTGTTTCTGGCGAAACGCTGGCGATATCGCGTTTAAGCGTTTCAAACAGCGAGCGTGAGCGGGCGTCGTGCAACAATTCCAGCCGGTCGATGACCAACGATTCTTGCTGACATAAGCAGAGCGTCGGGCGCCATTTCGACCAGCGTTGGCTGCCACGCCCGGCATAATCCAGTACGGTTCCGACAAAGCCAAAAGCCACTGTTTTACGCATCTTAGATATCCTTATAAAAGACGATATTTCATTATCGGGTAAGTGACTTTATAGAAAATCTCCGTTTACGGACTTTGTACTTTTAATTAAATAAAAACAATCAATTATAAATTTAATTTGCTGATTTTATTTTTTGGCACGACGGTTGCAATTATGGACAGCAAACAACGAAACGAGAAAAACAAAATGAATTACGAATTACTGACCACTGAAAATGCCCCGGTAAAAATGTGGACCAAAGGCGTGCCGGTAGAAGCCGATGCGCGTCAGCAACTTATTAATACGGCGAAGATGCCGTTTATTTTCAGACATATTGCGGTAATGCCTGATGTGCACCTGGGAAAAGGTTCCACCATTGGTAGCGTGATCCCAACGAAAGGGGCGATTATCCCGGCGGCGGTAGGTGTGGATATTGGCTGTGGAATGAATGCGCTGCGTACCGCGTTAACGGCGGCGGATCTGCCTGAAAACCTGGCGGAGTTGCGCCAGTCGATTGAAACTGCCGTACCACACGGGCGTACTACCGGGCGTTGTAAACGTGATAAAGGCGCATGGGAAAATCCGCCTGTTAATGTCGATGCTAAATGGGCTGAGCTGGAAGCGGGTTATCAGTGGTTAACGCAAAAATATCCGCGTTTCCTGAACACTAATAACTATAAACACCTGGGAACGCTGGGAACCGGCAACCACTTTATTGAAATCTGCCTTGATGAGTCGGATCAGGTGTGGATTATGTTGCACTCCGGTTCACGCGGAATCGGTAACGCCATCGGAACTTACTTTATCGATCTGGCGCAAAAAGAGATGCAGGAAACGCTTGAGACGTTGCCGTCGCGTGACCTGGCGTACTTTATGGAAGGTACGGAATACTTTGATGATTACCTGAAAGCCGTGGCCTGGGCGCAGCTTTTTGCCAGCCTTAACCGCGATGCAATGATGGAAAACGTAGTAACGGCGTTGCAGAGCATCACGCAGAAAACGGTAAGACTGCCGCAAACTCTGGCGATGGAAGAGATCAACTGTCACCACAACTATGTGCAAAAAGAACAGCACTTTGGCGAAGAGATCTATGTGACGCGTAAAGGCGCGGTATCTGCGCGTGCCGGGCAGTACGGAATTATTCCTGGGTCGATGGGCGCGAAAAGCTTTATCGTGCGCGGGCTGGGAAATGAAGAGTCATTTTGCTCATGCAGCCACGGTGCCGGACGCGTGATGAGCCGTACCAAAGCAAAAAAACTGTTTAGCGTGGAAGATCAGATTCGTGCCACCGCGCATGTGGAATGCCGTAAAGATGCCGAAGTGATCGACGAAATCCCGATGGCGTATAAAGATATTGATGCGGTGATGGCGGCACAAAGCGATCTGGTGGAAGTGGTTTACACCCTGCGTCAGGTAGTGTGCGTAAAAGGATAAATAATGAAAAGGATGATTGCGCTGGATGGCGCACAGGGCGAAGGCGGCGGGCAGATCCTGCGCTCGGCGCTGAGCCTGTCGATGATAACCGGTAAACCGTTCACCATCACCGGCATTCGTGCCGGGCGGGCGAAACCGGGGCTGTTGCGCCAGCATCTGACGGCGGTAAAAGCGGCGATGCAAATCAGCGATGCAACGGTTGAAGGTGTGGAGCTGGGATCGCAGCGCCTGGTCTTCCGGCCCGGCACCGTGCGCGGCGGCGATTACCGCTTTGCTATCGGCAGTGCCGGAAGTTGTATGCTGGTGCTGCAAACGGTGCTGCCCGCGCTGTGGTTTGCCGATGAGCCATCGCGTGTTGAAGTGAGCGGTGGCACCGATAACCCGTCGGCGCCGCCTGCCGATTTTATCTGCCGGGTGCTGGAACCGCTGCTGGCGCGGATGGGGATTCAGCAGCAAACAACGCTGTTGCGCCACGGTTTTTACCCTGCTGGCGGCGGTGTGGTGGCAACGGAAGTTACGCCGGTGGCATCGTTTAACACCTTGCAACTTGGTGAGCGCGGAAACATTGTGCATATGCGTGGAGAGGTGCTACTGGCTGGTGTGCCGCGCCATGTTGCTGAGCGTGAAATCGCTACGCTGGCGGGTAGTTTTTCACTGCATGAGCAGACTATTCATTCCTTGCCGCGCGAGCAGGGGCCAGGAAATACCGTCTCGCTGGAAGTCGAAAGTGAAAATATCACTGAACGCTTTTTTGTCGTCGGTGAAAAGCGCGTCAGTGCCGAAGTGGTCGCTGCCCAACTGGTGAAAGAGGTTAAACGCTACCTGGCAAGCCCGGCTGCGGTAGGGGAATATCTCGCAGACCAGTTGGTGCTGCCGATGGCGCTGGCAGGCGCGGGGGAATTTACGGTCGCCCATCCCTCATGCCATCTGCTGACCAATATCGCGGTGGTGGAGCGTTTCTTGCCAGTGCGGTTTACTCTGGCTGAAACAGATGGCGTAACGCGGGTTAGCGTTGAATGATGCAGAGAGGTAAGTCGGATCAGGTGCGTTATCCGACCAAACTCACACCCCATATCCCATCATTTTCAGCAGTTTCTGCGCGTGCTGTACCGCAGCCTGACGGTGAGCAACGCCGAGTTTTTGATACAGATTGCGGATATGCGTTTTGATGGTGGTTGCTGCCACTTCCAGTTCGCCCGCAATTTGTTCGTTACTGTAACCGGAGTAAATCAGCCCCAGTACCTGCCATTCGCGTTGGGTCAATGGGCTGGTGCGGATCAGTTCCGGCACTTCCGGGTGATTTAGCAGACGTTCGACAAAACTCTCGTCAAAGTGAGCGAACTTGTGTCGGTGATGTTGATTGATTTCCCGCAGGATACGCTGCGCGCGGTGCTGTTCCAGTTCCGGCAGCGTATTGAGTTGAATCAGCTGGCGTAACTGCTGCGCCATCGCTTCGCCTTCGATGACAAAATGACTGATAAATCCGGTGCGATTCGCCAGTTTTAATGCGTCCAGCAACACGCGCTGAGCGTCGCTTTTACGTCCGGCCTGCCAGTACAACTGATTGAGTAACAGCAGGTTGCGGTTCAGGTCGCTCATCAGCCGCAGACTGCGGGCATTTTCGTTGAGTTCTTCGAGGACAATTTCCGCAGGCTCAAACTCGCCCAGCAAAATTTGTGCACGGGCAATGTTGCGCCATTGGCCTTGCAGGAAGTGGTTGTTCGCAAACTCCGGTTTGGCCGTGTGACGCAACCAGTTGGCAGCGGCGGCTTTGTCGCCAGTCATTTGCCAGTAAATCACCCGAACTTTGTTGGCGTTAGAGATCCAGTCGCTGTGATATTTGCCATTCCCCAGCAGGTTTTCCAGGCGGTTAAGTTGGCTGCGGGCGTTATCCAGATCGCCACGAGCCAGCGAGCATTGAATTAACATTGCCAGGCACTGAAGCTGTTGCTGAGGCTGATAAGAAGATAAAACTTCGATCCCGCTACGCGCCGAGGCTTCGGCTTCATCCAGCCGTGCCCATGCCCATAACAGTTGCGCACGGATGCGTACCAGAAACTCATGCATTGGCAGCTGTTCCAGATGCTGCTCGTTGATCAGCTGGAACGCTTTTTCCTGCGTTTCCCACGCGGTTTGCAGGAATCCCTGAGCAAACAGAATTTCACTTTGCTGGATTAAACTCCATAAGGCGTAGTGCCAGACATCGTGCTGGCGTGCCATCTGTTCGGTTTGCTGCATTAACGCCAGAGAGCGGGTCAATTCGCCTTTGCAGTGCAGCACTTCACCCAGCACCGAGGTTGCCACAATGCGGCTGTAGAACCAGCCCGGAGGCAGTTCTTCCAGTGCCAGTTTTGCCAGTCGTTCGGCTTCTTCCGGATTACCATCGTTAATGGCGACCTGGGCGCGCAGAGCGTTAAATTCTGCGTGCATGGTGCCTTCCCTGATACCCTGGATCTCGTGTTCGGCTCGTGCCAGCAGGGTATTTACTTCACCGTAGCGATGCTGACTTTGCATCAACCAGGCCTGCAACAACACTAGTTGTGGATTTTCCAACAGGCTGTCCCACGGCAGGGCTTTAAGCGACTCTTCCAGCAGCGACAGTTCGCTGTGGTTGAACAAACTCCAGGCGTGATTCAGCAGAATATCGCGTAGCATCAAAGCGTCGCCTGCCGCCAGCGCATGATGAATGGCTTCGCTGGGAAAACCTTGCGCCATCCAGCTTTCTGCGGCGGCGCGGTGGATTTCCGGCAATTCCGCCGCCAGTTCCCACTGGCAGCGTTGGCGCAGGAAGTTGCCAAACAGCGGGTGATAGCTGAACCATTCGCCAGTATCATCCATCCGTTGCAAAAACAGCCCCTGACGCTCAATCTCCTCAAGACGCATTTGCCCGTTTTCTTCGCCGGTCACGCGGGTGATTAGCGCATCATTCATCGAGCGCAAAATGGCGCTTTTTAGCAGGAAATGACGAGTGGCCAGATCAACGTTATCTAACACCTCATCGACCAGATAATCAGAAAGATGACTGGCATTGATGCCCGCCAGACGACGCGCTGATTTATGAGCTGAGTGGGTATTTTGCTTTGCTGAAAGCGCAATTAGCTGCAACGCCGTCGCCCAGCCGGACACGTCATCGCAAATCCGGCTGCTTTCTGCGGCTTCAATCGGCGATGACAGACGGCAATCAAAGAACTGTTTCGCTTCCTGATGGGTAAATGTCAGTTGCTGGCTGCCAATTTCCAATAGTTGGTCACGCACGCGCAGATTGGCAATGCCCAACTGCGGAAGGTTGCGTGACAGCACCACCAGAGTGAGATTTTCTGGTTGATGGCGAATGAAGAAGCGCATTGATTCGTGGATCACCGGATTGGTGATCAAATGGTAATCATCGATTACCAGGTAAAGTGGACTATGCCATTCCGCCAGTTCGATGAAAAGCTGGGCAAATAGTGACGTCAGACTGGCATATTGCCGTTTTTGCGTCATTGTTTCACTGATGGCGCAGTGACCGCTGGTTGCCTGTTGCACGGCGGCGATCAGATAGCTGGCGAAACGTTCTTGCTGGTTATCGCCTTCATCAAGCGAGTACCAGCCCAAATCGTTTTTTCCTGCCGCCCATTGGGATATGAGCGTTGTCTTTCCGTAACCCGCAGGACTTGTGATTAGCACCAGCCTGAAGTTGTTCGCGCCGGAAAGTTTAGCCAACAGGCGCTCACGAACCACAGTATGGTCGAGTCGAACCGGACGACTTAATTTTGACGGAATCAGCATAGTTAATCACTTCACTGTGGAAATTGAGGAAATATTATTTTTTTTGCGCTTCGTAATTAATAGTTATAAGTTCGGTCAGAAAACTGTGCAATGCAAGCGATGACGATTTTTTATGTGTCTGAATTTGCACTCTGTCACAATTCCAAATCTTTATTAATACTCCGTCTTAAAACAACGCAAATGCAGCGTGGATACTGGATTTTAGGGTGTTTTCTTTCAGTTCAAAAGCCTTATTAAAGCAACGATACCGCCTTAATTCCTGATGAAAGGTCTATCTAAAAACTTGATCTTAATAAATCTATTAAGAGTGAGATGACCCTCAATGGATATTTCATTGCTGAAACTATTTCGCCGCTTTACTTAATTTATAGAGTTACTTTCCGCTTTTTGATAATACACAACGGCCATTTCTTACTGTTAATAGCAGGATTTCTGCGCTCTCTGGCACTGAGCTGATACTTTTGCAGTTGATTGCACTACCTTTAAGTGGTCGTGATCACATTTTCTTGCTCATCCCCGTCACTCCTCCCCGCCTAATCCCCCGTAGGATGAGGAAGGTCAACATGGAGCCTGGCAAACTAACGATAACGTTGTGTTTAATATCTAAGAAAACTGGAACTCCTATGTCACAACCCATTTTTAATGAAAAGCAATTTCAGGAAGCCCTGTCACGCCAGTGGCAGCGTTATGGTTTAACTTCTGCGGCTGAGATGACCCCTCGCCAGTGGTGGTTGGCAGTGAGTGAAGCCCTGGCGGAAATGCTGCGAGCCCAGCCTTTCGTTAAACCGGCGGCGAATCAGCGCCATGTTAACTACATCTCAATGGAGTTTTTGATTGGGCGTCTGACGGGCAACAACCTGTTAAACCTCGGCTGGTATCAGGCTGTTCAGGATTCACTGAAACCTTATGACATCAACCTGACTGACCTGTTAGAAGAAGAGATTGACCCGGCGCTGGGTAACGGTGGCCTGGGGCGTCTGGCTGCGTGTTTCCTCGACTCAATGGCGACTGTCGGGCAGTCTGCCACTGGTTATGGTCTTAACTATCAGTATGGTTTATTCCGTCAATCCTTTGTCGATGGTAAACAGTCTGAAGCGCCAGACGACTGGCATCGCGGTAGCTACCCGTGGTTTAGTCATAACGAAGCTCTGGATGTGCAGGTGGGCATCGGCGGCAAAGTGACGAAAGAGGGGCGCTGGGAACCGGAATTTACCATTACCGGGCAAGCGTGGGATCTTCCAGTGTTGGGCTACCACAACGGTGTAGCACAGCCGCTGCGTTTGTGGCAGGCGACTCATGCTCATCCGTTCAATCTCACCAAATTTAATGACGGTGACTTCCTGCGTGCCGAACAACAAGGCATCAACGCTGAAAAACTGACCAAAGTCCTCTATCCAAACGACAACCACACTGCGGGTAAAAAGCTGCGCCTGATGCAGCAATACTTCCAGTGCGCCTGTTCGGTGGCGGATATTCTGCGTCGCCATCATCTGGCGGGGCGTAAACTGCACGAACTGGCAGAGTATGAAGTTATTCAACTGAACGATACCCACCCGACTATCGCTATTCCAGAACTGCTGCGCGTGCTGATCGATGAGCACCAGATGAGCTGGGATGACGCCTGGGCAATCACCAGCAAAACTTTCGCTTACACCAACCATACTTTGATGCCAGAAGCTCTGGAATGCTGGGATGAGAAACTGGTAAAAGCCCTGCTGCCGCGCCATATGCAGATAATCAACGAAATCAACAACCGCTTTAAGAAACTGGTGGAAAAAACCTGGCCGGGCGATAAAGCGGTGTGGGCAAAGCTGGCAGTTGTGTATGACAAACAGGTTCGCATGGCCAATATGTGTGTGGTAAGCGGCTTTGCGGTGAACGGTGTGGCAGCGTTGCACTCGGATCTGGTAGTGAAAGACTTGTTCCCTGAATACCATCAGCTGTGGCCGAACAAATTCCATAACGTCACTAACGGCATTACCCCACGTCGCTGGATCAAACAGTGCAACCCGGCACTGGCGGCGCTGCTGGATAAATCACTGAAGAAAGAGTGGGTTAACGATCTGGATCAACTGATCCATCTGGAAAAATTCGCCGATGACGCGAAATTCCGTCAGCAATATCGCGAGATCAAACAGGCGAATAAGGTTCGTCTGGCGGAGTTTGTGAAAGCCCGTACCGGTATTGAGATCAATCCGCAGGCGATTTTTGATATTCAGATCAAACGTCTGCATGAGTACAAACGCCAGCACCTGAATCTGCTGCATATTCTGGCGCTGTATAAAGAAATTCGCGAGAACCCGCAGGCCGACCGCGTACCGCGCGTATTCCTGTTCGGCGCGAAAGCGGCGCCGGGTTACTACCTGGCGAAGAATATTATCTTTGCGATCAATAAAGTAGCTGATGTGATCAACAACGATCCGCAGGTTGGCGACAAACTGAAGGTGGTGTTCCTGCCGGATTATTGTGTCTCAGCAGCGGAAAAACTGATCCCAGCGGCGGATATCTCCGAGCAGATCTCCACGGCAGGGAAAGAAGCTTCCGGCACTGGCAACATGAAACTGGCGCTCAACGGCGCGTTGACCGTGGGTACGCTGGATGGTGCGAACGTTGAAATTGCCGAAAAGGTCGGTGAAGAGAACATCTTTATTTTTGGTCATACCGTGGAACAAGTGAAGGCAATTCTGGCCAAAGGCTACGACCCGGTGAAATGGCGGAAGAAAGATAAGGTTCTGGACGCCGTATTGAAAGAGCTGGAAAGCGGTAAATACAGCGACGGTGATAAACATGCCTTCGACCAGATGCTACACAGTATCGGCAAACAGGGCGGCGATCCGTATCTGGTGATGGCGGATTTCGCAGCCTATGTAGAGGCACAAAAGCAGGTGGATGTGCTGTACCGCGACCAGGAGGCCTGGACTCGCGCGGCGATCCTCAATACCGCCCGCTGCGGTATGTTTAGCTCGGATCGCTCTATTCGCGATTATCAGGCTCGTATCTGGCAGGCAAAACGCTAAGGAAGCTCGATGGAAAGCAAACGTCTGGATAATGCCGCGCTGGTGGCGGGGATTAGCCCCAATTACATCAATGCCCACGGTAAACCGCAGTCGATTAGCGCCGAAACCAAACGGCGTTTGCTTGACGCGATGCATCGAAGTACCGCCACGAAAGTGGCGGTAACGCCAGTCCCGAATGTCATGGTTTATACCAGCGGCAAAAAAATGTCGATGGCGGTAGAAGGCAGCGGCGAATATAGCTGGCTGCTGACCACCGAAGAAGGAACGCAGTACAAAGGCCATGTAACGGGGGGCAAAGCGTTCAATCTACCGACGAAGCTGCCGGAAGGTTATCACACGCTGACGCTTACCCAGGACGACCAGCGCGCACATTGCCGGGTGATTGTCGCCCCGAAACGCTGTTACGAACCGCAGGCGTTGCTGAATAAACAAAAGCTGTGGGGTGCCTGCGTTCAGCTTTATACGCTGCGATCGGAAAAAAACTGGGGTATTGGGGATTTTGGCGATCTTAAAGCGATGCTGGTGGATGTGGCGAAACGCGGCGGGTCTTTCATCGGCCTGAACCCGATTCATGCGCTCTATCCGGCAAATCCGGAAAGTGCCAGCCCGTATAGTCCGTCATCGCGCCGCTGGCTGAATGTGGTTTATATCGACGTTAACGCCGTCGAAGATTTCCATCTTAGCGAAGAGGCACAGGCCTGGTGGCAGATGCCGACCACGCAACAGACGCTGCAACAGGCGCGGGATACCGACTGGGTGGATTACTCCACGGTTACCGCCCTAAAAATGACAGCATTACGAATGGCGTGGAAAGGTTTCGCGCAACGTGATGATGAGCAGATGGCCGCGTTTCGCCAGTTTGTTGCAGAGCAAGGCGACAGCCTGTTCTGGCAGGCAGCCTTTGATGCGCTACATGCCCAGCAAGTGAAGGAAGACGAAATGCGCTGGGGCTGGCCGGCATGGCCGCAGGCGTATCAGAACGTGGATTCACCAGAAGTGCGTCAGTTCTGCGAAGAACATCGTGATGACGTCGATTTTTATCTCTGGTTGCAGTGGCTGGCTTACTGCCAGTTTGCCGCCTGCTGGGAGATAAGCCAGGGCTATGAAATGTCGATTGGCTTGTACCGTGATCTGGCGGTTGGCGTAGCGGAAGGTGGGGCAGAAACCTGGTGCGACCGTGAACTGTATTGCCTGAAAGCGTCGGTTGGCGCGCCGCCGGATATCCTCGGCCCGTTGGGGCAGAACTGGGGATTGCCGCCGATGGATCCGCATATCATCACCGCGCGCGCCTATGAACCTTTTATCGAACTACTGCGCGCGAACATGCAAAACTGCGGTGCGCTGCGTATCGACCATGTAATGTCGATGCTGCGTTTGTGGTGGATACCGTATGGCGAAACGGCGGATCAAGGGGCATATGTCCACTATCCGGTGGATGATCTGCTCGCTATTCTGGCGCTGGAAAGTAAACGCCATCGCTGCATGGTGATTGGCGAAGATCTTGGCACGGTGCCAGTAGAGATTGTCGGTAAGCTGCGCAGTAGCGGTGTTTACTCCTACAAAGTGCTCTATTTCGAAAGCGATCACGAGAAGACGTTCCGCGCACCAAAAGCGTATCCGGAGCAGTCGATGGCGGTCGCGGCAACACACGATCTGCCTACGCTGCGTGGTTACTGGGAGAGCGGGGATTTAACGCTGGGCAAAACGCTGGGGCTGTATCCGGATGAAGTGGTGCTGCGCGGTTTGTATCAGGATCGCGAACTGGCGAAGCAAGGGCTGTTGGATGCGCTGCATAAATATGGCTGTCTGCCAAAACGTGCCGGGCATAAAGCGTCGCTGATGGCGATGACGCCGACGCTTAATCGTGGCTTGCAACGCTATATTGCCGATAGTAACAGTGCCCTGTTAGGGCTACAGCCAGAAGATTGGCTGGATATGGCCGAACCTGTAAATATTCCCGGCACCAGTTACCAGTATAAAAACTGGCGACGTAAGCTTTCCGCAACGCTTGAGACAATGTTTGCCGATGATGGGGTGAACAAGTTGCTGAAGGATTTGGACAGACGGCGCAGGGCGGCAACGAAGAAGAAGTAAAGTGCGGTTGATGCCGGATGCGATGCTTGATGCGTCTTATCCGGCCTACTCATTAGAGCAGCCGGATAAGGCATTCACGCCATATCCGGCAGTCAGTATTATCAAATCACCATATTCAGCAGCAGACAGCCTACCAGACCGCACACTGAGATAATGGTTTCCAGCATCGACCAGGATTTGATGGTCTCGCCGATAGTCAGGTTAAAGTACTCTTTGAACAGCCAGAAGCCCGGATCGTTCACGTGAGAGAAAATCACACTACCGGAACCAACCGCAATAACCATCAGCTCCGGGCTAACACCTGTCGTTGCAATCAGCGGTGCCGCGATACCACCCGCAGTGATTGCCGCAACGGTTGCGGAACCCAGCGCGATACGCAGCACTGCGGCAATAGACCACGCCATCAGCAGCGGAGAAATGTTGGTTTCGTGCATCATGGAAGCAATGTATTTGTCCACGCCGCTGTCTACCAGCACCTGCTTGAACGCACCGCCACCACCGATGATTAGCAGCATCATCGCGATGATTTTGATTGAAGAAACCAGCGTGTCGTTAATCTGATCCATCGAACGACCACGGTTCAGACCAAAGGTGAACATCGCGATCAGTACGGCAATCAGCGTTGCCATTACCGGGTCACCGAGGAACTCGGCTACCGGCAGGAAAGCGTGACCTTTCGGCAGGATCATTTCAGCGATGGCACGCATTGCCATCAGTACAACCGGCACCAGAGAAGTCCAGACGCTGACGCCAAAGCTCGGCATCTCTTCTTCGCTGAAGGTTTTCGCGCTGTACAGACCTTCCGGGATCGGCTTATCGATACCTTTCAACACGCGAGCGTAAACCGGACCGGCGAGAATCACGGTCGGGATTGCCAGAATAGTACCGTACAGCAGGGTTTTACCCATATCGGCCTGGAAGATGGTGGCAATCGCAGTCGGACCCGGATGCGGCGGCAGGAAGCCGTGGGTAACAGACAGTGCCGCTGCCATTGGTACACCAACATACAGCAGCGGGATATTTGCAGCAGCGGCGATGGTGAATACCAGCGGCAGCATCAGCACGAAGCCTACTTCATAGAACAGGGCAAAACCGACGGTAAAACCGGTTAATACCACTGCCCACTGGATGTGTTTTTTACCAAATTTGGCAATCAGCGTGGTGGCGATACGTTGTGCGCCGCCACAGTCTGCCAGCATTTTGCCCAGCATCGCACCAAACCCCATGATCAGGGCAAGGCTACCGAGCGTCCCGCCGACACCGGCTTTGATAGAGCCAATAACTTTATCCAGCGGCATCCCTTGCATTAATCCAACAGCAAGCGCCACGAGGACGAGAGCGATGAAGCCGTTCATTTTGAAGCGGATCATCAGGAGTAATAACAAGATTACACCGATAGCAACAATGACTAATGGCATGATTTACCTGGCCTTTAATTTGTTATGGGTAACGTCAGGTTTCTGACGACAAATCCTGGTTGTCCCAACTGGGAACAGAGATATAACGGCACCACGGCTGATGACCCCTAAAACGTATTAGTGTAGTCAGATGTTATGAGTGTGTTTGGTGCCCATGAGAATGATACGGGTAACATAATGCGCTTGAGAATCACCAGAGCGGGGTAAATTTAAATTATGAGAGGTTGGTCATATTATCGTGGGGAGACGAAGGGGATGGAGTAAAGCTGCGCCATAAGAACAACGAAAGCCCGATAAGACGCTTTAGCGTCGCATCGGGCAATCTACAAAAGAGGGGATAACTTAGTAGTAAGAGTGTTCGCCGCGCTGGTGTTCGGTGAGATCGCGCACACCTTTCAGCTCCGGGAATTCGTTCAGCAACTGCTTTTCGATCCCTTCTTTCAGCGTTACGTCGACCATGGAACAACCGTTACAGCCGCCGCCAAATTGTAGAATGGCGTAACCGTCTTCGGTGATTTCCATCAGCGAAACGCGACCACCGTGACCGGCAAGCTGCGGGTTAATCTGCGATTGCAGCATATACTCCACGCGCTCCATTAGCGGGGCATCGTCAGCCACTTTACGCATTTTGGCGTTCGGTGCTTTCAGCGTTAGCTGGGAACCCAGTTGGTCGGTAACAAAGTCGATCTCTGCATCTTCCAGGTATGGTGCGCTTAACTCATCAACATACGCGGTCAGCAGGTCAAATTTCAGGGCGGTGTCGGTGGCTTCTACAGCGTCAGGCGGACAATAAGAAACGCCACATTCAGCGTTAGGTGTGCCAGGGTTAATCACAAATACGCGGATTTGTGTCCCTTCTTCCTGGTTTGCCAGCAGTTTGGCAAAGTGCGCTTGTGCAGCATCGGAAATACGGATCATAGTAATGGCCTAATAGTTGACTATTTTAGTTGGTTATAATACGCCCATCATCGAGGCTCTACAAGGTTCGACAAAGGCACCAGACCTGGACAGTCGCCGCACCATTGCGTAAAAGCAACTGCGCAATCTCTGCGACGGTACTTCCGGTGGTAACGACATCATCCACAATCACCATATGGAGACCTTGCACGGGCAATTCAAGGCGAAAGGCATTTTTCAGGTTGCGCTTGCGCAGGCGGGCGTTGAGAAAATGCTGGGGCGCAGTGGCTCTTGTTCGTGTGACGGCTTCGCTATCCCATTGGCAGTGCAACCAGCGTGATAACGGCTGACACAGCAAATCGCTCTGATTAAATCCCCGACGCCAGTGGCGATGCCGCCATAGCGGGACACTGACGATGCGATCCGGCAGATGTAATTCGCTGGTGCGACGGGCGTGTAAGACTTCCAACAGTAACAAACGTGCTAGCGCACTGGCGATTTCACTGCGGCGGGAAAACTTAAGCTGGTGGATGAGCGGGCTTAACGGCGGCGCATAATTGGCGATGGTTACCAGTCTTTGCCACGGCGGTGGTTTTTGCAGGCAACGACCACAAGGGAGATACGAGTGTGTAGCTGGTAATCCACATTGCGGGCATAGCATTTTATCTGTACGTGCGGCGCGGGAGCAGACCGAACAAATCCCCCAATGACCTAGCGCCAGCGGCATTCGGCATAGCCAGCATAATCCCGGTACTGTTAGCATATGTTCATCCTTGTAAGTGAAAAGAGAACAATAGCGGATGAATAACATCTGGTGGCAGACCAAAGGTCAGGGGAATGTTCATCTTGTGCTGCTGCACGGATGGGGACTGAATGCCGAAGTGTGGCGTTGCATTGACGAGGAACTTAGCTCGCATTTTACGTTACATCTTGTTGATCTGCCTGGCTTCGGGCGCAGTCAGGGATTTGGTGCGATGTCGCTTGCTGACATGGCTGATGTCGTGCTGCAACAGGCACCGGATAAAGCCATTTGGTTAGGCTGGAGCTTGGGCGGGCTGGTGGCAAGTCAGATTGCATTAGCCTATCCCGAGCGTGTTCAGGCGCTGGTCACTGTAGCATCGTCACCATGTTTTAGTGCCCGTGATGGGTGGCCGGGGATAAAACCGGATGTGCTGGCGGGTTTCCAGCAGCAGCTAAGTGAAGATTTTCAGCGTACGGTGGAGCGTTTCCTTGCGTTGCAAACCATGGGGACAGAAACGGCGCGCCAGGATGCGCGGGCGCTGAAGAAAACCGTTCTGGCATTACCGATGCCGGAGGTTGACGTGCTCAATGGTGGGCTGGAAATCCTGAAAACGGTCGATCTTCGTTATCCGCTGCAAAATGTACCAATGCCGTTTTTGCGATTGTATGGTTATCTCGACGGTCTGGTGCCGCGCAAAGTAGTGCCGATGCTGGATGAACTCTGGCCGCACAGCGAATCATATATCTTCGCCAAAGCGGCTCATGCGCCGTTTATTTCGCATCCAGACGAGTTTTGTCAGCAGCTGGTAGCGTTGAAGCAGAGGGTGTAGGTGGCTTTAGAAATGGCGAGACAGAACTTTCCTGACTCGCCGCAGCCAACTCTTCTTCTGACACCCCGGTAAAGCGCATGATATCTGCAAGAGGGACTCCGGATTACAGCATTCTTTTGGCGATATCCAGGGCTTCCAGGCGTCGACCCAATAAATAACCAATCAGGTAACTAATAAGATATTCTCTTTCTGCATCTGTCATTAAAACCATCCTTTACGTTATTGATGATCTATTTCAGCAAGGTCTTCAACCGTCAGGCTGGTAAATCGCAGAACGTCCTCAAGAGAGACTCCGGCATCCAGCATGGTTTTGGCAATATTTAGGGCGTTGGTACGTATACCGTTCTGAAACCCTTCCTGCCGCAATCTTTCCGCAATAGTCATTAAACTTTCCTTGTGTTTCGGTGAACGTTCGGCAACGCCGTCGATAAAATCGTTAAAACGTACCGCATCGCCAGTTTGTAGTATGTAATTAAACAGCCCTTTGATTTGTCTGTCATTAGCGTACCCACTACTTAATAAGCAAGCCATTTGCTCTATCAGCCCCATCAGGTCGCGTTGGCGTATATGTTTTTGAATTAACTCCAGCAGCGCCATGCGTCGGTGCTGCATGATTTCATCATCAGGCATGACGGTGACATCAATCAGCGGAAATGCCGAGGCATAAAGCTGCCTTGCCAGTTTGGGATCGGCGAAACAATCCAGCCAACACAGCGAATAGGGATAGGGGCTTTCAATGCCGTGGTAAAACAACAACGGTACGACCATCGGCAACGTTTTGTATCCTGCATCAAGGTGGTTTTGCATTGCGGCAATGGCATAACGCATCATGCGAAATGCGATCAGTCTGTTTGAGGTGCTTTGATGTTCAATCAGGCAATAGATATATCCTGGCCCTTGCTCCGTTTTCACCGACCACAGCACGTCGGAATAGCTTTCACGCAGATCGTCATCGATAAAGCTGCTCGACTCCAGCTTGAGGGTTTTCATATCACAGAGCGCGTGGATGGGTGCCGGTAAATGGAACGCAAGAAAATCGCGTGCCGTGTCCGGTTGGCGTAAAAAGAGTTTGAACAGCGCATCGTGTGGGGTGGAACTCTGTTTTTTGCTCATGGCGTTCCTTCACCTGTTATTTGAATGCCGCGACTCTACGCGTCACTCCACACCTATGCATTAGCGAGTTTTTATCCCTGCGAGACGCTTTCAGAGGAACTTACTCCATGCTGCAAGAGTTGCATTTTTATGGAAAGCCGCACGCAAAAAAGCCCGGTAGCTAATGCATACCGGGCTTTTCAAAACGAACGATGAAACAAGGTTAACGCAGCATCCACCACTCACGCAGACAGGCTTTTCCTTCCGGGCAGCTTTTACAACTGCCAGAGAGGCAGCCATCAGGTTCTTCCTGAATCCGTACCGCTTTGCCCATATTTTCCAGCTGTTGCAGCATAGCGTTAATCATCGGCTGCGGGGTGTTCAGCGTCTGGCTGATCTGGGTCGCTTCCATACGACCCCGTAACGCCAGCAAATCACGCACCTGAATGAGCGAAGCCATTGCCGTGTCCTTAGTGGCAATCGCCAGTGGTGCTGGCTGCGCAGCAACTGCTTACCGTTTTGCGGCTTGCCAGTAGTTCGATATCGACTCGACTACGCGCGCGGCGCAGCAGGCCAATAACCACGATGTTAAACAGGACAACCGCCAGAATGCACACCAGGCTGTAAGTTGGGTGCTGGCTGTAGCTGGCGACCTGATAGAACAATGTTGCCAGCGAGTAAGCGATATTTAGCCCCCACAGGATGGAGAAGCCCATCCAGCCACGGCTTGATTCACGGGCAATGGCACCCATCACCGAAATGCAAGGTACATACAGCAGGACGAATATCAGATAGCTGTAAGCAGCCGCCGCGCTACCGAATTTCTCATCCATCACGCCCATTGCCCCAGTACCCATTTCGCCGTCGCCTTTGCTGGCTTCAATTGGGTTCATCAGTACGCTAAGGCTGAAGGTGTCTTTCAGGCTCTGCCAGGTTTCATCTACCGCGCTGAACAGCTCTTCACCGAGGTTAAATTCCGCCGGATTGAACTCTTCGTCCTGAATGTTTTCTGCGGTATAGAGGGTGTTGAGAGTACCCACCACCACTTCTTTCGCCATTGCGCCAGTAAACAGTCCAACCGTTGCCTGCCAGTTATCTTCATGCACGCCAATCGGCTTGAAGACTGGAGTGATCACGCGGCTGACAGAGGCCAGCGCCGAGTCGTTGATGTTATCGACGATTTTCCCACTCAGCGAGAAGCTGTTGAATGCGCTCAGGAAAATGCTGACGATGATAATCACTTTACCGGCGCGCAGAACGAAGCCTTTCAAACGCTGCCAGGTCTGGATAATCAGACTCTTAATGTGTGGTACGTGATAGACCGGTAGCTCCATGACAAACGGCGTCGCTTCACCGCGCATAATGGTGTATTTGAGCATCAGACCCGTCAGTACCGCCATCACAATACCGATGACATACAGTGAGAACACAGCCAGCGCGCCATTCTGCCCGAAGAACGCGGCAGCAAATACTGCGAAGATTGCCAGACGAGCACCGCAGGACATAAATGGCGCCATCATGATAGTCATCAGACGTTCACGCGGAGCATCAAGAGTGCGCGCACCCATCACCGACGGTACGTTACAACCGAAGCCAACGATCAACGGCACAAAGGATTTCCCTGGCAGACCCAACGCTTGCATCAGACGGTCCATCACAAATGCCGCTCTCGCCATATACCCGGAGTCCTCGAGGAAGGAGAGGAACAGGTACATCATGCCAATCTGCGGCACCAGTGGCAGAACGGTGTTAATACCGCCACCCAGCCCCTGGGCGAGGAAGATAGTCAGCCAGTCAGGGAAGTGGAGCGTGTAGCCAATCCACTGAATACCATGCACAAAGAGTGCCACGGAACCGACGTCAAACAGCGGCTGTAACGCCCCGCCGATGTTGATAGCCAGCAGGAACATCAGATACATCACAAAGAGGAAAATTGGCAGACCGAGGAATCGGTTGAGCACTATTTTATCTACTGCCGTGGTGAAACGGCTGGGTTCTGCCGTCAGGGTATTGCTCACCACATCGCAGATGGCAGCAATACACTGGTAACGCGCATCGGCAATGTGCAGCGCCGGATCGTCCATCTCATTACGCAGACGGGTGAGGGCTGCATCCAGATGCTGCGACGCTTCACCGGCGTAGGCGCGGCTGTAGATATCGCCTTCCAGCATTTGCAGACCCAGCCAGCGGCGATGTTTCAGCGGGATGTCAGAGGGCATTACTTTTGCCAGCGCGTCGGCTTCATTGATGAGCGGCTGGGCGTAATGCACCAGTTCCACGTTCTCGTTAGCTTTATAGCGATCGACCGCCAGTTTGAGGGCTTCAATACCGCGACCACGCGTGGAAACCAGCGGGATCACCGGGCAGCCAAGACGTGCCGACAGCGCATCAATTTCAATGCGAATATTTTGCTTCTCGGCAATGTCGAGCATGTTCAGCGCCACGATGCAGGGAATGCCGAGTTCCAGCAGTTGCAGCGTCAGGTACAGGTTACGCTCAAGGTTAGACGCATCCACCACGTTAATCAGCAGATCGGCGTCGCCACTCAAAATGTAGTGACAGGCGATTTGCTCATCAAGCGAAGTTTGCGATGAGATGGTGGTCAGAGAATAGGTGCCGGGCAGGTCAACCAGGGTGACCTGATGATCGGTGGTGGAGAACTGACCCTCTTTACGTTCGACGGTAACGCCAGCCCAGTTTCCTACACGCTGACGTGCGCCGGTGAGCTGGTTAAATAAGGTTGTCTTGCCAGAATTTGGATTACCAATTAAGCCAATGGTTAATTTTTTCATTGTTATTCTCACCGTATTAACAGGAAACCGCTTCCACTTCTAATAAGGCCAGATCTTTTTTGCGTAATACCAGGCTCACACGGCGAGTTTCGATATGAATGGGATCACCGAGTGGAGCGACGCGCACCACATTAAAAGAGGAGCCAGGTAACATGCCAAGAGAAAGCAGCTTCTGACGATATGCCGGGCTGATTTCACGGGAAAAGCCAGTGATTTTCCACGCAGTATCTGGAGTGTATTGCATAGGTGCCTACTTGTTTCTCATTAACTGGATAACTACCTCATGGGGCGTTTGACAGCGACATGAGACCAGATGATTTGCCAACGAAGGAGAGATGAAATAATCAACAGTACAATGATAATGAGAATGGTTTCTATCAGCAATACTTAAAATGTGTGCGAATGTTGGTTTAGATAATAATCTGACTCAATGTTGATGTGGCTCAAGGTTATATCTGGGTCAAAATAAAATTCGAGTGATGAATTATTAGGGCGGCTTGATGTTTAATTAAGGTTTTAATTGTTAATGATGTGATAAATATTAGCGGAATATATTGTGGTTTTGGCTGTGGAATAAAAATACCGGAGCCAGGCAAGTGCACGGACGGTCCCCTCGCCCCATCGGGGAGAGGGCTAGGGAGAGGGGGGAAAGTTGTGCCTGTTTTGACCCGTAAGCGAGTTTGTCAGCAATCTCAAATGCCGGAGATGTTCTCCGGCACTTTTATGTCAGTTAAGGCGTTTATTGCCAGATGCGGCGTGAACGCCTTATCTGGCCTACGAACCCGTGCAAAGCTGAACCGTAGGCCAGTCATAGTGTTTAACGCTTTTTACCCATTGCTGCTGCCAGCGCATCCATCATCGCACTGTTACCGGCTGTCTGCGCTTCACGACCGCGCGGTTTGGCTGCCGGGCGGTTGTTTTGCGGGCGATCGTTACCGCTGCCGCGACGGGCGTTGGTTTCACCTGGCTGCTCATCCAGACGCATGGTCAGGGCGATACGTTTACGCTGAAGATCCACTTCCAGCACTTTCACCTTCACAATGTCGCCCGCTTTCACCACGGTGTGCGGATCTTCCACAAACTTGTTCGACAATGAAGAGATGTGAACCAGGCCGTCCTGATGCACGCCAATATCGACAAACGCGCCAAAGTTAGTGACGTTGGTGACTGCGCCTTCGAGGATCATGCCCGGTTGCAGATCGTTCATTGTCTCGACGCCATCGGCAAACTGAGCGGTTTTAAATTCCGGACGCGGGTCGCGGCCCGGTTTTTCCAGCTCTTTGATGATGTCGGTTACCGTCGGCACACCGAATTTCTCATCGGTAAAGTCAGAGGCTTTCAGGTTACGCAGTTCGCTGCTGTTACCCATCAGATCTTTCAGCGCCTGCTGTGTTGCCGCCAGAATACGTTCAACCACCGGATAGGCTTCCGGGTGAACGGTAGAAGCGTCAAGCGGGTTATCACCGTGGTTAATACGCAGGAAACCCGCGCACTGCTCAAAGGCTTTTGGCCCCAATCGGCTCACTTTTAACAGTTGCTGACGGTTCTGGAACTGACCGTTCTCGTCACGCCAGGCAACTATGTTTTGCGCCATCATGCGCGTCAGACCCGCCACGCGGGTTAACAGCGGAACGGAAGCGGTGTTGAGATCAACGCCAACGGCGTTAACGCAGTCTTCCACCACTGCGTCCAGTTTGCGAGCCAGCTGCGTCTGGCTAACATCATGCTGATACTGACCCACGCCGATAGATTTCGGATCGATTTTCACCAGTTCTGCCAGCGGATCCTGCAAACGACGGGCGATAGACACTGCGCCACGCAGCGAAACATCGAGCTCCGGGAACTCCTGCGCTGCCAGCTCGGAAGCCGAGTAAACCGATGCGCCTGCTTCGCTGACGATCACTTTCTGCGCCGTTACTTTCGGGAACTGCTTCTGTACGTCGAGATAGAAACGCTCGGTTTCGCGGGAAGCCGTACCGTTACCAATTGCTACCAGTTCAACGTTATGTTTTTCACACAGCGCAGCAACGGTCATCGCTGCTTTTGCGGCTTGCCCGGTGTGCGGATAAATGGTGTCGGTCGCCACCAGCTTGCCAGTTGCATCGACCACCGCGACTTTTACCCCGGTGCGCAGACCCGGATCGAGCCCCATCGTCGCACGCAGTCCAGCGGGGGCTGCCATCAGCAGATCGTGCAGGTTACGGGCAAAGACGTTAATCGCTTCATCTTCCGCACGTTCGCGCACGGTGCCCATCAGTTCGGTTTCCAGGTGCATCAGTACCTTGATGCGCCACGTCCAGCTCACCACGCCTTTACGCCAGCTATCCGCCTGGGCATTGTTCAGGCGCAGGCCGAGATGATCCATGATGATTTGCTCGCAATAGCTCTCTTTCGGCGGCTCATCGAACTGTGGATCGGCATTCAGCGAAAGCTGGAGTATGCCTTCGTTACGACCACGGAACATCGCCAGTGCGCGGTGAGAAGGCACCGTTGACAGCGGTTCGTGATGATCGAAATAGTCGCGGAATTTTGCCCCTTCCTCTTCTTTACCGCTCACCACCGTAGAAACCAAATGCGCGTTCTTCCACAGATAATCACGGACTTTCGCCAGGAGAGCGGCATCTTCGGCAAAACGTTCCATCAGAATGTAGCGCGCGCCGTCCAGCGCGGCTTTGGTATCTGCCACGCCTTTATCGGCATCAACATATTGTGCGGCGGCGACTTCCGGCGTATGTGACGGATCGTTCCACAGCAGGTCAGCCAACGGCTCAAGACCTGCTTCAATGGCGATTTGCCCACGGGTGCGACGTTTAGGTTTGTAGGGCAGATAGAGGTCTTCGAGTTCGGTTTTGCTTAAGGTGGCGTTGATGGCATTCGCCAGCTCATCGGTGAGTTTACCTTGCTCAGAAATGGACTTGAGGATCGCCTGACGTCTCTCTTCCAGCTCGCGCAGGTAGCTCAGACGCGTTTCCAGATTACGCAACTGCGTGTCATCCAGACCGCCGGTGATTTCCTTACGATAACGTGCGATAAACGGCACGGTATTCCCTTCGTCAAGCAGGCGAACGGCGGCTTCAACCTGTTCCGGGCGCGCCTGAATTTCACCCGCAATAATGCGGCAGAACGAATCATTCATCATGGTTTGAGTTCATCTTTTCGGATCAAAAATCAGGGGATAGTTATACGGACTGGCTGGCAAAAATGCCAGCCAAAGGCTGGAGGTTAAGACTCTTCCTTACGGTTTCACGTACTCGATGGCATTAACATACCAGCTCGCTTCCCCGGCAGGCGTATTCACCACCGCCAGATCGCCCACTTCTTTTTTCAGCAATGCGCGAGCCATCGGGGAATCGATAGAGATGTAATCTTTACGACCAAAAATTTCATCGTAGCCGACAATTCTAAAACGGTGAGTCACGCCATCGTCGTTTTCAATCTCTACCCAAGCGCCAAAGAAGACCTTGCCTTCCTGCTGCGGGGAATAATCGACGATTTTGAGATTTTCCATGCATTTAGTGAGATAGCGCACGCGACGGTCGATTTCACGCAGGCGCTTTTTATTATACTGATAGTCAGCATTTTCACTGCGGTCGCCCAGACTTGCAGCCCAGGTCACCTTTTTTGTGACCTCCGGGCGTTCTTCACGCCAGAGATAATTTAGCTCTTGTTTGAGTTTTTCATACCCTTCCCGGGTAACCAGGGGCGTTTTCATCTCGTTGATTCCCTTTGTCTGTTTGATAATGCGCACATTGGGTATAACGTGATCATATCAACAGAATCAATAATGTTTCGCCGAATAAATTGTATACTTAAGCTGCTGTTTAATATGCTTTGTAACAATTTAGGCTGAAATTCATACCAGATTTTGCTGGTGACGAACGTAAGCTTTTTTAAGAATACACGCTTACAAATTGTTGCGAACCTTTGGGAGTACAAAGAATGCAAGAGAACTACAAGATTCTGGTGGTCGATGACGACATGCGCCTGCGCGCGCTGCTGGAGCGTTATCTCACCGAACAAGGCTTCCAGGTTCGAAGCGTCGCTAATGCAGAACAGATGGATCGCCTGCTGACTCGTGAATCTTTCCATCTTATGGTACTGGATTTGATGTTACCTGGTGAAGATGGCTTGTCGATTTGCCGACGTCTTCGTAGCCAGAGTAACCCGATGCCGATCATTATGGTGACGGCGAAAGGGGAAGAAGTAGACCGTATCGTTGGCCTGGAGATTGGCGCTGACGACTATATTCCAAAACCGTTTAACCCGCGCGAGCTGCTGGCTCGTATTCGTGCAGTGCTGCGTCGTCAGGCGAACGAACTGCCGGGCGCGCCGTCACAGGAAGAAGCAGTAATTGCTTTTGGTAAGTTCAAACTAAACCTCGGTACGCGTGAAATGTTCCGCGAAGATGAGCCGATGCCGCTCACCAGTGGTGAATTTGCGGTACTGAAGGCGCTGGTCAGCCATCCGCGTGAGCCGCTGTCCCGCGATAAGCTGATGAACCTTGCCCGTGGCCGTGAATATTCTGCAATGGAACGCTCCATCGACGTGCAGATCTCGCGTCTGCGCCGCATGGTGGAAGAAGATCCGGCACATCCACGTTACATTCAGACCGTCTGGGGTCTGGGCTACGTCTTCGTGCCGGACGGTTCTAAAGCATGAGGCGATTGCGCTTCTCGCCACGAAGTTCATTTGCCCGCACGTTATTGCTCATCGTCACCTTGCTGTTTGTCAGCCTGGTGACGACTTATCTGGTGGTGCTGAACTTCGCGATTTTGCCGAGCCTCCAGCAGTTTAATAAAGTCCTCGCTTACGAAGTGCGTATGCTGATGACCGACAAACTGCAACTGGAGGACGGCACGCAGTTGGTTGTGCCTCCCGCTTTCCGTCGGGAGATCTACCGTGAGCTGGGGATCTCTCTCTACTCCAATGAAGCCGCTGAAGAGGCCGGGCTGCGTTGGGCGCAACATTACGAATTCTTAAGCCATCAGATGGCGCAGCAGCTTGGCGGCCCGACGGAAGTCCGCGTCGAGGTCAACAAAAGTTCGCCTGTCGTCTGGCTGAAAACCTGGCTGTCGCCCAATATCTGGGTACGTGTGCCGCTGACCGAAATTCATCAGGGCGATTTCTCCCCGCTGTTCCGCTATACGCTGGCGATAATGCTGTTAGCAATAGGCGGCGCGTGGCTATTTATTCGTATTCAGAACCGACCCTTAGTCGATCTCGAACATGCTGCTTTGCAGGTGGGTAAGGGGATTATTCCGCCGCCGCTGCGTGAATATGGCGCTTCGGAGGTGCGTTCGGTTACCCGCGCCTTCAACCATATGGCGGCAGGCGTTAAGCAACTGGCAGATGATCGCACATTGCTGATGGCAGGGGTAAGCCACGACCTGCGCACGCCGCTGACGCGTATTCGCCTGGCGACTGAGATGATGAGCGAGCAGGATGGCTACCTGGCAGAATCGATCAATAAAGATATCGAAGAGTGCAACGCCATCATTGAGCAATTTATCGACTACTTGCGCACCGGGCAGGAGATGCCGATGGAACTGGCGGATCTTAACGCTGTGCTTGGTGAGGTGATTGCCGCCGAAAGTGGCTATGAGCGGGAAATTGATACCGCGCTTGAGCCGGGCAGCATTGAGGTGAAAATGCACCCTCTGTCGATCAAACGCGCGGTGGCGAATATGGTAGTGAACGCCGCCCGCTACGGCAATGGCTGGATTAAAGTCAGCAGTGGAACGGAGCCGAATCGCGCCTGGTTCCAGGTGGAAGATGACGGCCCAGGGATTGAACCGGAGCAGCGTAAGCACCTGTTCCAGCCATTTGTCCGTGGTGACAGCGCGCGCACTATCAGTGGCACTGGCTTAGGGCTGGCGATTGTGCAGCGGATTATCGATAATCATAACGGGATGCTGGAACTTGGCACCAGCGAGCGGGGCGGGCTTTCCATTCGCGCCTGGCTGCCATTGCCGGTAACGCGGGCGCAGGGTGCGACAAAAGAAGGGTAAATAAAACGGGAGGCGAAGGTGCCTCCCGTTTTGCTTTCTATAAGATACTGGATAGATATTCTCCAGCTTCAAACCATTACAGCTTCGGACCAGCCGCTACCAGCGCAGCACCCGCAGGGGTGTCGGTATATTTATCGAAGTTGTCGATAAACAGTTTCGCCAGCGTTTCAGCTTTTTCCTGCCATTGTTCCGGAGAGGCGTAAGTGTTACGCGGATCGAGGATCTTCGTGTCAACGCCCGGCAGTTCTGTCGGGATCGCCAGGTTAAACATCGGCAGAGTGAAGGTTTCTGCGTTATCCAGCGAACCATTCAGAATAGCGTCGATAATGGCGCGGGTATCTTTAATGGAGATACGTTTGCCAGTGCCGTTCCAGCCGGTGTTAACCAGATACGCCTGCGCGCCCGCCGCCTGCATACGTTTCACCAGCACTTCTGCGTACTGAGTCGGGTGCAGCGACAGGAACGCCGCGCCGAAGCAGGCGGAGAAGGTTGGCGTCGGTTCGGTGATGCCGCGTTCAGTACCGGCCAGTTTGGCGGTGAAGCCAGAGAGGAAGTGGTACTGAGTTTGATCGGCAGTCAGACGAGAAACCGGCGGCAATACGCCGAAAGCATCTGCGGTCAGGAAGATAACTTTAGTTGCGTGGCCTGCTTTGGAGACCGGCTTAACGATGTTTTCGATGTGATAGATCGGATAAGAAACGCGGGTGTTCTCGGTTTTTGAACCATCGTCAAAGTCGATAGTGCCATCTTCACGCACGGTGACGTTTTCCAGCAGCGCATCGCGACGGATAGCGTTGTAGATTTCGGGTTCCGCTTCTTTCGACAGCTTGATGGTTTTCGCGTAGCAGCCGCCTTCGAAGTTAAACACGCCGTCATCGTCCCAGCCGTGTTCGTCATCGCCAATCAGACGGCGTTTCGGGTCGGTGGAAAGGGTGGTTTTACCCGTGCCAGAAAGGCCGAAGAACACTGCAACGTCGCCTTTCTCGCCAACGTTGGCGGAGCAGTGCATGGAGGCAATGCCTTTCAGCGGCAGCAGGTAGTTCATCATCGAGAACATCCCTTTCTTCATTTCGCCGCCGTACCAGGTGCCGCCAATTAACTGCATACGCTCAGTCAGGTTAAACGCGACGAAGTTTTCAGAGTTCAGGCCCTGTTCTTTCCACTGCGGATTGGTGCACTTCGCGCCGTTCATGACGATAAAATCAGGTTTGAAACCTGCCAGCTCTTCATCGCTTGGGCGAATAAACATGTTTTTGACGAAATGCGCCTGCCAGGCCACTTCGGTGATGAACCGGACGGAAAGACGTGTGTCCGGGTTAGCGCCACAGAATGCGTCTACAACGAACAGACGTTTGCCGGAAAGCTGTTTGGTTACCAGGCCTTTCAGATGTTGCCAGGTTTCAGGGGAGAGAGGTTTGTTGTCGTTCTTACCTTTGCCTTTGTCTGCCCACCAGAAGGTATCGCGAGTGGTATCGTCACGGACGATATACTTATCTTTTGGTGAACGGCCGGTGAAGATTCCGGTATCGACGGCAACGGCGCCCAGATTAGTTAACACCCCGCGCTCATAACCGGTCAGGCTCGGATCGAGCTCTTCCTGATACAGCAGGTCGTAGCTTGGGTTGTAAACGATATCATGTACGTCACTGATACCATAAGCCTCGAGTTCTTGCGGGGTCAAACCATTGTTAACGCGCATTTCACTGCTCCTTAGCCAATATGTATTGCCTGAATAGTAAAGTCTTTTTGGGGGTGTTAACCGCGACAAGGCTCATAGATTTACGTATCTGGAGAAATTCATATTTGACAAAACTCCGTGATTCCTGTCACGAAACGGTAGCTATTATCGCAGAAATAGCATTTTAGGTGTGGAAAATGTTCTTAAAAGGTTAAAACTTGGTTTATATGGCGAGAATGTTGCGAGTGTAATCGCATTCCTGAGTGAAATTGATGCAAATTCAACGAGTAAAGTATCGATTCACCACGCTAACTTTTTTTGATTACTTTCTGAGAAAAACAAATTAGTCCAGCCTGGATGCGATAATTACCTCTCCTTTTGATTCTGGATAACCAACATGGAAAACGTTGAGCTTTCACCCGCAACACGCAGGGGAATGGTTGTTACCGGATTACTCCAGGGATTAGTTTGCTACCTGCTGATCTCCTGGCTCGCTGGTAAAAATAACAGTTGGATAGTGTATGGCGTACCTGCGACCGTGGCGCTTTCATCCGTTTTGTTATTTTCTGTAGTGTCCTTCAAACAGAAGCGACTTTGGGGATGGCTGGCGATAGTGTTGATTGCCACTCTTGGGATGAGCGGCTGGCTGAAGTGGCAAATTGATGGCATGAGTCCCTAGAGAGCGGAAAAGGCGCTTTGGGATTTTGGGTGTTATCTGCTGCTGATGGGAATGATGTTGCTGCCGTGGATACAACAGAGTCTGCGTGAGCGTAATGACAGTACCCGCTATAGCTATTTTTACCAGTCGGTATGGCATAACGTACTTATATTATTGGTGATTTTTATCACCAATGGCCTGACGTGGCTGGTGCTTTTACTGTGGAGTGAGTTATTTAAACTCGTTGGCATCACGTTTTTCAAAACGCTCTTTTTTGCAACCGACTGGTTTATTTACCTTACGTCAGGTCTGGTTACCGCACTGGCGGTGATCCTCGCGCGGACACAGTTGCGTTTAATCGACTCCATTCAAAAGCTGTTCACGTTAATCGCCACGGGGTTGCTGCCGTTAGTATCATTGCTAACCCTGATGTTTATTATCACCCTGCCGTTTGCGGGCCTGAACGCGATTTCTCGCCACATTTCCGCTGCCGGGTTGCTTTTGACGCTGACCTTTTTGCAATTGCTCTTAATGTCCATTGTCGGCGATCCGCAAAAAGCGTCACTTCCCTGGACGGGGCCGTTGCGTTGCCTGATTCAAACCGCTCTGCTGGTCGCCCCATTGTATGTGTTCGTCGCCGCCTGGGCGTTATGGCTGCGGGTCGCGCAGTACGGCTGGACTGCCGAACGCTTGCATGGCGTGTTGGCTGTGGCGGTGTTACTGGTTTGGTCTCTGGGATATTTTGTCAGTATTGTCTGGCGTAAAGGGCAAAATCCCCTTGTTCTTCAGGGCAAAGTGAACCTTGCGGTTTCGTTATTGGTGCTGGTGATACTGGTGCTTCTTAATTCGCCGGTACTGGACAGTATGCGCATTAGCGTGAACAGTCATATGGCACGTTATCAGAGCGGAAAAAACACGCCAGACCAGGTAAGTATCTACATGCTCGAACAGAGCGGTCGCTATGGCCGTGCGGCGCTTGAGTCGCTGAAAAGCGATACCGAGTATATGAAAGACCCGAAACGCAGACGGGATCTGCTGATGGCGTTTGATGGGAAGCAACATCTTCAGCTGCAGGTATCGGAAAAAGCATTAGCCGATAACGTGTTAATTGCCCCTGGTTCTGGCAAACCGGATGCGACATTCTGGTCGGCCTTAATCAAAGAACGCTATAACGTGATGACCTGTATTGAAAAGGATGCTTGCGTACTGGTCGAGAGAGATCTAAATAGTGATGGTCAGACGGAGCGGCTCCTGTTTGCCTTTAATGATGAAAGAGTCATCGTCTATGGCATTGACCCCACCGGGAAAGAATGGCAAGAGCTCACGATGAGTTTACTTCCGCGCGAAATAACGAAAGAGAAATTACTCACTGCCGCGAAGGAAAGAAAACTGGGAACGAAGCCTAAAACGTGGCGCAATCTTACGGTGGATGGTGAAACGCTGGAGGTGAATCTGAATGAGTGACAACGCGCATCTGATTTTTGTCAGATGCGGCGCCTTAGCTGACCCACAATAACTTGCGATTTATACCGTAGGCCTGATAAACGCAGCGCATCAGGCAATTTCGTCATGAAATCCGGCAGAGTTATCTCTGCCGGAAAAACTAATTAATGAACCTGCGGATCTGCCGGAGACGCGTTGTTGCGGATCTCGGCAATATCCATCGCATTGAACAGATAGTGGTTACCGCAGTAATCACAATGCATGTCAATTTCGCCATCTTCCGCCAGGATGCTATCCACTTCTTCATCCGGCAGCGTTTTCAGCGCATCGGCGCAACGTTCACGTGAGCAGGTGCATTTGAACTCCACATCCTGCGGATCGTAAACCGTCACCTCTTCTTCGTGATACAAACGCCACAACACTTCGTTTGCCGGTAAGGTCAGCAACTCTTCGGTTTTGATGGTTTCAGTTAGCGTCGCCAGGTGGTCGAAGTCGTCCTGCTGGGCATTTTGCGCAGGCATTACCTGTAACAACATACCGCCAGCGGCGGGCTTACCATCTACGTTGCCGGTGCGAATAAACAGGCGCGTCGGAAGCTGTTCAGAACGCATAAAGTAATCTTCCAGGCAGGCCGCCAGGGTATCACCTTCCAGACCAACCACGCCCTGATAGCGTTCGCCTTCGCTCGGGGTAATGGTGATCACCACATAACCATTACCGACCAGCGTTTTCAGGTCGGCATTTTCCGGAATTTCGCCCTGTACGCGCGCCACGCCGCGCATCTGCTGGTTGTTGTTACCGTTGATAACCGCCAGATTCATCGGACCGTCGCCTTGCAGCTGTACGGTGATATCACCATCAAACTTCAGCGTAGCGGTTAACAGGCTGGTCGCAACCAGCAGTTCTGCCAGCACGTTTTTAACGGGCTGCGGATAATCGTGATTCTCAAGGATTTGTTGCAGGGTTTCCGAAACGGTTACCAGTTCGCCGCGCACGGCAAAGTTTTCAAACAGATAGCGATGTAATTGGTCATGTTGCGGCATAATCATCTCTCTTGCAGGTGACAGTTATTCACTGTCGCCGTGTTTAAATCGTAACAGGTCGCGGCGCTCTTTTTTGTCCGGGCGTCGATCCGGGTGCGGCATGGTTAAGGCATTAAGTTTACGTGTCAGCGCCATTTTTTCGCGTTTCTCTACACTTTCCGCAGTCTCTTCATACAGCAAGACTGCCTCGCTGGCGGGGCGACGCTGTTCAGTAATCGCCTTTACAATCACCGTTCGTTCGTCATTTCCCTGGCGCAGAGTGAGCGTGGCATTCAGTTCGACGACTTTACTCGGCTTGCTGCGCTGCCCGTTGTAATGCACCTTACCGCCTTCGATCATTTCACGAGCCAGCGCGCGGGTTTTGTAAAAACGGGCGGCCCATAGCCATTTATCCAGTCGAACCTCAACAGCAGGTTTTTCTTTCATGGCGTCTCCTTCACATTAGCGAGGGGATCAGGCGGCGGTAGTCATTCAGTGACGGATGGCGTTGATACTGTTTCTCGGCAATCCCTGAGTCAGGATTAGTCACACCGAGGCAGTAACGAATACCAAATTGCGCGGCAGCATCGAGAATCGCTTCGCTGTCATCAATAAACAGCGTTCTTTCAGCTTTCAGACCCGTAGCTTTGGCCACCGCATGCCATAACCGCTGATCCTCTTTCGGATAACCAAATGTGTGGGTGGAAAGTAATAAATCAAGGTGTGCGTCCAGACCGGTATGCTCAAGTTTTACCGCCAGGTTGTGCGGATGCGCATTGGTGAGCAAAATTCGCTGCTTACCGCTGGCTTTAAGTGCCTCAAGAAACGGAATGGTATCTTCACGCAGTACGGCGCGCGGTCCCATCTCGGTGGTCATCGCACAGATATCCAGACCCAGTTGTTCACTCCAGTAATCAAGACAGTACCAGTTTAGCGTATGCTGCACGTCGTGATATTGCTGGCGCATATATTCCATCGCTTCCTGTGGCGTGACCCCGTTTTTCGCGCCCCAGGTTTCAGGCACCAGCTTTTGCCAGAAATAGTTATCGAAGGCGAGGTCGAGCAACGTGCCGTCCATATCCAGCAGAACGGTATCTACGTCCTGCCAGGCAATGTTGATATGCATGAGGGAAATCTCCAGAGTGAAGCCATTTGCGCGACAGGGTAGCATAACCTGCCGCGCAAACGTGTTATTCGATAAGGCTTTCTGAAGGGGTGATCAGTTGTGGATTCAGGCAGCTTTCATAATAGGCCTGAATTTCCATCATGCGAGTACGATGACGGTGATAACGACGCCAGGCCTGTACGCCATTATAGATGGCACTGCCCAGCATCGTCAGCAACAGCAATGTCGTGCCCAGATAGCGCCACAGGCCGGAGCGATCCGGGATGGGGTGCAAGCCGATATGCTGCGTGCCGTTGGCATCGGTAAAAATATTGGTGACGATGCCTTCGGCGTTAAACGGTGTATGCATCAGCATTTGCGCCAGTTTCTGGAAAGCGTTCCACTGTTCTTGCGGCGGGTAGTCGTAAAGTGATGCCGAAGGCCAGGGCTGATCAACAAAATCGCTGCCTTCGTCGCTGACAATCAGGAATCCTCCCGGTGCCGGGCTATTCAGTGATTGCGCGGCTCGCGCCGTTTCATGAGTAATGAATGGTGCTGTGGAGGTTTCCACCAGGTTATCGAGTGATTCTGCGCTCACCGGGCGGAGTAACACATTCACGCCGTCGAGTTTTCCAGCGTTAGCGCGTTTTACCAGTGCGTCCCAGTCCTTACTGTTGCCGAGATTCACCAGCGCATTTTTCAACCGAACACAATCATCTTTGGCGGCACAGAGATCGGCGGTTTTCAGCACGATGTCGCCAAAGTCATCGAGCAGTACCATGCCGGATTTCTGAATTGCTGAACGCAATGTGGCGCTGACGCGAGATTCATCATCCGGTTTCGGGTGCAACTGGCGGTTTACTGCCTCGGTCAGTGCCGTGGCCTTGTTGACCAGTTCAGATTCCGGTAATGGCAATGAACGGGCGTCATTCCAGATGATCTGCGAGCAGTCAAATGGCAAAAACGGTGAATTGGTTTTCGCGCTCCAGGTGCCAGAAGTGCGGATATTACACATCCCTGTACCGCTAAGACGTAAGGTATCGCCTACACGTACTCCGGCATCTGCCAGTTGTTTAACGCTGGTGGCTTCAATGGTCTGCGCGCCTTTCATCCACGAGAGGGTGAATTTCAGCGGCATATCCAGCGGAACCCAGAACAGCAGCATAAACAGCACCAGCAGAGAACCCGCCGCGATAATCGTACTGCGTAGCCAGTGTTGCAGCGGGAAGTTTTTCACTTCGTCATGCAGTGAAAGATAGCGTCCCTGACGTACCACGTGCCGATCAAGATAGATATCGATATCCGTTTGCTGCCCCAGATCCTGCGCAATATAAGGCTGCCAGTGCGCGGGATAGACCAGGTCGATAATACCGAGCGAAATATTGTTGATCTGTTCCTGATCGTTTTCACCAAACAATCCCCAACGACGCGGCGTACCACGCAGACAGTGGATCTCCCGCAGGGATGATTTTGCCGGTGGCGCAAATAGCCCCCACAGACCTGCGCCCAACAGCAGTAACGCGCCGCCAGCCAGCCACGGGACAAATACATCCGGAGTAATCAGGCAGAAAAAGAACATCAGGAAGGAGGCGACAATCAGCAACGCTTCGCGCAGCCCGCGCGGCCGACTAAGCGCATACTCTTCGTGTGTTTCTTTGCGAATATTGAGCAGTTCGATTTGTTCGCTTTCTTCGCCGCGAATCGACGCCTGCGTTGACGGAACAGGCTGCAACGCATAGCCACGAGTTTCCTGAATGTACTCTTGCAGCGTATGACCGTTGAGAGAAATAACCAGCGGCAGCGAATCGGTATGGATCAGTTCAACGCTATTTTCATCGTTGATGTACTGCTCCCAGAACGGGGGCAGGTGGACTTCCACCGAATCGAGATAATAACGCCATTTGTTAGGATCGTCGGTTGAAATGCCATAACGCGTGATGGCATGTGTCAGCATCATGACGTTGTTGCTTTCCGCGTTCAGCGTCAGTGATACGGGGGCCGTGCTGGCGCCCGTCGGACCAGGAACCTGCAAAACCTGCGTCAGGCTGTCGAGATAATTTTCAACGGCGTTACGTTCTTCAGGCATGAGTTTGCGCGTTTGCGCATCAGCGAAGGCGTTAGTCCAGGGCAGTTGACGCCGCCTGGAGCGCACTTTTATCAGCCATCCCGCAAGTAGTGAGCAGGCCAGCAAAGCAGCTATAAAAATTACAATGGTGCTCATGCTTTCCCCATCTTACTTAATTTGTCAGGTGTGATTAGTCGCATCCTGGACACAATATAGGATCCTGCGGTTGGCTATCGGCAAGCGTGGAGTTGAACTTGAGCATCATTAAGCGCATCCCAGTAACCGGTGATCATAGCAAACCCTCTGAGGGCGGAATATCAGCAAATTCCTGGAGTTATTTCAACCTATTGACTTTTAATTTGATTTGAGAATGATTATTTATTAAGTTGCGTAAATGTAAATAACATGCAATTCACATTGCCGAATGCGTGTCCGATATCGCACAATAACTGCTGATTTCACAGCATAGATTCCACGATGAGCAAATCATTACAAAAACCCACCATTCTGAATGTTGAAACCGTAGCCCGTTCCCGATTGTTTACCATCGAAAGCGTGGATCTGGAGTTCAGCAACGGCGTGCGGCGTGTTTATGAACGAATGCGTCCAACCAACCGGGAAGCAGTGATGATTGTGCCGATTGTGGACGATCACCTGATTTTGATCCGCGAATACGCGGTGGGAACTGAATCCTACGAATTAGGTTTTTCGAAAGGATTAATTGATCCCGGTGAAAGTGTTTATGAAGCAGCAAACCGCGAACTCAAAGAAGAAGTGGGATTTGGCGCAAAGGATCTGACTTTTTTGAAGAAACTCAGCATGGCACCGTCTTACTTTTCCAGCAAAATGAATATCGTGGTGGCGCAAGATCTCTACCCTGAATCGCTGGAAGGCGATGAACCAGAGCCACTACCTCAGGTGCGCTGGCCACTGACACATATGATGGATTTGCTCGAAGATCCTGACTTCAACGAAGCGCGTAATGTCAGCGCGTTGTTCCTGGTGCGCGAGTGGTTGAAGGGGCAGGGGCGGTTGTAAATACGTGGAGCTTGCCTGATGCGCTACGCTTATCAGGCCTACGTGGTTCCTGCAATGTATTGAGTTTCGACGATTTTGTTGGCTGGATAAGGCGTTCACGCCGCATCCAGCATGAACAACGTGCACTTTGTCTGCAAACTGAAAAGGCGCCGAAGCGCCTTTTTAATCAGAACAATTCCTGAGCCTCACCATTATCGATAATGGTTGTCCCTACCTCGCGTACCGCTTGCTGTGTAGGCTGCGTACCTTCGATGAAATACTCTTCGCGGCTGTTACCACCGTTGGCCAGTTGCCCGGTGCTGCGATCGATATTCACCGTCACAATACCCGGCGGCGGCGTCAGCGGTTGTTCCGGTACACCTTCCAGCACGGCTTTCATATAAGCATCCCAGGCTGGCTGGGCGCTCTTTGCACCACCTTCATAACCGGAGATCTGATCTTTTATCGCCCCGGAAGCCGTAGTGTGACCGAGATTACGGCGGTGATCATCAAAGCCAATCCATACCGAGGTCACAACGCCCGGACCGTAACCCGAAAACCACGCATCTTTCGAACTGTTGGTCGTCCCGGTTTTCCCGCCGATATCATGACGTTGCAAATCACGACCTGCGCGCCAGCCAGTGCCCTGCCAGCCAGGTTCACCAAAGATATTGGTGTTCAGGGCGCTCTTAATCAGGAACGCCAGCGGTGTGCTGATGACGTGTGGTGCGTATTCTGGCGCACCAGTCTTCGCCACTAATGCCTGATTAGCCTGCTCCAGTTGTGGCATTGGCACAGAAACATTCTGCTGTTCGCGAGAGATAGCCACGTCTTCAACGTCGCTGTTTTCCAGCACGTTCGATTTTTGCGTATCACCGTAAATCACCGGAATATCACATTCCGGGCAGGCTACTTTCGGTTTCGCTTCGAAAATCACGCCGCCCTGGTCGTTTTCAATTTTGCTGATAAACCAGGGGTCGACCAGGAAGCCACCATTAGCCATCACTGCGTACCCGCGCGCCACCTGTAACGGCGTGAAGGAAGCGGAACCCAGTGCCAGCGATTCAGTGTGAACAATATTTTGTGCCGGGAAGCCGAAGCGTTGCAAATACTCTGCGGCATAGTCCACGCCCATTGCTCGCATTGCGCGTACCATTACCACGTTTTTCGACTGGCCCAGCCCCTGACGTAAACGGATTGGACCGGCGTACTGCGGAGGTGAGTTTTTCGGCTGCCAGTCAGAACCCGCGCCTGCGTCCCAGCGGGAAATTGGCACATCGTTCAGCATACTTGCCAGCGTCAGACCTTTATCCATCGCTGCGGTGTAGAGGAACGGCTTGATATTCGAACCCACCTGACGCAGCGCCTGGGTGGCGCGGTTAAACTTGCTCTGATTGAAATCAAAACCACCGACCAGCGCCATAACTGCGCCGTTTTGCGGATTGATCGATACCAGCGCCGAGTTCACTTCCGGCACCTGTGCCAGCCACCAGGCATCGCCCACCTGGCGAACCCAGATTTGCTGACCTGTTTGCACAACATCGGTCACTTTACGCGGCGTCGGTCCCTGCTGAGTATCGGAGCGATAAGGCCGTGCCCAGCGAATCCCTTCCATACGCAGCGTCACAGATGTTCCGTCCGCCAGCATTGCTGTTGCTTCCTGCGGGTTGGCGCGGGTGACTGCGGCAGGTAGCAGCGGACCATAGGTTGGCAGCGCCTTCAGCGTATCGGTAATCTTTTTGTCATCCCACGCTGATTCACCTACTTTCCACAGCACATTGGCCGGGCCGCGATAGCCGTGACGCATGTCGTAGTCCAGTACGTTATTACGCACGGCTTGCTGTGCGGCCTGCTGCACTTTGCGGGTAATGGTAGTGTAAATGCGATAGCCGTCTTCATAAGCGTTTTCGCCGTAACGGTTATACATCTCCTGACGTACCATTTCGGTGAGATATGGCGCTGAGAAGGCGATCTCCGGTGCGTGATAGTTGGCGTTAATCGCTTCGGTGCGTGTCTCATCGAGCTGCTGTCGGGTGATATACCCTTCGTCCAGCATTCGCGACAGCACGACGTTACGCCGCGCGACGGCTCGATCCATTGAATAGAGCGGGTTGAAGGTGGAAGGGGCTTTAGGCAGCCCGGCAATCACCGCCATTTCGTTCAGTGTCAGTTGATCGACCGTTTTACCGAAATAGACTTGTGCCGCAGCACCGACACCATAGGCGCGGTAACCGAGGTAAATCTTGTTCAGATAAAGCTCGAGGATCTCGTCTTTCGTCAGCAATTGTTCAATACGAATTGCGAGGAAGACTTCCTTAATTTTACGCATTAGCGTGCGTTCTGGACTCAGGAAGAAGTTTCTCGCCAGTTGTTGGGTGATGGTGCTCGCCCCTTGTGATGCGTGACCGGAGAACAGCGCCACGCTTGCCGCACGGAAGATCCCCACTGGGTCAACGCCGTGATGCTCGTAGAAGCGGCTGTCTTCCGTCGCAATAAAGGCTTTCACCATCTCCGGCGGGATTTGATCCAATGTAACCGGAATACGACGTTTTTCACCGTATTGAGCAATCAGCTCGCCATCGGCGCTGTAAATCTGCATCGGAATTTGCAGGCGAACATCTTTTAATGTCGCCACATCCGGCAGTTGTGGCTCGATGTAGCGGTAGAGGCCATAAATCGAGCCTGCTCCCAGCAGAATGCAACAGACTGCAAGGATCAATAAATACTTTACGAACTTCACTGGAAATTTCCCATTTAGTTTCATTTGGGCAGTTTATAAACAAACGCGCGGTAGTATAAAGGCAAGCCAGACGCATTGATATACCCGTCAGAGTGACGGGGGATAAGGAGATCATCACAATGGCATTTAAGACCTGGCAAATTGGTTTGCATTTACAACAGCAAGAAGCGGTGGCGGTTGCTATCGTGCGTGGCGCGAAAGAATGCTTTTTGCAACGCTGGTGGCGTTTGCCGCTGGCGACCGACATTATCAAAGATGGGCGCATTATTGACGCGGAACGGCTGACTAAAACGTTGTTACCGTGGAGTCGTGAACTGCCACACCGTCATCACATTATGTTGGCATTTCCCGCTAGCCGAACGTTACAAAGGGCATTTCCGCGTCCGGCAATGTCCCTGGGCGAACGGGAGCAAATGGCCTGGTTGACAGGCTCGATGGCTCGCGAGCTGGATATGGAACCGGACTCCCTGCGCTTTGATTACAGCGAAGATTCGCTGAGTCCCGCTTATAACGTGACCGCCGCGCAAAGCAAAGAGCTGGCAACGCTGCTTAGCCTGGCAGAAAGATTGCGTATTCACGTTAGTGCGATTACCCCAGACGCCTGCGCTTTGCAGCGATTCCTGCCTTTTTTACCTTCTCATCAGCAATGTCTGGCCTGGCGTGATAACGAACAGTGGTTATGGGCGACGCGTTATAGCTGGGGACGCAAACTGGCGGTGGGGATGACAAGCGCGAATGAACTGGCCGCGACGTTAGCCATTAATTCTGAAAGTCTCGCGATATGCGGCGAAGGCGGATTTGACCCCTGGAATGCGGTTTCTGTGCGTCAGCCGCCACTACCGCCACCAGGTGGAAACTTTGCTATCGCGCTGGGGCTGGCGCTTGGGGAGAGGTACTGATGAATCCGCCAATCAATTTTTTGCCCTGGCGAGAGCAACGCCGGACGGCCTTTCTTCGCTTCTGGTTGCTGATGTTCGTTGCTCCTCTGCTGCTGGCTGTCGGGATAACGCTCATGCTGCGTTTGACAACCAACGCTGAAGTACGCGTTGACGCTGTTTTGCTTCAGGCGGAACAACAACGCGCCAGCACCCTACAAACCAGTAAACCACGTTTGCTGGAACGCCAACAATTACGCGAACAGCGTTTGCAACGTCAGCGCCAGCGACAATTTACCCGCGACTGGCAATTTGCGCTGGAGTCACTGGCGGTACTTTTACCAGAACATGCCTGGCTGACAACGATACGCTGGCAGCAGGGAACGCTGGAGGTAAAGGGACTTGCGACGAACATTACTGTGTTAAACGCACTGGAAAAAGCACTCCGCCAGGATACTTCTTTTCAACTCAACCAGCGTGGAGCCACGCAGCAAGATGCACAAGGACGCTGGCAATTTGAGTATCAGTTAACAAGGACGGTTAGCGATGAACACTCTCTTTGACTGGTGGTTCGCGACATCACTCCGTATCCGCCAGTTTTGCTGGGCAGTCTGGTTGCTGATGTTAGTTACGCTCATTTTTCTTTCCTCGGCACACCAGGAAGAGAGTGACGCATTAATTCGACTGCGGGCAAGTCATCACCAGCAATGGACTGCACTTTATCGCCTGGTAGACACCACTCCCATCAGCGAAGAAAAAACGCTGTCCTTTTCGCCACTGGATTTTCAGTTGCCCGGCGCGCAACTGCTTTACTGGCATCCATCCGCTCAGGGAGGCGAGTTGGCGTTGAAAACGTTCTGGGAAGCGGTGCCGTCGGCATTTACACGGCTGGCAGAGCGCAACGTCAGCGTGAGCCGTTTTTCATTAAGCGTGGAAGGTGATGATCTTTTGTTCACGCTACAACTGGAGATGCCGCATGAGGGGTAAACGCGGGTTGTTGGCAGGTATTGCCTTGTGCCTTTTAACCGGTATGCGTGACCCTTTTAAGCCGCCGGAAGATCTATGCCGGATTAGCGAACTTACCCAGTGGCGTTATCAGGGGATGGTAGGGCGAGGCGAGCGCGTTATTGGCGTAATAAAAGATGGGCAAAAAAAATGGCGACGGGTGGAGCAAAACGATGTGCTGGAGAATGGCTGGACAATTTTACAACTGACGCCAGAAACATTAACGCTGGGAACTGGAAAAAACTGCGAACCGCCACAGTGGTTGTGGCAACGGCAAGGAGATAAAAATGAAGCAATGGATAGCCGCACTACTGTTGATGATGATACCCAGCGTACAGGCGGCAAAGCCGCAAAAAGTGACGCTGATGGTGGATGACGTTCCGGTGGCTCAGGTGTTACAGGCGCTGGCTGAACAGGAGAAGTTAAACCTGGTGGTTTCGCCAGACGTCAATGGTACGGTGTCGTTACATCTCACTGACGTTCCCTGGAAACAGGCACTACAAACCGTAGTGAAAAGCGCCGGGCTGATAACGCGCCAGGAAGGCAACATTCTTTCAGTGCATTCCGTTGCCTGGCAGAATGACAATATCGCCCGTCAGGAGGCTGAACAGGCGCGGGTGCAGGCAAATCTGCCGCTGGAAAATCGCAATATTACTCTGCAATACGCCGACGCCGGAGAGCTGGCGAAAGCAGGAGAAAAGCTACTTAGCGCCAAAGGCAGCATGACTGTCGATAAACGTACTAATCGCCTTTTGCTGCGTGATAACAAAACGGCGTTAAGCGCACTGGAGCAGTGGGTAGCGCAAATGGATTTGCCGGTCGGGCAGGTTGAACTGTTGGCGCACATTGTCACCATTAATGAAAAAAGTTTGCGGGAATTGGGGGTGAAATGGACGCTGGCCGATGCGCAACAAACTGGCGGCGTTGGGCAAGTGACCACGCTCGGCGGCGATCTCTCTGTGGCAACGGCAACGACGCATATCGGTTTTAACATTGGGCGCATCAACGGGCGTTTACTGGATCTGGAGCTTTCCGCGCTCGAACAAAAACAGCAACTGGATATTATCGCCAGCCCGCGTCTGCTGGCCTCACATCTCCAGCCTGCCAGCATTAAACAGGGAAGCGAGATCCCGTATCAGGTTTCCAGTGGTGAAAGCGGCGCGACGTCGGTGGAATTTAAAGAGGCCGTACTGGGAATGGAAGTCACGCCCACGGTGTTACAAAAAGGTCGCATCCGACTGAAATTACACATCAGCCAGAACGTTCCGGGACAGGTGCTACAACAAGCTGATGGCGAAGTGCTGGCGATTGATAAGCAGGAGATCGAAACGCAGGTTGAAGTAAAAAGCGGAGAAACGCTGGCACTGGGTGGTATTTTTACCCGTAAAAATAAATCGGGTCAGGATAGCGTACCGCTGTTGGGCGACATCCCCTGGTTCGGGCAATTATTTCGTCATGACGGAAAAGAAGATGAACGACGCGAGTTAGTGGTATTTATCACGCCACGGTTGGTTTCCAGTGAGTAAACTGCCGCAAAAACGGCGATGTTTTCATGCTGAACATGTTTCATCTATTTGACGTGCGCAGGTATTTAGCATACAAGGAGTACCGATTTGAGAGTCGGTGCTCTTTGTTACCTGCGTTTTATGATGGTGATTTATCTTTCACGCGGCATTTTGCTGTCTTTTTTACGCTAATCTTACCCGGTGATTTATCGCCAGAGCGGTGATAGCAAGGCAGTGCACCTGCAGCGACCAGATATGCAGAGGGATGGGCAATTTATTCAGTTGCCAAACCCGCTGGAGTATTGAGATAATTTTCAGTCTGACTCTCGCAATATTTTATGAGGTTTCAGTTCATGTCCTGCGGCGCTCTCTGAGCGAAGCGGGTTTATCATTAACGAATAGTCTTAGTAGTACCGAAAAAATGGCAGAGAAACGCAATATCTTTCTGGTTGGGCCTATGGGTGCCGGAAAAAGCACTATTGGGCGCCAGTTAGCTCAACAACTCAATATGGAATTTTACGATTCCGATCAAGAGATTGAGAAACGAACCGGAGCTGATGTGGGCTGGGTTTTCGATTTAGAAGGCGAAGAAGGCTTCCGCGATCGCGAAGAAAAGGTCATCAATGAGTTGACCGAGAAACAGGGTATTGTGCTGGCTACTGGCGGCGGCTCTGTGAAATCCCGCGAAACGCGTAACCGTCTTTCCGCACGTGGCGTTGTCGTTTATCTTGAAACGACCATCGAAAAGCAACTTGCGCGCACGCAGCGTGATAAAAAACGCCCGTTGCTGCACGTTGAAACACCGCCGCGTGAAGTTCTGGAAGCATTGGCTAATGAACGCAATCCGCTGTATGAAGAGATTGCCGACGTGACCATTCGTACTGATGATCAAAGCGCCAAAGTGGTCGCAAACCAGATTATTCACATGCTGGAAAGCAACTAATTCTGGCTTTATATACACTCGTCTGCGGGTACAGTAATTAAGGTGGATGTCGCGTTATGGAGAGGATAGTCGTCACTCTCGGGGAACGTAGTTACCCAATTACCATCGCATCTGGTTTGTTTAACGAACCAGCTTCATTCTTACCGCTGAAATCGGGTGAGCAGGTGATGTTGGTCACCAACGAAACCCTGGCTCCTCTGTATCTCGATAAGGTTCGCAGCGTACTTGAACAGGCGGGTGTTAACGTCGATAGCGTTATCCTCCCTGACGGCGAGCAGTATAAAAGCCTGGCAGTACTCGACACCGTTTTTACGGCGTTGTTGCAAAAACCGCACGGTCGCGATACGACGCTGGTGGCGCTTGGCGGCGGCGTAGTAGGCGATCTTACCGGTTTTGCAGCGGCGAGCTATCAGCGCGGCGTTCGCTTCATTCAAGTCCCGACGACATTGCTGTCGCAGGTGGACTCTTCCGTTGGCGGAAAAACCGCAGTCAACCATCCCCTCGGTAAAAATATGATTGGCGCTTTTTATCAGCCAGCATCAGTGGTGGTGGATCTCGACTGTCTGAAAACGCTTCCTCCGAGAGAGTTAGCTTCGGGGCTGGCGGAAGTCATCAAATACGGCATTATTCTTGACGGTGAGTTTTTCAACTGGCTGGAAGATAATCTGGATGCGCTGCTCAATCTGGATGGTCCGGCAATGGCGTACTGTATTCGTCGTTGCTGTGAGCTGAAAGCAGAAGTTGTCGCTGCCGACGAGCGCGAATCCGGCTTACGTGCTTTACTGAATCTGGGACATACCTTTGGTCATGCTATTGAAGCGGAAATGGGGTATGGCAATTGGTTGCACGGTGAAGCAGTCGCGGCGGGTATGGTGATGGCGGCGCGGACGTCGGAACGTCTCGGGCAGTTTAGTTCTGCCGAAACGCAGCGTATTATTACCCTGCTTACGCGGGCTGGATTACCGGTTAATGGGCCGCGCGAAATGTCCGCGCAGGCGTATTTACCGCATATGCTGCGTGACAAGAAAGTCCTTGCGGGAGAGATGCGCTTAATTCTTCCGCTGGCAATTGGTAAGAGTGAAGTTCGCGGCGGCGTATCGCACGAACTTGTTCTTAACGCTATTACCGATTGTCAATCAGCGTAACAACAAGAAAGGTCCGGCCGCTTATCAGCGGTCTATTAGCTTCAGGTTAATTGCAACGTGGTAAGCATTAACCTTTTAGTGGGGTGTTAAATGGATGAATTCAAACCAGAAGACGAGCTGAAACCCGATCCCAGCGATCGTCGTACTGGTCGTTCTCGTCAATCTTCTGAGCGTTCAGAACGTACTGAACGTGGCGAACCGCAGATCAATTTTGATGATATTGAACTTGATGAAACTGACGATCGCCGTCCAACTCGTGCGCAAAAAGAGCGCAATGAGGAACCGGAAATCGAAGAAGAAATTGATGATTCCGAAGATGACGCTGTGGATGAAGAGCGTGTAGAGCGTCGTCCGCGTAAGCGCAAAAAAGCAGCCAGCAAACCGGCTTCTCGTCAGTATATGATGATGGGCGTCGGTATTCTGGTTCTGCTGCTGTTGATCATCGGTATCGGTTCTGCGCTAAAAGCCCCCTCGACCTCTTCCAGCGATCAAACCGCGTCTGGTGAGAAGAGTATTGATCTTGCTGGCAATGCGACTGATCAGGCAAATGGCGTGCAGCCAGCGCCGGGAACCACGTCTGCGGAAAATACCCAGCAGGATGTTTCTCTGCCGCCGATTTCTTCTACGCCGACCCAGGGGCAAACCCCGGCGGCAACGGATGGTCAACAACGTGTTGAAGTGCAGGGTGACCTGAATAACGCGCTGACCCAGCCGCAAAATCAGCAGCAGTTGAACAATGTGGCGGTCAACTCCACGCTGCCAACCGAACCCGCAACTGTAGCGCCAGTTCGTAATGGCAACGTATCGCGTGATACGGCGAAAGCGCAAACCGCTGAACGGCCGACCACCACGCGTCCGGCACGTCAGCAGGCGGTGATTGAACCGAAAAAACCACAAGCAACTGTGAAAACGGAACCGAAGCCGGTAGCACAGACGCCGAAGCGTACTGAACCGGCTGCACCTGTGGCGAGCACAAAGGCACCGGCTGCGACTTCTACGCAAGCCACAACGCCAGCAGCACCAAAAGAGACGGCGACTACGGCTCCAGTACAGACGGCATCTCCGGCGCAAACCACGGCAACACCAGCCGCTGGAGCGAAGACCGCAGGTAATGTTGGTTCGTTGAAATCGGCACCGTCCAGCCATTACACTCTGCAGCTGAGCAGTTCTTCTAACTACGACAACCTGAACGGTTGGGCGAAGAAAGAGAATCTGAAAAACTACGTTGTCTATGAAACGACGCGTAATGGTCAGCCGTGGTATGTACTGGTTTCTGGCGTGTACGCTTCGAAAGAAGAGGCGAAAAAAGCGGTATCTACATTGCCAGCAGATGTTCAGGCCAAAAACCCATGGGCGAAACCGCTGCGTCAGGTACAGGCCGATCTGAAGTAATCAAGGTTATCTCCCGTAATGGTTTATCGTTGCGGGAGTTGCCTGAAGCGCTGGATGCTGTCGGAGCTTTCTCCACAGCCGGAGAAGGTGTAATTAGTTAGTCAGCATGAAGAAAAATCGCGCTTTTTTGAAGTGGGCAGGGGGTAAATATCCCCTGCTTGATGATATTAAACGGCATTTGCCTAAGGGTGAATGTCTGGTTGAACCTTTTGTGGGTGCCGGGTCGGTGTTTCTCAACACCGACTTTTCTCGTTATATCCTTGCCGATATCAATAGCGACCTGATTAGTCTCTACAACATTGTGAAGATGCGTACTGATGAGTACGTACAGGCTGCCCGCGAGCTGTTTGTTCCTGAGACAAATTGCGCCGAGGTTTACTATCAGTTCCGCGAAGAGTTCAACAAAAGCCAGGATCCGTTCCGTCGGGCGGTACTGTTTTTATATTTGAACCGCTACGGTTACAACGGCCTGTGTCGTTACAATCTGCGCGGTGAGTTTAACGTGCCGTTTGGCCGCTACAAAAAACCCTATTTCCCGGAAGCTGAGTTGTATCACTTCGCTGAAAAAGCGCAGAATGCCTTTTTCTATTGTGAGTCTTATGCCGATAGCATGGCGCGCGCAGATGATGCATCTGTCGTCTATTGCGATCCGCCTTATGCACCACTATCTGCGACCGCCAACTTTACGGCGTATCACACAAACAGTTTTACTCTTGAACAACAGGCGCATCTGGCGGAGATCGCCGAAGGTCTGGTTAACCGTCAGATCCCGGTACTGATTTCTAACCATGATACGGCGCTAACGCGCGAGTGGTATCAACGCGCAAAATTGCATGTCGTCAAAGTTCGACGCAGTATAAGCAGCAACGGCGGCACACGTAAAAAGGTGGACGAACTGCTGGCTTTGTACAAACCAGGAGTCGTTTCACCCGCGAAAAAATAATTCTCAAGGAGAAGCGGATGAAACAGTATTTGATTGCCCCCTCAATTCTGTCGGCTGATTTTGCCCGCCTGGGTGAAGATACCGCAAAGGCCCTGGCAGCTGGCGCTGATGTCGTGCATTTTGACGTCATGGATAACCACTATGTTCCCAACCTGACGATTGGACCAATGGTGCTGAAATCCTTGCGTAATTACGGCATTACCGCCCCTATCGATGTACATCTGATGGTGAAACCGGTTGATCGCATTGTGCCGGATTTCGCTGCCGCAGGTGCCAGCATCATTACCTTTCATCCTGAAGCCTCCGAGCATGTTGATCGCACGCTGCAACTGATTAAAGAAAATGGCTGTAAAGCGGGGCTGGTATTTAACCCGGCGACACCGCTGAGCTATCTGGATTACGTGATGGACAAACTGGATGTGATCCTGCTGATGTCCGTCAACCCTGGTTTCGGCGGTCAGTCTTTCATTCCACAAACGTTAGATAAACTGCGCGAAGTACGTCGTCGTATCGACGAGTCTGGCTTCGACATTCGACTGGAAGTGGACGGTGGCGTGAAGGTGAACAATATTGGCGAAATCGCTGCGGCGGGCGCGGATATGTTTGTCGCTGGCTCCGCTATTTTCGACCAGCCAGACTATAAAAAAGTCATTGATGAAATGCGCAGTGAACTGGCAAAGGTAAGTCATGAGTAAGTTTGAAGATATTCGCGGCGTTGCCTTCGATCTCGATGGCACGCTGGTTGACAGTGCTCCCGGTCTGGCTGCTGCGGTAGATATGGCGCTGTATGCGCTGGAGTTGCCCGTTGCAGGCGAAGAGCGTGTTATTACCTGGATTGGTAATGGCGCAGATGTGCTGATGGAGCGGGCATTGACCTGGGCGCGTCAGGAACGTGCGACGCTGCGTAAAACGATGGGCAAACCGCCCGTTGATGACGATATTCCGGCAGAAGAACAAGTACGTATTCTGCGTAAGCTGTTTGATCGTTACTATGGCGAAGTTGCTGAAGAAGGCACGTTTTTGTTCCCGCACGTTGCCGATACGCTGGGCGCATTGCAGGCTAAAGGCCTGCCGCTAGGTCTGGTTACCAACAAACCAACGCCGTTCGTCGCCCCGCTGCTGGAAGCCTTAGATATCGCAAAATACTTTAGCGTGGTTATCGGCGGCGATGACGTACAAAACAAAAAACCCCACCCGGATCCGCTGCTACTGGTGGCTGAACGTATGGGCATTGCCCCGCAACAGATGCTGTTTGTCGGCGATTCTCGCAATGATATTCAGGCAGCAAAAGCAGCCGGTTGCCCTTCAGTTGGCTTAACCTACGGATATAACTACGGCGAGGCTATCGATCTCAGCCAGCCTGATGTAATTTATCACTCTATAAATGACCTTCTGCCCGCATTAGGGCTTCCGCAAAGCGAAAATCAGGAATCGAAAAATGACTAAGCCCATCGTTTTTAGTGGCGCACAGCCTTCAGGTGAATTGACCATTGGTAACTACATGGGTGCGCTGCGTCAGTGGGTAAACATGCAGGATGATTACCATTGCATTTACTGCATCGTTGACCAACACGCCATCACCGTTCGCCAGGATGCGCAGAAGCTGCGTAAAGCGACGCTGGATACGCTGGCGTTGTACCTGGCTTGCGGTATCGATCCTGAGAAAAGCACTATTTTTGTTCAGTCCCACGTGCCGGAACATGCGCAGTTAGGCTGGGCACTGAACTGCTATACCTACTTCGGCGAACTGAGCCGCATGACGCAGTTTAAAGATAAATCTGCGCGTTATGCCGAGAACATTAACGCTGGTCTGTTTGACTATCCGGTGCTGATGGCTGCGGACATCCTGCTGTATCAAACCAATCTGGTGCCGGTCGGCGAAGACCAGAAACAGCACCTGGAACTGAGCCGCGATATTGCCCAGCGTTTCAACGCGCTGTATGGCGATATCTTTAAAGTACCGGAGCCGTTTATTCCGAAATCTGGCGCGCGCGTAATGTCGTTGCTGGAGCCGACCAAGAAGATGTCCAAGTCTGACGATAACCGCAATAACGTTATCGGTCTGCTGGAAGATCCGAAATCGGTAGTGAAGAAAATCAAACGTGCGGTCACTGACTCCGACGAGCCGCCGGTAGTTCGCTACGACGTGCAGAACAAAGCGGGCGTTTCTAACCTGCTGGATATCCTTTCTGCTGTAACGGGCCAAAGCATTCCGGAACTGGAAAAACAGTTCGAAGGCAAGATGTATGGTCACCTGAAAGGCGAAGTGGCTGAAGCGGTTTCCGGTATGCTGACTGAATTGCAGGAGCGTTATCACCGTTTCCGCAATGATGAAGCCTTCTTGCAACAGGTAATGAAAGACGGCGCAGAAAAAGCCAGCGAACACGCTTCCCGCACGTTGAAAGCGGTTTACGAAGCGATTGGTTTTGTGGCGAAGCCTTAATTCACTATTGATACCAAAAACCGGGGAAACCCGGTTTTTTTACGTCGTTATTTGCAATAACCCAAAAAAATGTGAAGCATCTCGCCGTTTCCACATCTGCTTGTTGCGCCTTATCTTCATTTTCATGAAGATATAAATATTCATTTTATTGAAAATTTATTATGCGTCGAACGTTTATCAAAAAAGAAGGTGTCGTCATCACGACGCTGGCTCGTTATTTGTTAGGTGAAAAGTGTGGTAATCGCCTGAAAACTATAGATGAACTGGCAACTGAATGCCGTTCGTCCGTCGGCCTGACGCAGGCCGCGTTAAAAAATCTGGAGTCAAGCGGCGCGATACGGATTGAACGTCGCGGGCGCAATGGCAGTTATCTGGTAGAGATGGATAACAAAGCACTGCTGACCCATGTTGATATCAACAATGTGGTATGTGCGATGCCCTTGCCCTATACCCGCTTGTACGAAGGTTTAGCGAGCGGATTAAAAGCTCAGTTTGATGGCATTCCTTTTTACTATGCGCATATGCGTGGTGCGGATATTCGCGTGGAGTGTTTGCTTAACGGTGTCTATGACATGGCGGTAGTTTCGCGACTGGCGGCAGAAAGTTATCTCACGCAAAAAGGATTATGTCTTGCGCTGGAGTTGGGGCCGCATACCTACGTTGGCGAGCACCAGTTGATTTGCCGTAAAGGGGAGTCCGGTAACGTGAAGCGCGTGGGGCTGGATAACCGTTCGGCAGATCAGAAAATCATGACCGATGTCTTTTTTGGCAGTAGCGATGTGGAGCGAGTCGATCTCTCTTATCACGAGAGTTTACAGCGCATTGTTAAAGGTGATGTCGATGCGGTTATCTGGAACGTGGTGGCGGAAAACGAACTGACCATGCTGGGATTAGAAGCCACGCCGCTCACAGACGATCCGCGATTTTTACAGGCAACTGAAGCCGTGGTTTTGACGCGAGCCGATGATTACCCGATGCAACAATTGCTGCGTGCGGTTGTTGATAAACACGCCCTGCTTGCCCATCAACAGCGAGTGGTCAGTGGGGAACAGGAACCCAGTTATTAAACGAAAGGCATCTAAAATGGAAACCAGACTCAACCTGCTTTGCGATGCAGGGGTCATCGATAAGGACATCTGCAAAGGCATGATGCAGGTCGTCAACGTACTGGAAAAAGAGTGCCATCTGCCGGTGCGCAGTGAGCAAGGAACGATGGCGATGACACATATGGCGAGTGCACTTATGCGCAGTCGCCGTGGTGAAGAAATTGAGCCACTGGATAACGAGTTGCTGGCAGAGCTGGCGCAATCCAGCCACTGGCAAGCCGTTGTGCAATTGCATCAGGTGTTGTTGAAGGAATTCGCATTGGAAGTTAACCCGTGTGAAGAAGGCTATTTGCTGGCCAACCTTTATGGATTATGGATGGCTGCTAACGAAGAGGTTTGAAGCTCCCGACAAATCCACGTCGCACAACCTAAATATTCAAAAAAATGAATATTTAATTCAAGGAACAGAAACGAGGCAACAAGATGTTTGTAGAAGCATTGAAACGCCAGAACCCGGCACTGATTTCTGCCGCACTAAACCTGTGGCAGCAGGGCAAGATAGCCCCGGACAGTTGGGTTATCGACGTGGATCAGGTACTGGAAAACGGTAAGCGGTTGATTGAGACGGCGCGGCTTTATGGTATTGAGCTGTATCTGATGACCAAACAGTTCGGTCGCAATCCGTGGCTGGCGGAAAAACTGCTGGCGCTGGGCTACAGCGGTATTGTGGCGGTGGATTACAAAGAGGCGCGAGTGATGCGCCGCGCAGGTTTGCCGGTGGCGCATCAGGGGCATCTGGTGCAAATCCCTTGTCACCAGGTCGCTGATGCCGTTGAACAGGGCACCGACGTCATCACCGTGTTTACCCTTGCCAAAGCGCGGGAAGTGTCTGCGGCAGCGGTGAAAGCGGGGCGGATTCAGTCTGTGCTGCTCAAAGTTTATAGCGACGATGATTTTCTTTATCCGGGACAGGAAAGTGGTTTTGCTCAACATTCGTTGCAGGAAATTGTCGCTGAAATCCAAAAACTGCCAGGACTCCATTTAGCGGGACTTACCCATTTCCCTTGCCTGCTATGGAATGAGAGTGCCGGGAAAGTTTTGCCGACGCCGAACCTCCAGACGTTGGTCAATGCACGCAACCAGCTGGCGGAATCGGGTGTTGCTGTTGAGCAATTAAACGCACCTTCAGCAACCAGCTGTACTTCGCTGCCATTGCTGGCGGAATACGGTGTTACTCATGCCGAACCTGGTCATGCGCTGACGGGCACCATTCCGGCAAACCAACAGGGTGACCAGCCTGAACGCGTAGCCATGCTCTGGTTAAGCGAAATATCCCATCATTTTCGTGGCGATAGCTACTGCTATGGCGGCGGCTATTACCGTCGTGGTCATGCGCAACATGCGCTGGTGTTTACGCCAGAAAATCAAAGCATTACTGAAACATATCTCAACGCCGTGGATGACAGCAGCATCGACTACACCTTGCCTTTGGCGGGAGAGTTTCCGGTGAGTAGTGCGGTGATGCTCTGTTTTCGTACACAAATTTTTGTTACCCGCAGTGATGTCGTGCTGGTGTCCGGTATTCAGCACAGAGCGCCGGAAATCGTAGGCCGTTATGACAGCCTCGGCAACCTTCTGGAGGCGTAAATGGCGCGATTTGTGGTGTTAGTGATTGATAGCTTCGGCGTGGGAGCAATGAAAGATGTCACGCGGGTACGCCCGCAGGATGCCGGAGCCAATACTTGCGGTCACATTCTTTGTGAGTTACCGCATTTACAACTGCCAATGCTGGAGAAGTTAGGGCTTATTAATGCTCTGGGCTATGCCCCCGGAGATATGCAGCCATCGGATTCCGCAGTCTGGGGTGTGGCGGAACTGCAACATGAAGGTGGCGATACCTTTATGGGACATCAGGAAATTTTAGGTACGCGACCACTGCCGCCGCTGCGGATGCCCTTTCGTGATGTTATTGACTGTGTTGAGCAAGCATTAATTACTGCGGGCTGGCAAGTAGAGCGCCGTGGCGATGAGTTGCAGTTTCTGTGGGTTAACCAGGCCGTGGCAGTTGGTGACAATCTCGAAGCGGATTTAGGCCAGGTCTATAACGTTACCGCCAATCTCTCCGTAATACCGTTCGATGAAGTCATCAAAATAGGTCGTGTGGTGCGTGAGCAAGTTCAGGTTGGCAGAGTGATCACATTTGGGGGGCTGTTAGCGGACAGCCAGCGCATTCTCGATGCCGTAGAAAGCAAAGAAGGACGTTTTATTGGCATCAATGCGCCGCGTTCTGGCGCTTATGACAACGGCTTCCAGGTCGTGCATATGGGCTACGGCGTCGATGAAAAAGTGCAGGTGCCGCAACAGTTGTATCAGGCGGGCATACCTACGGTTCTGGTGGGAAAGGTAGCGGATATCGTCAGTAATCCTTATGGCGTGAGCTGGCAAAATCTGGTGGATAGCCAGCAGATTATGGATATCACCCTCGACGAGTTTAACGCTCATCAGACCGCGTTTATTTGCACCAATATCCAGGAAACCGATCTTGCCGGTCATGCAGAAGACGTCGCACGTTATGCCGAACGTTTGCAGGTCGTTGACCGTAACCTTACTCGCCTTGTTGAGGCGATGCAGCCGGATGATTGCCTGATCGTGATGGCTGATCACGGTAACGACCCGACCATTGGACATAGCCACCATACCCGCGAAGTGGTGCCGGTACTGGTTTATCAGCAAGGGCTGGTTGCAACTCGTCTGGGGGTTTGTTCCACGCTCTCTGACGTAGGAGCCACAGTATGTGAATTTTTCCGCGCATCGCCGCCACAAAACGGCACTTCCTTTTTATCGTCCTTTCGCTTTCAGGGTGACTCTTTATGACCATCGACTCGACCGGCTACACCCTTGCCCATGAGCATCTGCATATTGATCTCTCCGGCTTTAAAAACAACGTAGATTGCCGCCTTGATCAATATGCGTTCATTTGTCAGGAGATGAACGACCTGATGGCGCAGGGCGTGCGTAATGTGATTGAGATGACCAACCGCTACATGGGGCGCAATGCGCAATTCATGCTTGATGTGATGCGCGAGACGGGGATCAACGTGGTGGTCTGTACCGGTTATTACCAGGACGCGTTTTTCCCGGAACATGTGGCGACCCGCAGCGTGCAGGAACTGGCGCAAGAGATGGTCGATGAAATTGAACAGGGTATCGATGGCACCGACCTGAAAGCCGGGATCATCGCAGAGATTGGTTCCAGCGAAGGAAAGATTACGCCGCTGGAAGAGAAGGTGTTTATTGCCGCCGCGCTGGCACATAACCAGACCGGACGTCCGATCTCCACGCATACCTCTTTTAGCACCATGGGGCTGGAACAACTGGCGCTACTGCAAGCCCACGGAGTTGATCTTTCGCGCGTCACCGTTGGTCACTGCGATCTGAAAGACAACCTCGACAACATTTTGAAGATGATCGATCTCGGCGCGTATGTGCAGTTCGACACCATTGGTAAGAACAGTTACTACCCGGACGAAAAGCGTATTGCGATGCTTCATGCGCTACGCGACCGTGGGTTGCTGAACCGCGTCATGCTGTCGATGGATATTACGCGCCGCTCCCATTTAAAAGCCAACGGTGGTTATGGCTATGACTTTTTATTGACCACCTTTATTCCGCAATTGCGCCAGTCAGGATTCAGTCAGGCCGATGTGGATGTGATGTTACGTGAAAATCCCTCTCAATTTTTCCAATAAGGACAGACTCATGAAAAAGATTGGCGTTGCAGGCTTACAGCGTGAGCAGATTAAAAAAACTATTGAAGCGACGGCTCCTGGCTGTTTTGAAGTTTTCATTCATAACGACATGGAAGCGGCAATGAAAGTGAAATCCGGGCAACTGGATTACTACATCGGCGCGTGTAATACCGGTGCGGGTGCGGCATTGTCGATTGCCATCGCGGTGATTGGCTATAACAAAAGTTGCACTATTGCCAAGCCGGGCATTAAAGCGAAAGACGAACATATCGCCAAAATGATCGCCGAAGGGAAAGTGGCGTTTGGGCTTTCCGTTGAGCACGTCGAACATGCGATTCCGATGCTGATTAACCATCTGAAATAAAAGGCACGACTATGGATCTGTATATCCAGATTATCCTGGTGGCGTGCCTGACCGGTATGACATCATTTCTGGCGCATCGCTCGGCGGCTGTTTTCCATGATGGTATTCGCCCGATCCTGCCGCAACTGATTGAAGGCTATATGAAACGTCGCGAGGCGGGGAGTATCGCTTTTGGTCTGAGCATTGGTTTTGTGGCCTCGGTGGGGATCTCTTTTACCCTGAAAACCGGCCTGCTCAATGCATGGCTGCTTTTTCTTCCTACCGATATTCTCGGCGTACTGGCGATAAACAGCCTGATGGCGTTTGGTCTTGGCGCGATCTGGGGGGTACTGATCCTCACTTGCCTGTTGCCGGTAAACCAGTTGCTGACTGCGCTGCCGGTAGATGTATTAGGTAGCCTTGGGGAACTTAGCTCGCCGGTGGTTTCTGCTTTTGCGCTGTTCCCGCTGGTGGCGATTTTCTACCAGTTTGGCTGGAAGCAAAGCCTGATCGCCGCTGCCGTCGTGTTGATGACCCGTGTGGTGGTGGTGCGTTTTTTCCCGCATCTTAATCCGGAATCCATCGAAATCTTTATTGGCATGGTAATGCTGCTGGGGATCGCCATTACTCACGACCTGCGTCATCGTGATGAAAATGACATCGATGCCAGCGGGCTTTCGGTGTTTGAAGAGCGCACGTCGCGGATTATCAAAAACTTACCGTATATCGCCATCGTGGGAGCATTGATTGCTGCCGTTGCCAGCATGAAGATTTTTGCCGGTAGCGAAGTTTCTATTTTCACCCTTGAGAAAGCGTACTCCGCAGGCGTTACACCGGAACAATCGCAAACGCTGATTAATCAGGCGGCACTGGCGGAATTTATGCGCGGGCTGGGTTTTGTACCGTTGATTGCCACCACCGCGTTAGCCACTGGCGTGTATGCAGTTGCGGGCTTTACCTTTGTTTATGCGGTGGGCTATCTCTCGCCGAATCCGATGGTTGCAGCGGTATTAGGCGCCGTAGTTATTTCGGCGGAAGTCTTACTGCTTCGTTCGATTGGCAAATGGCTGGGGCGCTATCCGTCGGTGCGTAATGCGTCGGATAACATCCGTAACGCCATGAATATGCTGATGGAAGTGGCGCTGCTGGTCGGCTCGATTTTCGCGGCAATTAAAATGGCGGGTTATACCGGATTCTCTATCGCGGTTGCCATTTACTTCCTCAACGAATCTCTCGGTCGTCCGGTACAAAAAATGGCGGCACCAGTGGTGGCAGTAATGATTACCGGTATTCTGCTGAATGTACTTTACTGGCTTGGCCTGTTTGTTCCGGCTTAAGGAATGCACTTATGAAGACGTTTCCTCTGAAAAGTCTGACCATTGCTGAAGCGCAGCAGAAGCAGTTTGCGCTGGTGGATAGCATTTGTCGCCATTTTCCTGGTAGCGAATTTCTTACCTGGGGTGATTTGGGATTAACGCCGGGGCTGAATCAGCCTCGCATTACCCAGCGTGTGGAGCAGGTGCTGGCAGATGCGTTTCATGCGCCAGCGGCGGTGCTGGTGCAAGGCGCTGGCACAGGAGCGATTCGTGCCGGGCTGGCGGCTTTGCTTAAACTAGGGCAGCGTCTTCTGGTGCATGACGCGCCCGTTTATCCGACGACACGCGTCATCATTGAACAGATGGGGCTGACGCTTATTACTGTTGATTTCAATGACCTGTCGGCACTTAAGCAGGTCGTAGACGAGCAACAACCTGATGCGGCGCTGGTGCAGCATACGCGCCAGCAGCCGCAGGATCGCTACATTCTGGCAGAGGTGCTGGCAACGTTGCGCTCGGCTGGCGTTCCTGCGTTAATCGATGATAACTATGCGGTAATGAAGGTGGCGCGAATCGGCTGCGAATGCGGGGCGAATGTCTCGACATTTTCCTGCTTCAAGCTATTTGGGCCAGAGGGTGTTGGTGCGGTGGTAGGCGATGCCGACGTTATCAACCGTATTCGCGCTACGCTCTATTCTGGCGGTAGTCAGATCCAGGGCTCTCAGGCGCAGGAAGTCTTGCGTGGGCTGGTTTTCGCGCCGGTGATGCATGCGGTACAGGCGGGCGTTTCTGAACGGCTGCTGGCTTTACTTAACGGCGGCGCGGTGCCGGAAGTTAAAAGTGCCGTCATTGCCAATGCGCAGTCGAAGGTGTTGATTGTGGAGTTTCATCAGCCGATTGCCGCCAGGGTGCTGGAAGAAGCGCAGAAACGCGGTGCGTTACCGTATCCGGTGGGCGCGGAGTCGAAATATGAGATCCCGCCGCTCTTTTATCGCCTTTCCGGAACGTTTCGCCAGGCGAATCCGCAATTAGAACATTGCGCGATTCGCATTAATCCGAATCGTAGTGGTGAAGAGACGGTGCTGCGGATTTTGCGTGAGAGTATTGCCAGTATTTAATGCTGGATAGCACCGTCAGCTAAATTCCGCACCGCACATTCCCCTCGCCCCACTGGGGAGAGGGGGAGGATGAGGGGAATGTGCGGGATGTAAAATTCAGTGCGCCAGCATCGCCGGATGCGATGCTGGCGCATCTTATCTGGCCTACGGTTAATGTCTTTTATTATCAATCGTTAAGGTGATGCGATTGGCGCGGCAGAAGAGTTCGGAGACGTGCACCGGTTTGTCATTCTGATCAAAGGCGATTTTGCTGATGCGAAACAAGGGTTCGCCCAGTTCACACTTCAGCCATTTTGCCTGCGCGCGCGTAGCGGCAAAGATATCAATGGTCTTTTTGTCGCTGACCACTCGCGTGTCAAAACGCTCCTGAAATAACTGATAGGTGGAGCTGCCTTCGACATAAATCGCATCAAAATCAGGATAACGTGACAATGGGATCCACGAGCTATCAATAAACAGCGGCTCTTTATCAAGATACATCACCCGGCTGAGACGGAACACTTTGCTGTTGCCAGGAATATTCAGCTTCTCGCAAAACGGCGCGGCGCTGACCTGCTCTTGCTCGATCACTTTCTCTTTCGTCGGTTTACCTTGCGAAACACCAAAGTCGGTAAAGCCGCTAACGGTCAGCAGGGCGTTTTCAACTTTCTGACTTTGCACAAAGGTGCCTTTACCCTGCCAGCGGATCAGTACACCGTCCGCCACTAAGTCGCTGATGGCTTTACGAATGGTGATGCGGCTGACGTTGTACTGCGTACACAGCTCGTTTTCGGTAGGGATCTGTTGCCCAGCCTGGTAAACTCCCTGCGCGATATCATCCAGCAGCCGCTGGCGGACGGTGGCATAGAGCAGTTGATGAGAGTAGCGGTCCGTAGCTGACATAATCGACCCTGAAATAAAGAATGAATTACACGGATTATAGGGTCGTTTTCCGGCAAGTAACAGCACGTTGGCGTGAAGATCCTCACGCCAACGTTATGCCTACCAGGCACCGTGATACTGAATGGTTTGCGCTGCACACGCCGTTCCCTGCGCCATCGCCTGCGGTAATGTCATCCCCGCAGACCAGCCGCAAAGGAATCCGGCAATGAACGAATCTCCGGCACCCATGGTGTCGATAACCGTCACCGGTTCAGGAGACTGACGCCAGAACTGCTCGCCATCCCAGGCAATGCTGCCGTTTTCGCCCAGCGTGACAATCACCACGCCTGCGCCACGGGCCACAATCGCTTTCATCTTCAGACGCAGCGCCTCGTCTTCTTGCGGCGCGGAGGCAAAGGCAAAATCGAGATGCGGCACCAGCGTCTGCCAGAGCGGGCTGTCCCACTTGTCGGAGAAGTCGAAAGCGGTAAGTTTGCCCGCTGCGTGCAGGTGCGGGAATGCGTCCTCCGCATGTCCCCAGATTGCCGCGTGCACAATGTCATACTGCGCCAGCCAGGCGTAATCCTCTTCGCTCAGGGCAAAGTCGGCCATCACGCCTTCGGTGTAGTCGCCAAAAACGCGATCGTTGCCGTGCAGTTCCACCTGAGTTTGCGCGGTAACGCCGTGTTTCGTATGGACATGGCTGATATCGACGCCCATGTGGGCAAGATCCTGCTTCAGCTTTGTGCCGTAGTCATCGTCACCCACCCAGGTAATGCATCCGGGTTGTATGCCGTAGCGAGTGCAGTACACCGCCACGTTCACCGCATTACCGCCAGAAAACGCTTTATTCAGTTGCGGGTAGATATCGACGCAGTTATCGCCGATTGTCGCCAGGTTTTTCATCTCGCATCCTCCGGCAGCAGCGCACGAAAGCGTTCCAGCGCCTGGCGAGCGTAGAGTCTGGGTTCGTTCATGTACATCGTCACCAGTTCCACCGTACAGTAACCGTCATAACCTCTGTCGATGATATCGCGCATCAGCTCCCGCAACGGCATTTTGCCTTCACCGGGGATGTAATGCGTGTCGCTGGCTCCGTCGCTGTCGACAATATGCAGATGACGCAGTTTATCGCCCAGTTTGTCGAAATAACTCATCACCGGCTCTGCCTGGACATACGGCGCGCAGATGTCGACCATGCTGAACAGACGCGGCGAAGACACCAGCGCCAGCGCATGAAGCACATCGTTGGCGTTACACACGACGTTCGATTCATACGGCGTTAACGGTTCGAGGATCAAATCCATACCGATATTTTCCGCGTACTCGCACAATTCGCTTAAGTTCTCTGCCAGCCGCCCCCAGATAACATCAGGCGGCGTGAGATAACCCGCGTGAGCCGCAGAAATCAGCGTATAACCGGCGTTCATCTCTTTCGCCATATCCATCGCCAGCTTGATCATGTCGAGGCTTTCGCGACGCATATGCTCATCGCCCAGCATCATGTTATACGGATAACCATTGGTTTCTGGCGTGTAACCGATAATCGGCATCTGATACGTCTGCGCCAGTGCCTTAATGTGTTTGAGGCCGCCTGCTTTTAAGTCCGGCGCGAAGGCATGCGGACGCCCGCCCCAAATTTCAATGCCATCGTAACCCAGCTCGCTTGCGTCACGGAATGCGTGTTCAATAGGCAGCCGCTGGTGGCCGCAGGTAAACATACCTGTTTTCATCGGATAACTCCTTGCGTAAATCCGGCCCGTTGCCAGGCCGGGAGAGGGGATTAATATTCCACCAGACCACCGTAATAGCGGCGTTCATCCGGGTTGTGATCTTTGTAAATTGACAGGTAGTAGCAGAGCCACTCCATCGGCACGAACATCAGGAACGGCGCCAGCCACGGATGTAGCCCTTGCGAAATTTCGGCGTAATCGATGACGATCACGTTGTCGGTACGCTGTTTGACAAAGTTAATGGCGCGTTCGGTGGTATGGCGGCTTTCGTCATTGCCGAGCAGGAACAGGAATGGAACACCCGGTTCAACAATCTCCAGCGGGCCGTGGCGGAACTCACCGCTCTCAATCACACAGCCGTGGGTCCAGGTAAATTCCATCAGCGTTACAATGCCTTCTTTGTAACCCAGCGGACGCAGCGGTCCCGCAGAAACCGTGTAAATCATCGGCCACTGGCTGGCCTGTTCACCGAGCTGGCGACCTTTCTCTTCCCATGTACGCACCAGATGACCGAGCGCATCCGGCAATTGCTTAAGATCGTTTTTGATCTTGCCGATTTCCGCGTTTGGCGCGAGGCGGGTGATCATCTCCAGCACCACGCTGTAGCAGAGCAGCAGGTGAATTTCCCAGATGCAGTCGGCCTGATAATCAATGGTAAACTCTGCCGCCGAAGTAATCGGGCTGTCCGCGCGTTTGGTGAACGCCGCAGTGAGTGCACCGCAGGCCCGGCCCAGTTCCAGCGCCTTGATTACCTCTTCGGTTTTACCGTAGTCAGAAACGCCAATCACTGCACAACGATCGTCGAGGCGATGCGGGGTGTTATCGCAGAACTCCCAGCCGGAAATAGCGTAGACCTGAAGATCGGAAAAACGATCCGCCAGATGTTTCGCCGTTTGCGCCGCGTTGAGCGGCGATCCGCAGGCAACGAAATAAATACGATCAATGTCGCGCTTCACCATCTCTTCCACGATGGTATGTACCAGCGGAACGTCATGGGTGAGTACTTTTTCTACTTCCTGAACCATATTTTCGGTGACCAGAAAGTCCACGGTGCTTTTATCAATATCTAACATTTCACTTTTCTCCAGATAACATTACGACAAAGCGTTGAGCTGGCGGCTCCGCTTCGCCCAGAAGGCGTAAGCAGGCAGACCAGTAGCAATAACGATGACGGCGCAGATAAGGCCGGGAATAGGTGCCCAGACAAAAGTTGAGGCAACCAGAATGAGGCTTGATGCAATGGCGAGGGTAGTCATCAGCCCGAAAGCCGGAGTACGCCACAGCGGTTTGTAATCGTCGCGTTTACGACACCAGATGATGGAGCCGAAGGTGAGGGTGTTTTTGAAACACATCACCAGCGTGAAGTAGCCCAGCAGGCTGGTGAGATCGGAAACGAAGATGAAGAAGATCCCAAGCGCCCCTTGCAGGATGATGGAAACATCTGGCGTGTTGTATTTCGGATGCACATGCCCGAAGCATTTGAAGAATAAATTGTCTTTCGCCATCGCGTATTCCAGGCGCGGCTGGTACATCACGCAACTGGAAAGCGAGCCGAGAATGACGATCATCGCCGTGACGGCAACGAAGATCCCGGCGGTGCTGCCGAGTGCGGGGATCCAGGTCAGGGCGTCGGAAATCGGCGTTTCAGAGTTGGCGAGTTTATCGAAGGGCATCAGCCCGGAAATCACCAGCGCCAGCAGGGTGTAAAGCACTAAAACCAGCAGGCAGGAGCCAATCAGCGCTCGCGGCATGGTTTTGCCGGGGTTTTTGATTTCACCAGTCATATAGCAGATGGAGGCCATGCCGGTATACGACCAACTGGTGGCAGAGATCCCCGCCAGTAGCGCCATAAAGCTGCCCGTCGCGCCAATCGAGGTGGTGGAAGGGGCGGTAAAATTCTCCGCTTTAAACCAGAAGATCCCAAGGCCAATGACGATAGTGAACGGGATAATTTTGGCGATGGTAATCAGCGTCTGAAACGCTGCGCCGCCTTCGACGGATCGCAGATGCAGCAGCATAAAGGCGATAATTAACCCGGCGGCGATAAATTTACCGAGCAGAGGATCGATAGGCGTTAAAAAGCCAAGATTGCTGACAATCGCCAGCGCCATGATTGACAGTGAAGGCGCATCGTTGGCCCAGAAGCTGGCCCAGCCGGAGAGAAAAGCCAGCGGTCGGCTACCGGCATTTTTTAAATAAACATAATCTGCGCCATTTTCCGGATAAGCGGTTGATAGCTCCGCATAGACGCACATTTGCGGGATCACAATTAACCCGCCGATGACAAAAGCGAGCACCGTCAACCACGGCGTTCCCGCCGCTTTAGCGACTTCACCCACGGAGACGAAAATACCGGAGCCGACGGTTGTCCCGACGGCGATTGCAAGAACGGCCCAAAATCCGAGCTTGCGTTGGAGTTCCTGGCTTCCCATAGCGATACCTTTTTCTTGTCCAACACGTTGTAGGGGAGAGTTTGCAGTCATTTAAAAGGTAATATGACAATGCATTATGAATATAACAACATATAATGTTATGTGTTGTGGAGGAAGATCACAAAATTTTGCACAGGATCGTGTTGTGGCGGGAGTGAATGACTATCGCATTGAAATTAAAATGAAATTATTTTTACAGGCAGGGGGAAAGAAGGGCATAGAAACAAATACGCCCTCGGGGGATCCAGAGGGCGTCAGGCAATTAAACCGACATTAACCGATTTCTATTAAGAGATTACTGTGCAGTAGGACCGCAGCCGCCAATGATTTTAGAAATAGAAATTGCCGGGTGCAGCAGGTAGTCGTAAGAGCAGTTTTTATCACGGTTTTCGATATGACCAGTACATGCAGTCAATGTAGCCAGTACCGCACCTACCAGTGCTACTTTAATAAATTTGTTCATTTTCATTCCCTATGTAAAATATATCGAGTAATATTCATTAATTATATGAATATAAGCAAACAGCTCGTTAGAGACAATACAGGAATATCTATTACACGTCAGTGAGTGGGCTATTAATATTTCGATTATATTTGTAAGCCCCTGTAACTGTAGGTAGTTATTAAAATAAGGAATTAGTTAAAAAGTTGTTTTATGTCTAATGAAGATAAAAATTAATATGGTGATTATTGTAAATAAAAAAAGGTCAGAAATATCTGACCTTAATTAAATTTGTTTAAATTAATGGTTTGAGAACCAGTTTAATTTATCGCGCAAACCAACAACCCGGCCAATAATAATTAATGATGGACTGTTCATTTGCTGCGCCAGATCGCCCAGCTGCGCGAGCGTACCGTCAATCACGCGTTGCGTTACCGCCGTCCCGTTTTCGACAATCGCCACTGGCATTTCGCCTGGCATTCCGTGTTCAATCAATTTTTGCTGAATGGTCGCAGCCTGATTTAGTCCCATATAGAATACCAGCGTCTGTTTTTCTGCTGCCAGGTTTTCCCAGTCCAGCTCACCACCGGTTTTTAAGTGTCCGGTAATTAAGCGTACGCTCTGAGCATAATCGCGATGCGTAAGTGGAATACCCGAATAAGCAGAGCAACCAGAAGCTGCAGTAATACCCGGAACTACCGAGAACGGAATACCCGCGTTGCACAGTGTTTCCAGCTCTTCGCCACCACGGCCAAAAATAAACGGATCGCCGCCTTTCAGACGCACCACGCGTTTGCCTTTTTGCGCTTCCCGCAGCAGGATCTGGTTAATCTCTTCCTGTGGTACGCAGTGGTATCCCGCGCGTTTACCGACGAAAACGCGGTCAGCATCGCGCCGTACCAGATTCATAATATCGTCAGAAACCAGACGGTCGTAGACCACCACATCAGCCTGCTGAATTTGTTGCAGACCTTTCAGCGTCAGTAGCCCGGCATCGCCAGGGCCGGCGCCAACCAGCACCACTTCACCGCGATGGTCAAGCGGCTCGTTGATTAACTGTTCGGTCGTTTCAGTAATGGCTTTCTGATCGTTGTTTGCCAGCGACTGCGCCAGACGGTCATTAACGAACAGTTTTTCCCAGAAACGGCGACGCTCGCCCATTGTCGCGAACTGTTGTTTCACCCGACCGCGTAACTGCCCGGCGTATTTCGCTACCTGCCCCAGATGTAGCGGCAGCAGTGATTCGAGTTTTTCGCGCAGCAGTCGCGCCAGAACCGGCGAGGTGCCGCCAGAGGAGACCGCTACCATCAACGGTGAGCGGTCAATAATCGACGGCATAATGAAGCTGGCGGCTTTCGGCGCATCGACCACGTTACAGAAGATGCGGCGAGCTTCGGCGGCTTCGCTGACGCGCTGGTTAAGCGCGTCATCATCCGTCGCGGCAATCGCCAGCCAGCAGGGGTCGAGAAGGCTTTCATCAAATGGCCCTTCGACGAGGGTTAACATGCCAGCATCTGCCCATGCGGTGAACTGTGGAATAAACGCTAATGCATTCACCGTTAAGCGAGCGCCCGCGTCTAACAGCAACCTTGCTTTGCGTTCCGCAACATCACCACCGCCGACAATCAGACAGTCGCGATCGCGTAATTGGCAAAATATAGGCAAATGATCCACGTAAAAACCCCTTACTGATTAACCTGCAGCCGTTTCAGTTTGATTAAATTTGTCCGCAACCGGACGATTCGCTTTCGGCGTAGCATACCAATAACCCAATCCCATGAATACGGCGCCCGATAAAGTATTACCCAGCGTCACCCACAGCAGGTTATGCCCAATACCTGCCAGCGTGTAGGCTTCGCTGTGGTTACCGAACCAGGAGAGCGCGAACAGCGTCATGTTAGCGATGGAGTGCTCATAGCCAGACGCGATAAATGCCAGCAGACACCACCAGATAGCGATAAATTTCGCCGCCCCTTCAGTGCGCAGCGCCATCCAGATAGCCAGGCAAACCAGCCAGTTACACAATGCGCCTTTGAAGAACAGTACCATTGCCGGTGCAGTGGTTTTAGCCAGCGCGACGGAGTGAACGATGCTGGTATCTACCGGCAGCAGGCTACCGCCGCCCCAGCTATAAAGCATGGCAACGAAGACGGAACCTACCAGGTTACCCAGCCAGGTTTGCGGCAGGATTGCCCACATTTGCCCGTGGCTAATGGTGCCCGCTTTCACCCCAAAGGTGAGGAACATGGTGTGTCCGGTGAACAGTTCAGAACCGGCGATAATTACCAGCGTTAAGGCGATACCAAAGGTCGCGCCCATCACCAGAGGACGAACAGATGGATCGAGCAGGTTACCGAGCGTGAAAATCAGGATGATCCCAAGACCCACATACGCGCCCGCCATGGCGGAGCTGACCCAAAAGCCGAGCGGGTTATTTGCCGACAGGCGTGCAATGCGCGCAGCGTTAGCCGCACACTTATTAATAGTGTCTGTAAACATTTGATTATCCTTTAAAAAATAAAAACAAAAAATAAAACAAAAAGTTTAAAAAATGTCCTGCAATATACCGAAGGTCATTACAGGACAATGCAAAAAGGGGAGGCATTGCGCCTCCCGTTAAAACATTAACCGCGTAGCTGTACCACGCCGTCTTTCACTCGCGCTTCGTAATGCTTGACGGAAAACTGTTCGTCTTCCATGCACAAGCCGTCGCTTAAGCGAAAACGCTGTTTTTTCAGCGGGCTGGCTACCCACAGCTCGCCCTGGTGTTCCGCAATCAGCCCGCGTGACAGCACGCTGGATTCGAAGAACGGGTCGATGTTGCTGATCGCAAACACCTGGTCGCTGTGATACGGGCGGAAAATTGCTACCTGCTCGTCACCTAACAGCGCGCAGACGCCGGTTTCAGGCAGGATGTCATCGATTTTGCAGATGTCTTTCCACTGGCTCATGCGTTGTCCTCCACCAGAGTTACCGGGATACGTTCATACGGCGTTGCCGGACGGTGCTGTTCGCGCTCTGGCACCATCTGCACGTTCGGGTCACGCTTGTCGCTGTTGATGAAGTGTTTGAAGCGAGTCTGCGCGGACGGTGTATTGACCGTTTCAGTCCACTCACACACTACCGCTTCACGCAGGCGCGCCATCTCTTCTTCCAGATGTGCGTTCAGCCCCAGTTTGTCGTCAATGATCACCGCTTTCAGGTAATCGATGCCGCCTTCAAGGTTTTCTAACCACGGCGCGGTACGCGTCAGTTTGTCGGCGGTACGGATGTAGAACATCATGAAACGGTCGAGATATTTGATCAGCGTTTCGCGATCGATATCCGCCGCCAGCAGATCCGCATGACGCGGTTTCATGCCGCCGTTACCGCAAACGTACAGGTTCCAGCCTTTTTCGGTGGCGATGATACCCACGTCTTTACCCTGAGCTTCTGAACATTCACGGGTACAGCCAGAGACACCGAACTTCATTTTGTGCGGAGTACGGATGCCTTTGTAGCGGTTTTCCAGTTCCACGCCGAGACCCACGCTGTCGCCAACGCCGTAGCGGCACCAGGTGCTACCCACGCAGGTTTTCGCCATACGCAGTGCTTTCGCATAGGCATGACCGGTTTCGAAGCCGGCTTCAATCAGCTGACGCCAGATCTCCGGCAGATCGTCTTTCTGTGCGCCAAACATCGCCAGGCGCTGGGAGCCGGTGATTTTGGTGTAGAGATTAAATTCACGCGCGATACGACCTACCGCCATCAGCCCTTCCGGGGTGATTTCACCGCCCGGAGAACGCGGGATCACCGAGTAGGTGCCGTCTTTCTGGATGTTAGCGAGGAAGTTGTCGTTAGAATCCTGCAGCGGAGTATGTTCCGGCTTCAGAATGTATTCGTTCCAGCAGGAGGCCAGCAGCGAACCGACGGTCGGTTTACAAACTTCACAACCGTAGCCTTTGCCGTGTTTCGCCAGCAGTTCTTCGAAGGTTTTAATGCCTTCAACGCGGATCAAATGGAACAGTTCCTGACGCGAATAAGCAAAGTGTTCGCACAGGTTGTTGTTAACTTCGATACCCTGTTTCGCCAGTTCCGCATTCAGTACCTGAGTGACCAGCGGGATACAGCCGCCGCAGCCAGTACCGGCTTTGGTTTCGGCTTTCAGCGCCGCAACGGTGTGGCAGCCTTTGTTGATAGCAGCAATCAGGTCGCCTTTGGTGACGTCGAAGCAGGAGCAGATTTGCGCGCTGTCCGGCAGTTTATCTACACCGATAGACGGCTTACCGCTACCAGAGTGCGCTGGCAGGATCAGGGAATCCGGGTTTTCTGGCAGTTCGATAGCGTTCAGCACCAGTTGCAGCAGGTTGCCGTAATCGCTGGTATCGCCCACCAGTACCGCACCGAGCAGGGTTTTGTTGTCTTTGCTGACAACCAGGCGTTTGTAGATCTCTTTGCTTTCGTCGAGGTAAACATAGCTACGAGCGCCTGGTGTACGGCCATGCGCATCGCCAATACCGCCAACGTCCACGCCCAGTAGTTTCAGCTTGGCGCTAAGGTCAGCGCCTTCAAAGGCGTTTTCGCTACCGAGAATGTGGTCGACGGCGACCTGCGCCATTTTGTAGCCTGGTGCGACCAGACCAAAGACACGGTTGTTCCAGCTTGCGCATTCACCGATAGCGTAGATATCCGGATCGGAAGTCTGGCAGGAATCATTGATTACGATACCCCCACGCGGAGCAACGTCCAGACCACACTGGGTTGCCAGCTTATCGCGCGGACGGATACCGGTAGAGAAGACGATAAAGTCAACTTCCAGCTCGCTACCGTCGGCAAAACGCATGGTTTTACGCGCTTCGACACCTTCCTGCACAATTTCAAGGGTGTTTTTGCTGGTGTGAACGCGCACGCCCATACTTTCGATTTTGCGACGCAGCTGCTCGCCGCCCATCTGATCAAGCTGTTCCGCCATCAGCATAGGGGCAAATTCGATAACGTGGGTTTCAATGCCTAAGTTTTTCAGCGCGCCAGCGGCTTCCAGACCTAACAGGCCACCGCCAACAACGGCACCGCGCTTGCTGCGACGGGCGCAGGATTCAATCGCGTTGAGGTCTTCAATGGTGCGATAGACAAAGCAATCCTGGGTATCAGAACCTTTGATCGGCGGGATCCACGGGTAGGAACCGGTCGCCATGATCAGCTTGTCATAATAAACGGTACGCCCGGCGCTGGAGTGAATCACCTTCTCCTGACGGTTGATGGTGATAGCGCGTTCGCCGACCAGAACTTTAATGCCGTGTTTCTCGTAAAAGCCTTCGCGCACCAGCGACAGCTCTTCGGCGGTGTGGTGAGAGAAGTAAGACGAGAGGTGTACGCGGTCATAAGCGATGCGCGGTTCTTCACAGAAAACGGTAATATCAAAGTTGGCCGCATCAGATTTATCAAGAAGATCTTCGATAAAGCGATGGCCGACCATACCGTTACCGATAATTGCGAGTCTGACTTTGCTCATTTTTGCCTCGATTTCTTTTCTATTACCGCCTACCTTAACGATTCAGCAACCCCACTTATTGATGCAAATCAAATTCACCTTTATATACTCCTTAAGAGGTATATTGCTGATTTGTATAAATATTCTTAAGTCACGGAATTGTCTGACATTTCATGTTTGTGCAAAAAACAGACAAAATAAAAGCATTTATAGAGATGAAGGCACGTTGCGGGAGATGAGAGGAAAAAGCCGGACGACAAAAGTGCCGCCCGGCATTGGCAATTAATGAGAGGTCAGGGTGTTGTGCTGACGGTGACGGCTGACAAAACCTAACAGGAAGCACATCACGAATACCACAGCGTACAGACCGTTTGCAGTGAGCAGTGCCGCCTGTGGACCGCTATGTTCTACGATCGGACCGGTAACCACAAAGGTCAGCATGGTGCCGATGGTTCCACAGGTGAGTACGAAGTTAACCAGTTTTGGCGATGGTACTTTTGTCTGCTGGGAACCCAGAGTGATGATGGTGGTATAGATTGCGCTGGAGAAGAAGCCCAGAGCAAGAATAGACCATGCCATATGCGCTGGTGTTCCGGTGTTAAAGACGTACATCAGAATCGCAGCCAGGCCTGCCAGCACGGTCAGAATACGTTGCAGGTCAAAGAAACGCAGAATAAAGCTGAACGCCCACATGCCGACCATGTACGACATCCAGAAGTTGCTTACCAGCGTACCCGCGTCGTTCAGGCTCATGCCCAGACCTTTGGCGTACTCTGGCACCCAGGAGATAAAACCTAGCTGACCGAGGATGTAGCACAGCGCAGCAATAGAGAGAAACAGCACGCCGATCCCCCACTTTTCTTTCGCTACCGGGGCGTCAGCTTTTGGCGCATGTTTGCCCAGCGCCGGGAACTCACAGCCGAAGGTCAGAATAAAAATAGCGACGTACACCAACCCGATGCAGGCATAAACCCAGTACCACTCAATGCTGCGCGCCAGCAGAAATGCGGCGATCATCGGGAAAATCATCCCGGCCATACTGAAGAAGGAGTCGGTAAACAGCAGACGGGAACCGCGCTGGCGCCCTTCATACATTTGCGTTACCAGGAATGTACCAATCGACATGGTGATACCGCTGACCACCCCAAGGATGAACATCGCCGCCGAGAACAGCGCCAGGCTGTGGCTGAACATCAAACCGGCAACCGCCAGCACCATCAGGAGAAAGCCAAAACGTAACTGCGTTTTCAACGGGACGATTTCCATCAGCCAGGCGTTGAGGAAGATAGAGATTAAAATGCCGGCGTTGAGGAAGGTGAAGGTATTACTCATACTGGAAACGGGCAGATTGAAATAATCGGCGATATTTCCCATCACCATCCCGGTGACAATAACCAACGCACCGGTCAGTGCGTAGGAAAGAAAGCTAATCCATGTGAGCTTGATGCGATTGCTGTTAGTCATGATTGGCCTGCGTTCAAAAGTAAAATGGCATAGCGGGCTATGCCGCGAGCGGGCGATTTTAGGTGATTTTGTGATCTGATTAAATATTTAATTGCAAACGGTTGCTAATTTGCAAACGTTAAAGTGATTCTGATCACGAAATAAAAGTGATCATCAGGTTACATATATTTCAAGTACGTAAAATTAGGTAAAGGAATGGCCTTGTCATTGAAGGCTATTTAGAATCTCTCCACTTGCTTTTTTTCTGCTCTGTTTGTTAAGGAAATCTCATGTTCAAATCGACCCTGGCGGCGATGGCTGCTGTTTTCGCTCTTTCTGCTCTCTCACCCGTAGCAATGGCAGCGAAAGGGGATCCGCACGTATTGTTAACAACCTCTGCTGGTAATATCGAACTGGAGCTGGATAGCCAGAAAGCGCCGGTATCAGTGCAAAACTTTGTCGATTATGTGAACAGTGGTTTTTATAACAACACCACCTTTCACCGCGTTATCCCTGGCTTTATGATTCAGGGCGGCGGATTTACCGAGCAGATGCAGCAGAAAAAACCAAACCCGCCAATCAAAAATGAAGCCGATAACGGCCTGCGCAATACGCGCGGCACTATTGCTATGGCGCGAACTGCGGACAAAGACAGCGCAACCAGTCAGTTCTTTATCAACGTAGCCGACAATGCCTTCCTTGACCACGGTCAGCGTGATTTCGGCTACGCCGTCTTTGGTAAAGTGGTGAAAGGTATGGACGTTGCCGATAAGATTTCCCAGGTGCCGACTCATGACGTTGGTCCATACCAGAATGTGCCGTCAAAGCCGGTCGTTATCCTTTCCGCTAAAGTCCTGCCGTAACGATTTCTCGCGCGGGCAAAATTGTCCGCGCATCTGCTCTTCCGGCGTAACCCGGATTTGCCGCTTATACTTGTGGCAAATGGACACGTTCAGGGAGGCATCCAGTGAAGAAACTCACCGATAAGCAAAAGTCCCGTCTCTGGGAGCTTCAGCGTAATCGTAATTTCCAGGCCAGTCGCCGTCTTGAAGGCGTCGAGATGCCATTAGTCACTCTTACTGCCGCTGAGGCTTTGGTGCGCCTTGAAGAGCTAAGGAGGCACTATGAGCGATAAATTCGGCGAAGGGCGCGACCCGTATCTCTATCCTGGCCTCGATATCATGCGTAATCGGCTGGATATCCGCCAACAGCAGCGGCTGGAGCAGGCGGCTTACGAAATGACGGCGCTGCGTGCCGCGACCATTGAGCTTGGTCCGTTGGTGCGTGGTTTACCGCATTTGCGCGCTATTCATCGCCAGCTGTATCAGGATATTTTCGACTGGGCGGGGCAACTGCGTGAAGTCGATATTTATCAGGGGGATACGCCGTTCTGCCACTTTGCTTATATCGAAAAAGAGGGCAATGCCCTGATGCAGGATCTGGAGGAAGAAGGTTATCTGGTCGGCCTTGAGAAAGCGAAGTTCGTCGAGCGACTGGCGCACTACTATTGTGAAATCAATGTCCTGCATCCATTCCGTGCGGGAAGTGGCCTGGCACAGCGGATCTTCTTCGAGCAACTGGCTATTCATGCGGGCTATCAACTGAGCTGGCAGGGTATCGAAAAAGAGACCTGGAATCAGGCAAATCAGAGCGGGGCTATGGGCGATCTCTCTGCGCTGCAGACGATATTTAGCAAAGTGGTAAGCGAAGCCGGGGAATCTGAGTAAAATAGCGCGGTTCTTTCGTACCGGAGCCGCCATGATCCTGCTTATTGATAACTACGATTCTTTCACCTGGAACCTCTACCAGTACTTTTGTGAACTGGGGGCGGATGTGCTGGTTAAGCGCAACGATGCGTTGACGCTGGCGGATATCGACGCCCTTAAACCGCAGAAAATTGTCATCTCACCTGGCCCCTGTACGCCCAATGAAGCCGGGATCTCCCTTGAGACTATTCGTCACTATGCCGGACGCTTGCCGATTCTTGGCGTCTGCCTCGGTCATCAGGCGATGGCGCAGGCTTTTGGCGGCAAAGTCGTGCGCGCCGCAAAGGTCATGCACGGCAAAACTTCACCGATTACGCATAACGGCCAGGGGGTATTTCGCGGTCTGGCAAATCCACTCACCGTGACGCGCTACCATTCGCTGGTGGTAGAACCTGACTCATTGCCAGCGTGCTTTGACGTGACTGCCTGGAGCGAAACCCGCGAGATTATGGGGATTCGCCATCGCCAGTGGGATCTTGAAGGTGTGCAGTTCCACCCGGAAAGCATTCTCAGCGAACAGGGGCATCAATTGCTGGCGAATTTCCTGCATCGCTGATTTCTGGTTGCTATCTAGTGATTTTTTATGCATATTTTGTGATTATAATTTCACATTGATTTATGCGTAACAGGGTGATCATGAGATGGCAACTGAACAAGCAGCAATTACACGCGCGACTTTCGATGAAGTGATCCTGCCGATTTATGCACCGGCAGAGTTTATTCCGGTAAAAGGTCAGGGCAGCCGAGTCTGGGATCAGCAAGGCAAAGAGTACGTCGATTTCGCGGGTGGCATTGCGGTTACGGCATTAGGCCATTGCCATCCGGCGCTGGTGGAAGCGTTAAAAACCCAGGGGGAAACGCTATGGCATATCAGCAACGTTTTCACCAACGAACCGGCGCTGCGTCTTGGGCGTAAGCTGATCGAGGCAACCTTTGCCGAACGCGTGGTGTTTATGAACTCCGGGACGGAAGCCAACGAAACGGCCTTTAAACTGGCGCGTCATTACGCTTGCGTGCGCCATAGCCCGTTCAAAACCAAAATTATTGCCTTCCATAACGCCTTTCATGGACGCTCGCTGTTTACCGTCTCGGTAGGCGGGCAGCCAAAATATTCCGACGGCTTTGGGCCAAAACCGGCAGACATCATCCACGTTCCCTTTAACGATCTCCACGCAGTGAAAGCGGTGATGGATGATCACACCTGTGCGGTGGTGGTTGAGCCGATCCAGGGCGAGGGCGGTGTGACGGCAGCGACGCCAGAGTTTTTGCAGGGCTTGCGCGAGCTGTGCGATCAACATCAGTCATTATTGGTGTTTGATGAAGTGCAGTGCGGGATGGGGCGGACTGGCGATTTGTTTGCTTACATGTACTACGGCGTGACGCCGGATATTCTGACTTCTGCGAAAGCGTTAGGCGGCGGCTTCCCGATTAGCGCCATGCTGACCACGGCGGAAATTGCTTCTGCGTTTCATCCTGGTTCTCACGGTTCCACCTACGGCGGTAATCCTCTGGCCTGTGCAGTAGCGGGCGCGGCGTTTGATATCATCAATACCCCTGAAGTGCTGGAAGGCATTCAGGCGAAACGCCAGCGTTTTGTTGACCATTTGCAGAAGATCGATCAGCAGTACGATGTGTTTAGCGATATTCGCGGTATGGGGCTGTTGATTGGCGCGGAGCTTAAGCCACAGTACAAAGGTCGGGCGCGTGATTTCCTGTATGCGGGCGCAGAGGCAGGCGTAATGGTGCTGAATGCCGGACCGGATGTGATGCGTTTTGCACCATCGCTGGTGGTGGAAGATGCGGATATCGATGAAGGGATGCAACGTTTCGCCCACGCGGTGGCGAAGGTGATTGGGGCGTAAATAAGACGTGTCATCGTCGCATCAGGCAAAGCATGTCGGATGCGGCGTGAACGCCTAATCCGACCTACGGTTTGCTTCTGGCAATAATGATATTACGCCTTCGAATCCCGTAACTTCCGACTCAACCAAATCCCGTGATGCGGTCGCTGCCGCCAGGCCATCGCTGAAATGGTGTGCATTGTATTCAGATGGCCAATAACGCGTTGTAAATGCTGCTCCAGCGTGCCAGACGCGCCTTCGTGTGGCAGCATCTCTGGCGAGTCTATGATATTGGCGTCACCAGAACTCCCCGGTTCATCATATTCCAGCCGCTGCTGACAGCGTTGAATAGCGATTTCACAAGACTGCAAATACTCCTGCGCCAGTTCCGGCGGCAATGTCCGGTGCTCCCGCGCCAGCGTGGTCATGGCATTAATATGCTCAACAATAAACTGACTATGCGTAACCCACAGTTTCATATCTGCCAGATAATGGCTGTTAAACGCCGGTTCCTGCATCGCCTGGTTCAATGAGTTATACAAGGTGTTATGCGCCTGATTAACCCGCATTCGTTGCCAGGCTAGTGGCGTAGGTTGCGGATCTTTACTGAGGATCAGACGAATGGCCTCCTGGTAAGTTTCTAAGGCATCATGGGCGTTCTTGCGCAATAAGCCGCTCTGCCACTGCGGCCACAGCCAAACTGTGCCGCCGAAGGCAATCAGACAACCGATGATAGTATCGATTAGACGGGGGATGATGTACTGCTCGCCATTCAGCCATAACAGTTGCAGGGTATATACAGCGGTAATGGTAAAACCGACCGTCGCCCAGCCGTAGTTTTTGCGCAATATCAGGTAACTGGCGAGCGTGGTGAAAAGCATCAGCGTCAGGGTGTAACCTTCAGGGATTTTAAAGTGCAGTGCAACACCAGCAATAATTAATCCAACCACGGTTCCGACAGAACGATTCACAATTCGCAGACGAGTCGCGCCATAACCATTTTGCGTCACCAGCAATACCGTCATTAGTATCCAATAGGATTTCGGCAGATGCAGCGCGGTGCCCATCAGGCTGGCAACGCTTAACATCACACTCAGTCGTCCTGCATTACGCAGTGCTGGCGATTTCAGGGAAAGATAGCTTTTCAGCGCCGGGAGTAACGGCATTCGGCGCTGTTTATCGGCCAGTAAGTCACGGGTATAGAGTGGTTTTTGCGTTCGCAGCACGCGGGCGATGCGGCTGAAATGCCAGTAGCAGAATTGCCCTACAGGGTTATCCGGATGCTGGCGGGCGATTTTTTCCAGTGCGCCAATTTGCTTATCCATCGTAAAACGCGTCGGCAGGCGATGGTAAAGAATGTCATCAGCCAGCACGCGCAGGCGAGCGGCGACGGTTTGCGCATTCCAGCGGATAACTTCCTCCGCATGGCTACGCTCGACCAGCTTTTGCACCTCTTCTGGCTGATGCAAACTGACCGAGATGTGTTCCTGTAAATCCAGCGCCTCCTGGAAAATGCGCAGCATCCGCTTGTAATCGGTATTATTTTGCGCGGAAAGCATATGCATTTGCTGATAGCACTGGGTAATTAAATCGACCGCTTTTTGCTGGCGTTCCAGCAGCGGTGGCAACGCTTTCTCAGGATCGGTGTGCTGGGTAAGCAGGCTGTATTTGGCTTCGCAATAATCTGCCAGTTCACGGTACAGCAGGCTAAGTGACTCGCGTAGCGGTTGTTCGCGCCAGAGCCAGAACCAAAACCAGTTAAACAGCCCATACCAGAGTGTACCCAACGCATAGATGAGCAACGGTTCCCAGACGGGCATGTATCCCGCCAGACTTAAGGTAAAAATAGCTGCCAGCAGCGATGCGGGAAGTAATTTTGCGTGTAATGGCCCTAACTCGGCAGTAACGCCAAGTATCAACGTTAACCCTGTCAGCAGAAATGGCAGGGGGATATCTTTTTCCAGCAGCAGTTGTGTTAGCAAGCTGCAGGTGGCAAACAGCGACGCACCAATAATTAAACGTTTGAAAAAGCGTTTATGGGGCGTATCAAGCCCCGCAATATTGCAACAGGCGGGGACGAGGGAAAAGAGCAGCCCAAGCCTTAATTCGCCAAGCAATAGACCAACGGCCACGGGCAAACATAGCACCAGCGTTTGTCGTAGTGCATAGTTGATATCAGGATGGTAAATCAGTCTGCGCCACATCGGGTTAAACAAAATGGCGCGCTACTCAGTAACGCGCCACTCCGACGGGATTAACGAGTGCCGTAAACGACGATGGTTTTACCGTGTGCGGAGATCAGGTTCTGATCTTCCAGCATCTTCAGAATGCGCCCCACGGTTTCACGAGAACAGCCGACAATCTGACCGATTTCCTGACGGGTAATTTTGATTTGCATACCGTCTGGGTGAGTCATGGCATCCGGTTGTTTTGCCAGGTTCAGCAGAGTCTGTGCAATGCGGCCTGTTACATCGAGGAATGCCAGGTTGCCCACTTTCTCTGAAGTGACTTGCAGGCGACGTGCCATCTGTGCGGAGAGACGCATCAGAATATCCGGGTTTACCTGAATTAATTGGCGGAATTTTTTGTAGGAAATTTCAGCCACTTCACAGGCGGTTTTCGCACGTACCCATGCGCTACGTTCCTGGCCTTCTTCAAACAGGCCCAGTTCGCCAATGAAATCACCCTGATTCAGATAAGAGAGGATCATTTCTTTACCCTCCTCGTCTTTGATCAGCACTGCCACAGAGCCTTTAACGATGTAGTACAGCGTTTCCGCTTTTTCACCCTGGTGAATAAGCGTGCTCTTGGATGGGTACTTATGAATGTGGCAATGAGACAAGAACCATTCGAGAGTCGGGTCTGTTTGCGGTTTGCCAAGCACCATGCGCGGTTATCCTCTGTTATAAGCTTTCTCCAGAGCCAGAAAACGCCGCTGTCTCTGGATTGCCGAAATGTGCTTCCCGCTACCTGGGAAGGGGCTATCAACTGAACTGCACGGTAATGTGACGTCCTTTACATACATGCAGTACATCAATGTATTACTGTAGCATCCTGACTGTTTTAGCATAGCTTTCGCGTTGTGTCTCCTGGTGTCTCGCTTCAGCATGACCCAGGTCGCCTTCCGTTGCGCGATTTGGTCAGTACGCGTACTCTGTCAGGAAAATTGACGCAATGGAGTTTCGATTATGCAAGCGCGTGTGAAGTGGGTCGAAGGGTTAACCTTTCTGGGCGAATCCGCCTCTGGTCACCAGATTTTAATGGACGGCAACTCAGGCGATAAAGCGCCAAGTCCGATGGAAATGGTGTTGATGGCGGCGGGTGGTTGCAGCGCCATTGATGTGGTTTCTATCCTGCAAAAAGGGCGTCAGGATGTGGTCGATTGTGAAGTAAAATTGACCTCTGAACGCCGCGAAGAGGCACCACGCCTGTTTACGCACATTAATCTGCATTTTATCGTCACCGGTCGCGACCTGAAGGATGCAGCGGTTGCGCGTGCGGTTGATCTCTCAGCCGAGAAGTATTGCTCAGTCGCGTTGATGCTGGAAAAAGCGGTAAATATTACTCACTCGTATGAAGTGGTTGCCGCGTGATTTAACTATCCCGTTGTGAAGCCGGAGAGTATTTTATCCGGCTTAATAGCAGAGTTACTCGATTTTCTTCCCTTCCATCAGTCGTTGCACCAGCGGCAGCATAATTAACTCCATTGCCAGACCCATTTTGCCGCCCGGCACCACTAATGTATTGATGTGGGAAATGAACGAGCCTTGCAGCATCGCCAACAGCCAGGGGAAATCGATTCCTTCCAGATTTCGAAAATGGATTACCACAAAGCTTTCATCCAGCGATGGGATGCCTTTTGCGGCGAAGGGGTTTGAGGTGTCAACGGTGGGGACGCGCTGGAAGTTAATGTGGGTGCGAGAAAACTGCGGTGTGATGTAGTTGATATAGTCTTCCATTGAGCGAACTACCGAGTCCATCACCGCTTCTCGCGAGTGCCCGCGCTCGCTGGTGTCGCGGATGAGTTTTTGAATCCACTCCAGGTTAACGATAGGCACTACACCAACCAGTAAATCCACATGCTGCGCGACGTTATGTTGTGGTGTGACCACGCCGCCGTGCAAACCTTCATAAAACAGCACATCGGTGGGTTCTGGCAGCGCCTGCCACGGGGTAAACGTACCAGGCACCTGATTCCACGGTACGGCTTCGTCGTAGGTATGCAGATATTTGCGAGATTTCCCTTTGCCGCTCAGGCCGTATTCAATGAAGGTTTGTTCCAGCAGGCCGAAGTCGTTAGCTTCGGGGCCGAAGTAACTGATATGCCGCCCGGCGTCGCGCGCTTTGCGGATCGCCATGTCCATTTCCGGGCGGGTGTAACGGTGAAAACTGTCGCCTTCTACCTCGGCTGAGCGCAGATTTAACTGCGCGAAGATTTTTCGAAACGCGAGGCTGGTAGTGGTGGTTCCCGCGCCGCTGGATCCTGTTACCGCAATGACCGGATGTTTGGCAGACATAGTAACTCCATGACTTAGCTATCATTATTATCTCGTCCGCCGACGGTTGCAGGTTATTCGCGAAACTGACTGCGCGGCATGATATTGACCGTTTCGTGCAGCTCCGACCATACCAGCACCGCTTCTCCGCACTGTAGCTGGCGTTTGACGTCGGCGACTTTCTGTTCAAGTGTACGCTCATGTTCACCATAATCGGTGCCTTCACGTAACACAAAGCTTTCAATTAAATTTTCCAGCGTTTCGGGGGAGAGGTCTTGCCACGGAATCAACATGATTTCGCCTCCAGATACGTTGTTAACCAGTCAGGAATGCGTGACTCCAGCCACATTTGCGGATGAAGTAATGTACCGCCAATAAAGCCAACATGACCGCCATGTTCCGTCAGTTGATACTCCACCTGTGGTGGGAGATTTTCCGGTTTCGGGATCACCTGATGATCCATAAACGGATCGTCTTTGGCGTGAATAATCAGCGTGGGTTTGGCGATCCGATTGAGCATCGGCATGGCGCTACACTGACGATAATAGTCGATAGCGTCGGCGTAGCCGTGAATTTTGGCGGTGATCAGATCGTCAAATTCGCGGATGCGGCGTACCGATTTCAACTGTGCGAGATTAATCGGCAGCGTTCCGGGGTAGGCCGCCAGTTTGCGCGCAGCATTGGCTTTTAACAAGTTCAGCAAGTAACGCTGATAAACGCGGGAGAAGCCTTTATCCATGTGATAACTACAGGCTTCCAGCATAAACGGTGCAGAGACAATCGCCGCCGCATCAATCGGGAGGTCATTGCCTTCTTTGGCCAGCAAACAGGCCAGCATATTACCGCCGAGCGAATAGCCGACGGCAGCCGTTGGCGCATGACCAAATTCGCGTTGCAGCCAGCGTAAAAACCAACTGGCATCTTCGGTTTCGCCCGAATGGTAAATGCGGTGCATCCGGTTTGGTTCACCGCTGCACCCGCGAAAATGCATCACCACGCCCAGCCAGCCGCGCTTTTGCGCTGCCTCAACCAGACCATGTGCATAAGGACTATTGAGGCTGCCTTCGAGACCGTGGAAGACCACCAGACGCGGTTTATGCTTCGCTTGTGTGGGGTCTTCACTCCACGCGAGATCGACAAAGTCGCCGTCGGGCAACTCCAGCCGCTGCCAGTGCGGGATGAATTTCACCTGACGACGAAACAGACGCGGCAGCATGGTTTGGAGATGACAATTGCTGAAACCGCGCATAGGGGTAAATTCAACACTGCTGCTGAATACATTGGCATCGGTCGTCGTTATCTGCGCCATCAGTTGCTTTGGCCTTCCAGGAGCATCTGTTCCAGTTGCTCCTGGGCTTCCAGCCACGCCATTTCGCACTCTTCCAGCCCGGATTTGGCGCTGGCTTGTTGTTGCAGGCAGGCGGTCAGTTCTGCTTTACGGCTCTGGTCATACAGCTCGCTGTCGCCAAGTTTCTCTTCCGCCTGCGCCAGTTGCGCGTTCAGCTTCTCCATCTCTTTTTCCAGACGGGCGATCTCTTTACGCAGCGGCTGGGTTTGCGCACGCAACTCTGCTTCCCGACGCTTCTGATCTTTACGTGCCTGGGCGCTGTTAGCGTTCTCTTTTGGCGCTTCGTCGGCCTGGTTTTCCTGCTTTTGTACGTCGCTTAACCACTGTTGATAATCTTCCAGATCGCCGTCGAACGGTTCGACTTTACGATCGTGAACCAGATAGAGATCGTCAGTGGTGGAACGCAGCAAATGACGGTCGTGCGAGACGACAACCAGCGCGCCTTCAAACTCGATCAATGCTTCGGTGAGTGCCTGGCGCATGTCGAGGTCAAGGTGGTTGGTCGGTTCGTCGAGCAGCAGCAGATTCGGGCGCTGCCAGACAATTAAAGCCAGCACCAGGCGCGCTTTTTCGCCACCGGAGAAGCGGCGCGTTTCTTCCGTCACTTTATCGCCCTGGAAACCAAAACCGCCGAGATAGTCACGCAGTTTTTGCTCCAGTTCCTGCGGTGCTAAACGCGCCAGATGCTGAATAGGCGATTCGTCAGCGCGCAGGTATTCCAGTTGATGCTGGGCGAAGTAGCCGAGTTTGATCCCTTTCGCCAGGCCAATTTCTCCGCTGACTGGCGCAAGTTCACCGGCTAACAGTTTGATTAATGTCGATTTACCCGCGCCGTTGCGGCCTAACAGACCAATGCGCGAACCCGGCACCAGATTCAGTTTTATCGAGTCGAGAATAATGCGATCGCCATAGCCCGCACTGACTTTTTCCATCTTCAACAACGGATTAGGCAGGCTTTCCGGCGCGCGGAAGCTAAAGCGGAACGGGTTATCGACGTGCGCGGGGGCAATCAGCTCCATGCGCTCAAGCATCTTAATGCGGCTCTGTGCCTGCTTCGCTTTAGTGGCTTTGGCACGGAAACGGTCGATATAACTTTGCAGATGCGCTACACGTTCTTGTTGGCTTTCATACATCGCCTGTTGCTGCGCCAGGCGGGTGGCGCGCTGCACTTCAAACGAGCTGTAGTTACCTGTGTACTCGAACATGCTTTGCTGTTCGATATGAATAATTTTATCGACGATCGGATCGAGGAAGTCGCGGTCGTGAGAGATCAGGATCAGCGTGCCCTGATAGCTCTTCAGCCATTTTTCCAGCCAGATAACCGCATCAAGATCGAGGTGGTTAGTCGGTTCGTCGAGCAGCAGCAAGTCTGAACGGCAAATCAGCGCCTGGGCGAGGTTAAGACGCATACGCCAGCCACCGGAGAAATCACTCACCGGGCGCTCCAGTTGTTCGTTGCTGAAACCGAGGCCGTGCAGCAGGCTGGCGGCGCGGGAGCGAATACTCCACGCGTCGATAGCATCCAGCTTGCCATGAATGGTGGCGATGGCGTGCCCGTCGTTACGTTCGTTGGCGTCGTGCAACTGCGCTTCCAGTTGGCGATATTCGCGGTCGCCATCAATGACATATTCCAGCGCAGGTTGCGGTAGCGCCGGCGTTTCCTGATTCACCCACGCCAGTTGCCAGTTACCAGGAAAGGTGTAGCTGCCGCCGTCGGCGCTGATTTCATTTTTCAGCAATGCCAGCAGGGTAGATTTACCACAGCCGTTTTTACCCACCAGGCCGACTTTCTGCCCAGGGTTGATGGTGGCGGTGGCATTATCCAGCAGGACGCGCACGCCGCGACGAATTTGTAACGAGGAGAAAACAATCATAAGGCGCCGTATGTTCAGACTATGTTAACTTATCATTATGATAATGTAATGTATGGGCGAGCTGCCGCACCGGGCGCAATGGTAGCCCAAAACAGCGACTATACACAAAAACCATACCGGGAGGGGGATGATGTCTCAGCCAGCGAAAGTTTTGCTGCTGTATGCCCATCCGGAATCTCAGGACTCGGTGGCAAACCGGGTACTGCTTAAACCGGCCACGCAGCTCAGCAATGTTACCGTGCACGACCTTTACGCGCACTATCCCGATTTTTTTATTGATATCCCCCGTGAGCAGGCATTACTGCGCGAGCACGAGGTGATTGTCTTTCAGCATCCTCTTTATACCTATAGCTGCCCGGCGCTACTGAAAGAGTGGCTGGACCGGGTATTAAGCCGTGGTTTTGCCAGCGGGCCGGGGGGAAACCAACTGGCGGGAAAGTACTGGCGTAGCGTGATCACCACTGGCGAGCCGGAAAGTGCTTACCGTTATGACGCGTTGAATCGCTACCCGATGAGCGATGTTCTGCGCCCCTTTGAACTGGCGGCGGGCATGTGCCGGATGCATTGGTTAAGCCCCATTATTATTTACTGGGCGAGACGGCAAAGCGCACAGGAGCTGGCGAGTCACGCCAGAGCCTACGGCGACTGGCTGGCAAATCCACTGCCCCCAGGAGGCCGCTGATGGAAGGTTCCGATTTTTTACTCGCGGGAGTGCTGTTTCTCTTCGCGGCGGTGGCTGCGGTGCCGCTGGCATCGCGGCTGGGTATTGGCGCTGTGTTGGGATATTTGCTGGCAGGGATTGCGATTGGCCCATGGGGGCTTGGGTTTATTAGCGACGTCGATGAGATCCTCCACTTTTCGGAACTCGGCGTGGTGTTCCTGATGTTTATCATTGGGCTGGAGTTGAATCCCTCCAAGCTTTGGCAATTGCGACGCTCGATTTTTGGCGTAGGCGCGGCACAGGTACTGTTAAGCGCGGCGTTGCTGGCGGGATTATTGATGCTGACGGATTTCGCCTGGCAGGCGGCGGTGGTAGGTGGCATTGGTCTGGCGATGTCTTCAACCGCAATGGCGTTGCAACTGATGCGTGAGAAAGGGATGAATCGAAGCGAATCCGGGCAGCTCGGGTTTTCGGTTCTGCTATTTCAGGATCTGGCGGTGATCCCGGCGCTGGCGTTAGTGCCATTGTTGGCGGGTTCGGCAGACGAACATTTCGACTGGATGAAGATCGGCATGAAGGTGCTGGCATTTGTCGGTATGTTGATTGGTGGGCGCTATTTACTGCGCCCGGTATTCCGTTTTATTGCAGCTTCTGGCGTGCGGGAAGTGTTCACCGCCGCGACGCTGCTGCTGGTGCTGGGTTCCGCATTGTTTATGGATGCGCTGGGGCTGTCGATGGCGCTCGGTACGTTTATTGCGGGCGTGCTGCTGGCGGAAAGTGAATATCGCCATGAACTGGAAACGGCTATCGATCCGTTTAAAGGCTTACTGCTCGGGCTATTTTTTATCTCCGTCGGGATGTCGCTAAACCTCGGGGTGCTTTATACCCATCTGTTGTGGGTAGTGATAAGCGTGGTCGTGCTGGTGGCGGTGAAAATTCTTGTGCTGTATCTGTTAGCGCGCCTGTATGGCGTGCGCAGTTCTGAGCGGATGCAGTTTGCTGGCGTGCTGAGCCAGGGCGGTGAATTTGCCTTTGTGCTCTTTTCTACCGCTTCTTCACAACGCTTATTCCAGGGCGACCAGATGGCGCTGTTACTGGTGACGGTCACGCTTTCCATGATGACCACGCCGCTGCTGATGAAGCTGGTGGATAAATGGCTATCCCGCCAGTTTAACGGAACGGAAGAAGAAGATGAAAAACCGTGGGTCAACGATGATAAACCGCAGGTCATTGTCGTGGGCTTTGGGCGTTTTGGTCAGGTGATTGGTCGTTTGTTGATGGCGAATAAAATGCGCATTACCGTGCTGGAGCGGGACATCAGCGCCGTGAACCTGATGCGCAAATATGGCTACAAAGTTTATTACGGCGACGCTACGCAGGTAGATCTTTTACGTTCTGCGGGCGCAGAGGCCGCAGAGTCTATCGTCATTACCTGTAACGAGCCGGAAGACACCATGAAGCTGGTGGAAATATGCCAGCAGCACTTCCCGCATTTGCATATTCTTGCGCGAGCGCGCGGACGTGTCGAAGCACATGAGTTATTACAAGCAGGGGTGACACAGTTTTCCCGTGAAACATTCTCCAGTGCGTTAGAGCTGGGGCGCAAGACGTTAGTGTCGCTAGGTATGCATCCACACCAGGCGCAGCGGGCGCAACTGCATTTTCGTCGCCTGGATATGCGAATGCTGCGGGAACTTATCCCGATGCACGCTGATACCGTACAAATTTCTCGCGCCAGGGAAGCCCGACGCGAACTGGAAGAGATTTTCCAGCGTGAAATGCAACAAGAACGACGCCAAATGGATGGCTGGGATGAATTTGAGTAGAGGGTGAAGATGGCAATCCGAAAACGTTTTATTGCTGGCGCGAAATGTCCAGCCTGTCAGGCGCAAGACTCAATGGCGATGTGGCGCGAAAATAATATTGATATTGTTGAATGTGTTAAGTGTGGGCATCAGATGCGTGAAGCCGATAAAGAAGCCCGCGATCACGTTCGCAAAGATGAGCAAGTGATTGGGATTTTTCATCCGGACTAGCGATATGCGCCGAGTTTTTTTAAGCTAGTGAGTACACGGCAGCAGAATTCCGATACAATCTGCGCCACTATTCTTCCCATGCTCAGGAGATATCATGAAAGTAGCAAAAGACCTGGTGGTCAGCCTGGCCTATCAGGTACGTACAGAAGACGGTGTGTTGGTTGATGAGTCTCCGGTGAGTGCGCCGCTGGACTACCTGCATGGTCACGGTTCCCTGATCTCTGGCCTGGAAACGGCGCTGGAAGGTCATGAAGTTGGCGACAAATTTGATGTAGCTGTTGGCGCGAACGACGCTTACGGCCAGTACGACGAAAACCTGGTGCAGCGCGTTCCTAAAGACGTATTTATGGGCGTTGATGAACTGCAGGTAGGTATGCGTTTCCTGGCTGAAACTGACCAGGGTCCGGTGCCGGTTGAGATCACTGCTGTTGAAGACGATCACGTCGTGGTTGATGGTAACCACATGCTGGCGGGTCAGAACCTGAAATTCAACGTTGAAGTTGTGGCGATTCGCGAAGCGACTGAAGAAGAACTGGCTCATGGTCACGTTCATGGCGCGCACGATCATCACCACGATCACGACGGTTGCTGCGGCGGTCACGATCACGGTCATGAACACGGTGGCGAAGGCTGCTGTGGTGGTAAAGGTAACGGCGGTTGCGGTTGCCACTAATACCGTAACGGTATCAAAAAAGCGGGAATTACCCGCTTTTTTTTCGCCTCAGTAATGTGGCGGTGGCGTTTCTTCAGCCTGCGACGCGATGTTCGACGGCTGGCTGGCTTTTAACTTCTCAGTAAGCAGACGCAGATGATCGCGCAGTTTTGCCATCTCCATTTCATGAGCGGTCACCGTGACGTTCAGTTCTTCAATGGTGATTTCCTGAAAAGCCAGTCGGCTCTCCAGCTCTGCCAGGCGTGCTTCCATCGATAAATCCTGCATGGTTCACCTCTTTGGTCGAATGATCGCTGCGGATTCTACTTAACTTTGCTGCCAGAGACAGCACTCATTTCGCGACATCGAAACTAATTTAAACAAAAAGAGTCTGAAAATAGATGATAATAGGGCGTGTCTGTATGTAGATTTATCCGACAACGCTTTATAGTACCCTTCTGATAATAGTTAACCCTGGGGTGAGATGCCCCGAGCCTGGAGATATGGATGAAATCACTGTTTAAAGTAACGCTGCTGGCGACCACAATGGCCGTTGCCCTGCATACACCAATTACTTTTGCTGCCGAAGCGGCGAAACCTGCCACAACTGCTGACAGCAAAGCAGCGTTCAAAAATGACGATCAGAAATCAGCTTACGCACTGGGTGCTTCGCTGGGTCGTTACATGGAAAATTCTCTGCAAGAACAAGAAAAGTTGGGCATTAAGCTGGATAAAGATCAGCTGATCGCCGGTGTCCAGGATGCGTTTGCCGATAAGAGCAAACTTTCCGATCAAGAGATCGAACAGACTCTGCAAGCATTCGAAGCTCGCGTGAAGTCTTCTGCTCAGGCGAAGATGGAAAAAGACGCGGCTGATAACGAAGCTAAAGGCAAAGAGTACCGCGAGAAATTTGCTAAAGAGAAAGGTGTGAAAACCTCTTCGACTGGCCTGGTTTATCAAGTAGTAGAAGCCGGTAAAGGCGAAGCACCGAAAGACAGCGATACTGTTGTAGTGAACTACAAGGGTACGCTGATCGACGGTAAAGAGTTCGATAACTCTTACACCCGTGGTGAACCGCTCTCTTTCCGTCTGGACGGCGTTATCCCAGGCTGGACCGAAGGCCTGAAGAACATCAAGAAAGGTGGCAAGATCAAATTGGTTATTCCACCAGAGTTGGCTTACGGTAAAGCGGGTGTTCCGGGGATCCCACCAAACTCTACTCTGGTATTTGACGTAGAGTTGCTGGATGTGAAACCAGCGCCGAAGGCTGATGCGAAGCCAGAAGCCGATGCGAAAGCCGCAGATTCTGCTAAAAAATAAGCATTAAGAACCGCCGCCTGACCAGGCGGCGGTTTTTTTTATTACAGGCCGGATATAATTAGTGCTGGAAAGCGGAACCTCCGCTGTATTAATTTAGTTACCCGCATCATTAATGAGCCTGCCCTGAAAAGTTAACGACAGGCTCCTGAAAAGGAGTGTTTTTTTTCATGTCCAGGTCGCTTTTAACCAATGAAACCAGTGAGTTGGATTTACTGGATCAACGTCCTTTCGACCAGACCGATTTTGATATTCTGAAATCCTACGAAGCTGTGGTGGACGGGTTAGCGATGCTCATTGGCTCCCACTGTGAAATCGTTTTGCACTCTTTGCAGGATTTGAAATGTTCAGCCATTCGTATTGCCAACGGTGAACATACAGGCCGGAAGATTGGTTCGCCGATTACCGATCTGGCGCTGCGTATGCTGCACGATATGACGGGGGCGGATAGCAGCGTTTCTAAATGCTATTTTACTCGCGCCAAAAGCGGTGTATTAATGAAGTCCCTGACTATCGCCATTCGTAACCGCGAACAGCGTGTAATTGGTCTGCTGTGCATCAATATGAATCTTGATGTTCCCTTCTCGCAGATTATGAGCACTTTTGTGCCGCCAGAAACCCCGGATGTCGGTTCAAGCGTCAACTTTGCCTCTTCTGTTGAAGATCTGGTTACCCAAACGCTGGAGTTCACCATCGAAGAAGTGAATGCCGATCGCAATGTTGCCAATAACGCCAAAAATCGTCAGATCGTGCTGAATCTCTACGAGAAAGGGATCTTCGATATTAAAGACGCGATCAACCAGGTTGCAGATCGTCTGAACATCTCCAAGCACACTGTTTATCTCTATATCCGTCAGTTCAAGAGCGGTGATTTCCAGGGGCAAGAGAAGTAATGCGTTTTGCCATCGTGGTAACCGGGCCAGCATACGGTACGCAACAGGCGAGTAGTGCTTTTCAGTTTGCGCAGGCGCTGATAGCAGAAGGCCATGAGTTAAGCAGCGTCTTTTTCTATCGTGAAGGGGTCTATAACGCTAACCAATTGACCTCACCGGCAAGCGATGAATTTGACCTTGTGCGTGGCTGGCAACAACTGAATACACAACATGGTGTGGCGCTGAACATTTGCGTGGCGGCAGCATTACGTCGCGGTATCGTCGATGAAACTGAAGCTGGAAGACTCGGTCTGGCATCTGTAAATCTCCAGCCGGGCTTTACCTTAAGTGGTCTTGGCGCTCTGGCTGAAGCCTCGCTGACTTGCGACAGGGTGGTACAGTTCTGATGAAACGAATTGCGTTTGTTTTTTCTACTGCACCTCATGGTACAGCTGCTGGCCGTGAAGGATTAGATGCTTTATTGGCGACTTCCGCATTAACTGACGAGCTCGCCGTCTTCTTTATTGCCGATGGCGTTTTTCAGCTTCTGCCTGGGCAAAAGCCCGATGCGGTGCTGGCGCGTGATTATATCGCAACCTTTAAACTGCTGGGGCTGTATGATATTGAACAGTGCTGGGTTTGTGCGGCTTCACTACGTGAACGTGGGTTAGATCCGCAGACACCCTTTGTTGTCGACGTCACTCCGCTCGAAGCAGAAGCATTACGTCGGGAACTCGGCAACTACGATGTTATTTTGAGATTTTGAGGCTTACATGCTGCATACATTACATCGCTCACCCTGGCTGACGGATTTTCCTGCGCTGCTGCGTCTGCTCAGCGAGGGGGATGAACTGCTGTTATTGCAGGATGGCGTAACTGCCGCAGCTGATGGTAACCGCTACCTTGAAAGTTTGCGTAATGCCCCCATTAAGGTCTATGCCCTGAACGAAGACCTCATCGCTCGTGGTTTGGTTGGTCGAATTTCGAACGATATCACTCCCATTGACTATACTGATTTCGTCAGACTTACGGTTAAGCACACCAGCCAGGTCGCCTGGTAACGGTGGGATCGTTGTATATTTCTTGACACCTTTTCGGCATCGCCCTAAAATTCGGCGTCCTCATATTGTGTGAGGACGTTTTATTACGTGTTTACGAAGCAAAAGCTAAAACCAGGAGCTATTTAATGGCAACAGTTAACCAGCTGGTACGCAAACCACGTGCTCGCAAAGTTGCGAAAAGCAACGTGCCTGCGCTGGAAGCATGCCCGCAAAAACGTGGCGTATGTACTCGTGTATATACTACCACTCCTAAAAAACCGAACTCCGCACTGCGTAAAGTATGCCGTGTTCGTCTGACTAACGGTTTCGAAGTGACTTCCTACATCGGTGGTGAAGGTCACAACCTGCAGGAGCACTCCGTGATCCTGATCCGTGGCGGTCGTGTTAAAGACCTCCCGGGTGTTCGTTACCACACCGTACGTGGTGCGCTTGACTGCTCCGGCGTTAAAGACCGTAAGCAGGCTCGTTCCAAGTATGGCGTGAAGCGTCCTAAGGCTTAATGGTTCTCCGTTAAGTAAGGCCAAACGTTTTAACTTAAATGTCAAACTAAACTCGTAGAGTTTTGGACAATCCTGAATTAACAACGGAGTATTTCCATGCCACGTCGTCGCGTCATTGGTCAGCGTAAAATTCTGCCGGATCCGAAGTTCGGATCAGAACTGCTGGCTAAATTTGTAAATATCCTGATGGTAGATGGTAAAAAATCTACTGCCGAATCTATCGTATACAGCGCGCTGGAGACCCTGGCTCAGCGTTCTGGTAAATCTGAACTGGAAGCATTCGAAGTAGCTCTCGAAAACGTGCGCCCGACTGTCGAAGTTAAGTCTCGCCGCGTTGGTGGTTCTACTTATCAGGTACCAGTTGAAGTCCGTCCGGTTCGTCGTAATGCTCTGGCAATGCGTTGGATCGTTGAAGCTGCTCGTAAACGCGGTGATAAATCCATGGCTCTGCGCCTGGCGAACGAACTTTCCGATGCTGCAGAAAACAAAGGTACTGCAGTTAAGAAACGTGAAGACGTTCACCGTATGGCCGAAGCCAACAAGGCGTTCGCACACTACCGTTGGTAATCCCTTCGGAGTTTTAGTCACCAGGCGGGCGCTTCCAGTAAGCAGCCCGCTTTGGGCTACTTAAATTGAACGCCTAAAAGATAAACGAGGAAACAAATGGCTCGTACAACACCCATCGCACGCTACCGTAACATCGGTATCAGTGCGCACATCGACGCCGGTAAAACCACTACTACCGAACGTATTCTGTTCTACACCGGTGTAAACCATAAAATCGGTGAAGTTCATGACGGCGCTGCAACCATGGACTGGATGGAGCAGGAGCAGGAACGTGGTATTACCATCACTTCCGCTGCGACTACTGCATTCTGGTCTGGTATGGCTAAGCAGTATGAGCCGCATCGCATCAACATCATCGACACCCCGGGGCACGTTGACTTCACAATCGAAGTAGAACGTTCCATGCGTGTTCTCGATGGTGCGGTAATGGTTTACTGCGCAGTTGGTGGTGTTCAGCCGCAGTCTGAAACCGTATGGCGTCAGGCAAACAAATATAAAGTTCCGCGCATTGCGTTCGTTAACAAAATGGACCGCATGGGTGCGAACTTCCTGAAAGTTGTTAACCAGATCAAAACCCGTCTGGGCGCGAACCCGGTTCCGCTGCAGCTGGCGATTGGTGCTGAAGAACATTTCACCGGTGTTGTTGACCTGGTGAAAATGAAAGCTATCAACTGGAACGACGCTGACCAGGGCGTAACCTTCGAATACGAAGATATCCCGGCAGACATGGTTGAACTGGCTAACGAATGGCACCAGAACCTGATCGAATCCGCAGCTGAAGCTTCTGAAGAGCTGATGGAAAAATACCTGGGTGGTGAAGAACTGACTGAAGCAGAAATCAAAGGTGCTCTGCGTCAGCGCGTTCTGAACAACGAAATCATCCTGGTAACCTGTGGTTCTGCGTTCAAGAACAAAGGTGTTCAGGCGATGCTGGATGCGGTAATTGATTACCTGCCATCCCCGGTTGACGTACCTGCGATCAACGGTATCCTGGACGACGGTAAAGACACTCCGGCTGAGCGTCACGCAAGTGATGACGAGCCGTTCTCTGCACTGGCGTTCAAAATCGCTACCGACCCGTTTGTTGGTAACTTGACCTTCTTCCGTGTGTACTCCGGTGTGGTTAACTCTGGTGATACCGTACTGAACTCCGTGAAAGCTGCACGTGAGCGTTTCGGTCGTATCGTTCAGATGCACGCTAACAAACGTGAAGAGATCAAAGAAGTTCGCGCGGGCGACATCGCTGCTGCAATCGGTCTGAAAGACGTAACTACTGGTGACACCCTGTGTGACCCGGATGCGCCGATCATTCTGGAACGTATGGAATTCCCTGAGCCGGTAATCTCCATCGCAGTTGAACCGAAAACCAAAGCTGACCAGGAAAAAATGGGTCTGGCTCTGGGCCGTCTGGCTAAAGAAGACCCGTCTTTCCGTGTATGGACTGACGAAGAATCTAACCAGACCATCATCGCGGGTATGGGTGAGCTGCACCTCGACATCATCGTTGACCGTATGAAGCGTGAATTCAACGTTGAAGCGAACGTAGGTAAACCGCAGGTTGCTTACCGTGAAACTATCCGCCAGAAAGTTACCGATGTTGAAGGTAAACACGCGAAACAGTCTGGTGGTCGTGGTCAGTATGGTCATGTTGTTATCGACATGTACCCGCTGGAGCCGGGTTCTAACCCGAAAGGCTACGAGTTCATCAACGACATTAAAGGTGGTGTAATCCCTGGCGAATACATCCCGGCCGTTGATAAAGGTATCCAGGAACAGCTGAAAGCAGGTCCGCTGGCAGGCTACCCGGTAGTAGACATGGGTATTCGTCTGCACTTCGGTTCTTACCATGACGTTGACTCCTCTGAACTGGCGTTTAAACTGGCTGCTTCTATCGCCTTTAAAGAAGGCTTTAAGAAAGCGAAACCAGTTCTGCTTGAGCCGATCATGAAGGTTGAAGTAGAAACTCCGGAAGAGAACACCGGTGACGTTATCGGTGACTTGAGCCGTCGTCGTGGTATGCTCAAAGGTCAGGAATCTGAAGTTACTGGCGTTAAGATCCACGCTGAAGTACCGCTGTCTGAAATGTTCGGATATGCAACTCAGCTGCGTTCTCTGACCAAAGGTCGCGCATCATACACTATGGAATTCCTGAAGTATGATGAAGCGCCGAGTAACGTTGCTCAGGCCGTAATTGAAGCCCGTGGTAAATAAGCCTCAGGGTTAATACCAAAGTCCCGTGCTCTCTCCTGAAGGGGAGAGCACTATAGTAAGGAATATAGCCGTGTCTAAAGAAAAATTTGAACGTACAAAACCGCACGTTAACGTTGGTACTATCGGCCACGTTGACCACGGTAAAACTACTCTGACCGCTGCAATCACCACCGTACTGGCTAAAACCTACGGCGGTGCTGCTCGTGCATTCGACCAGATCGATAACGCGCCGGAAGAAAAAGCTCGTGGTATCACCATCAACACTTCTCACGTTGAATACGACACCCCGACCCGTCACTACGCGCACGTAGACTGCCCGGGGCACGCCGACTATGTTAAAAACATGATCACCGGTGCTGCGCAGATGGACGGCGCGATCCT